>JASCOI010000047.1 GCA_029959665.1 Microbacteriaceae bacterium PS02333
TGGCGGGCCCGCCCCGAGCCTCCCGTCCGGCGATCCGCCGTGTTACCGCGCCGCTAGCGCGCCCTCGTACAGGTCCCGTTTCGACAGCCCCGTCGCGTCCGCGACGGCGGCCGACGCCTCCTTCATGCGGGTACCGGCGGCCACGCGCTCGAGCACCAGCCGGACGCCCTCGTCGAGCGAGACCTCGTCCAGGGAGCCGGACGCCCCCGCGACGACGATGCAGATCTCGCCCTTGACCCCGTCGGCCGCCCACGCAGCGAGCTCGGCGACGGTCCCGCGGCGGACCTCTTCGTACAGCTTCGTGAGTTCTCGGCAGACCACTGCTCGGCGCCCGTCCCCGAACCCGGCCGCCATGTCGGTCAGCGTGTCCGCCAGCCGGTGCGGCGACTCGAAGAACACCATCGTCCGCTGCTCCCCGGCGAGCGCCTCGAACGTGCGTCGACGTTCCCCCGGCTTCCGCGTCGGGAACCCCTCGAACGTGAACCGGTCCGTCGGCAACCCGGACACGGCGAGCGCCATCAGCACCGCGGACGGCCCCGGGAGCGCGGTCACGGTGACCCCGGCGGCCGCTGCGGCCTCGACGAGCGGGAACCCGGGGTCGCTGATCGCGGGCATGCCGGCGTCGGTCAGGACCACGACGTCCTCGTCCCGGGCGAGTTCGACGACCTCCGCGGCCTTCGCCCGTTCGTTGTGCTCGTGCAGGGCGATGAGCCGCGGGCGGTTCTCGATCCCGAGCGCTCGCATCAGGTGGATCGCGGTGCGGGTGTCCTCCGCCGCCACGACCGTCGCGTTGGACAGGGTCTCGACGAGTCGGCGCGACGCGTCGCCGAGGTTGCCGATGGGGGTTGCTGCGAGGACGATCACACGCCCCATTGTGGACGCAGCGGATCACTGCGCCGCATCCGTAGGATGCTGCGGGTGACCACGGACCTGGCCGACGCACTCCCCTCTGCGCCCGAAGTGCCCCGTGGGTCGCGCCTCGACGACTGGTGGGTGCGCGTCATGTCGGTCGGGTGGCGGGTCGCCGCCTGGCGCTGGGCGGGGCCGATCGCGGTCACCGTGCTCGCGGCCCTGCTGCGGCTGATCGACCTCGGACGACCGCACTCGCTGGTGTTCGACGAGACGTACTACGTCAAGGACGGGTGGTCGATCGTCCACCTCGGGTACGAGGGCACCTGGCCCGCGAACCCGACCGACGACTCGCTCCCGACGACCGACGAACGGTTCGCGGACGGCCAGACGAACCTGTTCACGAGTGCGGCCGAGTTCATCGCGCACCCGCCGCTCGGCAAGTACCTCATCGGGCTCGGGATGCTGCTGTTCGGGCCGGACAACTCGTTCGGCTGGCGGTTCGCGGTCGCGGTGCTCGGCATCGCGACGGTGTTCCTCGTCGCCGTGATCGCCCGGTCCCTGTTCCGCTCGACCCTCGTCGGTACGCTCGCCGGCGGGTTCCTGGCGGTCGACGGCCAGGCGATCGTGATGTCCCGCGTCACGCTCTTGGACGGGATCGTCACGTTCTTCGTCGTGCTCGGGTTCGGCGCGCTGCTGCTCGACCGCCGCTGGACGACTCGACGACTCGACGCGTGGGTGGCCCGCCGGGTCGCCGCCGGACGGGACACCCTCTGGGGACCGTCCCTGTGGTGGCGGCCGTGGCTGCTCGCGATGGGACTGGCGCTCGGGCTCGCGACGAGCACGAAGTGGTCCGGGATGTACTTCCTGGCGTTCTTCGCCGTGTACTCAGTGCTGACCGACATGATGCTGCGGAAGCGCGCCGGGATCGAGTTTTGGTCGTCGAGCGCGTTCCTGCAGCAGGCGCCGGTGACGTTCCTGCTCACGGTGCCGATCGCCGCCGCGACCTACCTGGCGTCATGGACCGGGTGGTTCGTGTCGAAGGACGGCTGGGACCGGAACTGGATCGCCTCCGGCGGACAGCGCTGGAGCGGGATCTTGTCGTGGGTGCCGGACAGCGTGCAGAACTGGTGGCACTACCAGTCCGAGATCTACGGGTTCAACATCGGCCTGCACACGCCGCACTCGTACCAGGCGAACCCGCTGCTGTGGATGCTCATGCAGCGCCCGACGTCGATGTACTACGTCGGCACGAACGCCGGGCAGGACGGGTGCGAGGCAGTGCGGTGCGGCGCAGCGATCACGGGCGTCGCGAACCCGTTCATCTGGTACCCGGCGGTGGCCGCGGTGGTCGCGGTGCTCGTGCTGTTCATCACCCGGCGCCGGTGGGAGTACGGCTTCGTGGTGATGGGCGTCGCGGCGGGGTACCTGCCGTGGCTGCTGTACGTGAACCGGACGGTCTTCCAGTTCTACACCATCGCGTTCGAGCCCTTCATGGTGATGGCGTTGGCCGCGGCGATCGGGCTCGTGCTGGGCTCACGCGACGATCCGCGGCCACGTCGGACGAAGGCGATCGTGTGGGTCGGGGTGTACCTCGTCGTGGTGCTGCTCGCGAGTGCGTACTGGTACCCGATGTGGACCGCCCTGCAGGTGCCGTGGGACTTCGTCCGGTCGCACTACTGGCTGCCGAGCTGGTTGTAGCGCTGCGCGCGCGTCGCGCGTCGCGCCGCGTGCTGCGTGCGCGTCGCGCTGCGTGCTCTGGTCGCGTTGCGGCCGGACGGGAGGCTCGGTGCGGGCCCGCCACGGCCCTCCGGTCCGGTGGGTCAGGACTGGGCGTGCAGCGCGCGCTCGATCGACTCGCGGTCGAGCGGCTCGCCGAGCATCCGGTGGTCGTCGAGGTGCTGCGGCAGCACGCCCTCGATCAGGACCTCGGCGTAGCGGCGCCAGGCGTTCGGGTCGTGTGCGCGGGTTGCGTCGGCGACCGCACCCACCATGGTCGTGAGCATCGGGAGGTCGCGGTAGTCGAAGCCGACCCGCACCACGCCGGCGTCGTGCGCTCGGCTGATGATCTCGGCGACCTGGGTCTCGAGGCGGTCGCGCTCCTGCACGATCGACGGGCGCCCCTTGCCTGCCCGGACGATCGCGTCGGCGAGTGCGCGGTCCCTGGCGCGGAACTCGAACACACCCATCAGGTACAGCCGGAGCGACTCGCGCGGGTCGATCTCCTCCGCAGCACGCGCGGCGGCGGCGTTCATCGCGTCGAACTTGGTCGCGAGCAGCGCTTCGATGAGCGAGTCCTTGTCGGCGAACCGGCGGTAGACCGTCCCGACGCCGACCCCGGCTTCGTGCGCGATGTCGTTGAGGGTGACCGAGAGCCCGCGTTCCGCGAAGCACTTGCGCGCGGTCTGCAGGATCAGCTCGCGGTTGCGGGCAGCGTCGGCGCGGAGGGGCCGCTCGAGCTCCGCGTGCTGGTCGATCGTGGTCACGCTGGCAAACGTAGTTGAACTTTCTGGGAATAAGCGGATGCAACGCGTCCGTTTGGGCTTACACTGGTGCGAACCGGATGCCCCGCATCCGCTTTCTCCTCCCCGACCTGAAGTGCCCGACGGCGCGCGCTTCGACACCGTTCCATCCTTCTCAAGGAGGCCTGCCGTGACGGCAGAACAGACTGCGCCCGCGCCCACCGGCTCGGCGCCCACGACCGCGGGCTCCGCGCCCCGCAAGGACCACCGCTGGATCGCCCTCGCGGTGATCGCCCTCGCGCAGCTCATGGTGGTGCTCGACGCCACCATCGTGAACATCGCGCTGCCCTCGGCGCAGCAGGACCTCGGCTTCGGCACCGACCAGCGCCAGTGGATCGTCACCGCGTACTCGCTGGCGTTCGGATCCCTGCTGCTGCTCGGCGGTCGCCTCGGTGACCTCTTCGGCCGCAAGAACACCTTCATCATCGGGCTCGTCGGCTTCGCCGTCGCCTCGGTGCTCGGCGGGCTGGCGGACTCGTTCGGTCTGCTCGTCGCGGCCCGTGCACTCCAGGGTGCGTTCGGCGCGCTGCTCGCCCCGTCCGCGCTGGGCATGCTCACCACGACCTTCCGCGACCCGAAGGAGCGCGGTCGTGCGTTCGGCATCTTCGGGTCGATCGCCGGCTCGGGTGCTGCGATCGGCCTGCTCCTCGGCGGCGTGCTCACCGAGTACGCGTCGTGGCGCTGGTGCCTCTACGTCAACGTCGTCTTCGCCGTGCTCGGCGTGATCGGCGCGCTGGTCTTCATGGCGAAGCCGCCGAAGGTCGAGCGTCCGCGCATCGACGTCGCCGGCGTCCTCACGATCACCCTCGGCCTGGTCGGGGTCGTCTACGGCTTCTCCAACGCCGAGACCAACGGCTGGGACGACCCGCTGACGATCGTCATGCTCGCGGTCGGTGTGGTGCTCATCGCGGCCTTCGTGTTCATCGAGACCCGCGTGGCGCACCCGCTGCTCCCCCTGCGCGTCGTGCTCGACCGTGACCGCGGTGGTTCGTTCATCGCCATCGGCCTCGTCGCGATCGGCATGTTCGGGATCTTCCTGTTCCTGACCTACTACCTCGAGCAGACCCTCGGGTTCTCCGCGCTGCAGACCGGCCTGGCGTTCCTGCCGATGCCGCTGTCGATCATGATCTCCGCGACGCAGATCGGTGGGCGGCTCCTGCCCCGCGTCGGCCCGAAGCTCCTGATCTTTGCCGGCGCGCTCGTCGCCGCCACCGGTCTGCTCCTGCTGCTGCGCACCGGACTCGACAGCTCCTACGCGGGCACGGTCCTGCCGGCGCTCATCGTCATCGGTCTCGGCATGGGCACGATCTTCTCGTCCGCGATGAACACCGCGACGACCGGGGTCGCCCGTGCGGACGCGGGTGTCGCGTCGGCGACGGTGAACACCATGCAGCAGATCGGCGGCTCGATCGGGACCGCGCTCCTGTCGACGATCTTCGCTGACGTCGTCAAGAACAGCCTCTCGGGGCTGTCCGCGGCGCCGACGAAGCTCCAGCAGGCGCAGGCCACGCTCGACGGCTACCACGTCGCCTTCGCGATCTCGGCCGGCGTGCTGGTCATCGTCGCGATCGCCAGCGGGCTGCTCATCAACCGGCAGTCGGTGCGGCTGGCGAAGCTCGAGCACCTCAGCGCCAACGCGACGGGCAGCATCCCGGCCGCCGCGCACTGACGCCGCCCTCGCCACAGCACCCCAGCGCCACAGCACCTCGGAACGGACACGGCACCGCGAACTCTCGCGGTGCCGTGTCGGTTTCGTGGTTCCGAAGGGGCACACGGCGCCCCGATTGCGCACTGTTGCGGTTTTCCTGTCACACGTCAGGGGTGGGCATTATCGTGTGCGCCATGGCCCCCGTCCTGACCTCGCCACTCGTCTCCACGCAGTGGCTCGCCGACCACCTCGGTGCCGATGAGCTCGTCGTCCTCGACGCCTCCGTGCACACGTCCGGTGTCGGCCTCGGGACCACCTGGCACGCCGCTGGCGACGCGTACGAACAGCACGGACACGTGCCCGGTGCCCGCTACGCCGACCTCGTGCACGACTTCTCGGCACCCGACTCCGACCTCCCGTTCACACGGCCCGGCGCCGAGCGGTTCGAGCAGGCGGCACGTGCTCTCGGCATCACGAACACGTCGACCGTCGTGGTCTACGACGACAGTGTCGGCGAATGGTCGGCACGGCTCTGGTGGATCTTCCGGTCGTTCGGGTTCGACGACGTCGCCGTGCTCGACGGCGGGTTCGTGAAGTGGCGGGACGAAGGACGCCCGGTCCGGGTCGGCGCGCTGACCTCCCGCGCGGACGACCCCGACACGCAGCACACGTTCCTCGCGGGCGAGGAGCGGCCGCTCTGGGCCGACCGCGACCGGGTCGAACGCGCGGTGGACGGTACGCAGCCGGCGGCCCTGGTCCTGGCCGCGGACGAGACCGTCCTCGGCGACGGACACGCCCCGATCGTCCCCGGCACCACCCCGATCACCCTGCGGCGCATCGTCGACCAGGACTCGAACACGCTGCGACGGCCGGCTGCTCTTGCGGACGCGTTCGCTCCTGTGTTCGACGCGGACGAGATCGTGACGTACTGCGGAGTGGGCAGCGCCGCGTGCGTCGACGCCCTCGCGCTCACCGTGCTCGGACACGACCGGGTGCAGGTGTACGACGGCTCCCTCGCCGACTGGTGGCGCCGCGAACCCGAACTCGCGTCCTGAGACCAGAACTCGCGTCGTGAGCTCACCCGTGCGGCACTAGCGTTGCCGTCATGAGCTCCAGACGTGCGGTCATCCTCGGCGGAACGGGCGGGATCGGCTCCGCCGTCGCGCGCGAGCTCCTCGAATCCTCCGGCCGTGGCGGTGACGACTGGCAGGTCGACGTCGTCGCACGCCGAGGAGGTGCCATCGCGGACACGCTCACGAAGGACGGCGCGACGTTCGTCCCCGGCGACCGCCGCGACTCGACCGTGCTCCGGGATCTCCTGCGTCCCGGTGCGGACCTGCTCGTGGACACCGTCGGCGCCACCCGCGACGACGCAGCGCAGCTCCTGCCGTTCCTGGGCGACGTCGGCTCGACCGTGTTCCTCTCGTCGAAGGCGGTCTACGTCGACGAGCAGGGACGCCACGCGAACTCGCTCGACAAGCCCGTGTTCGGCGCTCCGGTCACCGAGCTCCAGCCGACGGTGACCGCGGCGGACGCCGACCCGACGAGTCGCGACGGGTACGCCGCGGCGAAGGTGGCAGCCGAACAGCTGCTGCTCGACCACGGTGCTCCCGTCACGGTGCTCCGCCCGTCGAAGGTCTACGGGGTCGGCGTCGGCCGTCCCCGCGAGTGGTTCGTCGTGCGCCGGGTCCTCGACGGCAGAGAGCGAGTCCTCCTCGCCGACGGCGGCCGCGGGATCGACCACACGACGGCGGCCAGTGGTGTCGGTTCGCTGGTCCGGCTCGTCGCGGACGCCCCGGACCGCCGGATCCTCAACGTCGGGGACGAGACGGCCCCCACTGCGCTCGAGATCGTCCGGACGATCGCCGGCCACCTCGACCACCGGTTCGACGAGGTCCTGCTCGACGCCGATGCACCGGCGTTCGTCGGGGTGACCCCGTGGTCGTCCCCGTCGCCGTTCGTCCTCGACACCACCGCGGCCAGGTCGCTCGGATGGGAGCCGCCCCGCTTCGCCACTGCCGTCGTGCCGGAACTCGACTGGCTCGTCGAGACGGCGCACCGCACCCCCGCCGACGGCGACGTGCCGTGGGCGTCCGATCCGTTCTGGGACCGGATGTTCGACTACGGCCCGGAGGACGCCGCACTCGTCCTCCTCTCGATCGGCGACTGATCCGTGCCGCGTTCCGAGGTGCTCTTCATCGGCGGCCGGTCCGGTGTCGGCAAGTCGACAGCGGCCGAGGCACTGCACGACCTGCTCACGGACGCGGACGTCCGGCACGCGGTGATCGAGGGCGACGCGCTCGACCTCGCCCACCCCGCGCCCCACGTCGAGCACCCCGAGGCGAGGCTCACGGAACGCAACCTCGCGGCGATGTGGGCGAACTACCGCGCGCTCGGTCACCACCGTCTCGTGTACACGAACACCGTGTCCGTCCTCGAGGCGGACCGCCTGGCCGCCGCGATGGGCGACGACCCCGTCGTGGTCGCCGTACTGCTCCGGGCCGGGGACGAGACGACGGCGTCCCGGTTGCAGCGGCGGGCGGGCGGCGAGCTCCCGGTGGCGCAGCTCGCGCACTCGACACGGACGGCCGGGAGGCTCGACACGGCTTCCCCAGGCCGGGTCACCCGGATCGACACGGACGCCATGGCTCCAGCCGACGTGGCGCGTCGGCTCGCGTCCCTGACCGGGTGGCTTCCCGCCTGAGGCTTGTGGAGACGGACCATCCGTCCACAGATCGTCCCGCCGCCCGTCCCGCTCAGCGCCGACCGTGCACGCTGGACACATGAACGACAACCGGCTCGGCACCGCCGTCAGCCCCTACCTCCGACTGCACGCCGACAACCCGGTGGACTGGCGGGAGTGGGGTCCAGCGGCGTTCGCGGAAGCGCGCGAACGGGACGTCCCGGTCCTGGTGTCGATCGGCTACGCGACCTGCCACTGGTGCCACGTCATGGCACGTGAGAGCTTCGCCGACCCGGAGATCGCCGAGCTGTTGCGGCGGGACTTCGTCGCCGTGAAGGTCGACCGTGAAGAACGGCCGGACGTCGACGCGAGCACCATGGCGGCCGCGGCGGCGTTCACCGAACAACTCGGATGGCCGTTGACCGCCTTCATGACCCCCGACGCCCACGTCTTCTTCGCGGGCACCTACTCCCCGCCGACACCCGTCGGTGGTCACCCCTCGTTCCGGCAGGTGCTCGCCGCGGTCGTCGACGCCTGGCGCGACCGTCGTGCGGAGGTGGATGCCAACGCGACCGCACTCGCCGGGGCCATCCGACAGGGGGCCGTGGAGGCGGCGTCTCCGGAAGGTGCCGACAGTGCCGGGGCCGACCCGAGCCTCCCGTCCGCCCACGCGGTCCACGGCGTCGTCGACACCCTGCTGCAGGCGGAGGACACCGTCTACGGTGGTTTCGGCGGCGCGCCGAAGTTCCCCTCGGCACCGCTCCTGGAGTTCCTCGCCGATGCCGGGGCCGACGGCGTCGCAGCCGCGCCTCCCCTGCTCGACCGCTCGCTCCGGGTGATCGCCTCCTCGGAGCTGACCGATGCCGACGGTGGGGTGTTCCGGTACGCGACCCAGCGGGACTGGGGCGTGCCGCACTACGAGCGCATGCTCTACGACAACGCGGGGCTGTTGGCGATCGCACCTCGGGACCAGGCTCGGGGGATCGCGGACTTCCTGCGTGACACGCTCCGCCGGCAGGACGGTGCGTTCGTCGCGGCCCAGGACAGCGAGTCCACGATCGACGGGCGCCGCGTCGAGGGCGAGTGGTACCGACGCCCGCTCGCGGACCGGGTCGCGCTGGATCCACCGCCCCTCGACGACCAGGTGCTGACCGGGTGGAACGGGCTCGCGATCCGCGGTCTCGCGATCGCCGGCGCGCGGCACGGGGACGACGAGATGATCGCCCTCGCGCGATCCGCCGCCGATGCCGTGATCGCCGGGCACCTGCGCGACGGACACGTCGTGGTGCGTTCGAGTACCCCGCGGGGTTCCTCGTCCGCGCCGCCCACGATCGAGGACATCGGGCTCGTCGCCGAGGGCCTCCTGGAACTGGCGGTGGTCACCGGCGAGCTCGCCTACGCGGAGACGGCGAGGACCCTCGTCGACGACGGGCTCTCGGGGACGCTGACCGTCGACCCGGTGCTGGCCGCTTCCGGGACCGTGACCGGGGAGCAGCCGCAGACGGCGATGCGATCGGGCACCGTGGCGCTGGCGAACGCGGCGCTGACCCTCGCGGCACTGACCGGCGTCGAGGACTACCGGACGGCAGCGGCGTCGCTCATCGCGGACCGCGCGCGGACCGGTGTGGATCGACCGCTCGGGCACGCGGACGCGCTCGGCGTCGCGCTGGCACTACAGCGCCCGTCGCGTGAGGTCGTCGTCGTGGCGTCGCCGGCGTCACCCGGTGCAGCTGGGTCGGCGGGCGCGATGCGCCGGGCCGCACTGACCGAGCGGCGTCCGGGCACGGTGACGGTCCTCGTGACGCCGGAACAGGCGCGTGCATGGGCCGCCGCGGGCTTCGCGCTGCTCGAGTCACGCGACACGCTCGACCCCGCAGCGTACGTCTGCCACGACCGTGTGTGCGCCCTGCCCGCCCGCGACGCGGACGAGCTCGCCGCCCAGCTCACGTCTGTGTGAGCTCGCACGGTATCCTGGAATGCTCATGTCTCCCACGCCGCCCGTCATCACCTACCCGCCCGAGCTGCCGGTCTCGCAGCGGCGGGACGACATCGCGGCCGCCATCCGCGACAACCAGGTCGTGATCGTCGCCGGTGCGACGGGGTCCGGCAAGACGACACAGCTGCCGAAGATCTGCCTCGAGCTCGGGCGCGAGAACATCGGGCACACCCAGCCCCGACGCATCGCCGCGCGCACCATCGCCGAGCGTGTCTCCGAGGAACTCGGTGGCGAGCTCGGCGACCTCGTCGGGTACCAGGTCCGCTTCACCGACAAGGTCAGCGCGAACACCCGGGTCAAGCTCATGACCGACGGGATCCTGCTGAACGAGATCCACTTCGACCGCGACCTGAAGCGCTACGACACGATCATCATCGACGAAGCGCACGAGCGCTCCCTGACGATCGACTTCCTCCTCGGGTACCTCAAGCGGCTGCTCCCCCGCCGGCCCGACCTCAAGCTCATCATCACGAGTGCGACGATCGACCCGGAGTCCTTCTCGAAGCACTTCGGCGACGCCCCCATCATCGAGGTCTCCGGGCGCACCTACCCGGTGGAGATCCGCTACCGCGCCCTCGTCGCCGAGGACCCGGACGACGACGGGGACGACGACACCGATTCGCGAACGGCGGACGCCGGCAACGGTGCCGACGACCGCGACGCACTCACCGGCATCACCGATGCGCTCGACGAGCTGGCACGCGAAGACCCGGGCGACGTCCTCGTGTTCCTGTCCGGCGAGAACGAGATCCGCGACGCCCAGGACGCGATCGAGGGCAAGCACTACCCGGGCACCGAGGTCCTCCCGCTCTACGGCCGGTTGTCCGCTGCCGACCAGCACCGGGTGTTCCAGCGCAGTGCGACCCCGGGCGTCCGACGGCGAGTGGTCCTCGCGACGAACGTCGCCGAGACGTCGCTGACCGTGCCCGGCATCAAGTACGTCATCGACACCGGCACCGCCCGCATCTCGCGGTACTCGCCCCGCGCGAAGGTCCAGCGGCTCCCGATCGAGGCGATCTCCCAGGCCAGCGCGAACCAGCGGTCCGGCCGCGCGGGACGCACGAGCGCCGGTATCGCGATCCGGCTGTACTCCGAGGACGACTTCGAGCGGCGTCCCGAGTTCACCGACCCCGAGATCCTCCGCACGAACCTGGCCGCAGTCATCCTGCAGATGATCTCGCTCGGGTTCGGCGACATCGAGTCCTTCCCGTTCTTGCAGCCGCCGGACTCCCGTGGCGTGAAGGACGGCCTGGACCTCCTCCGCGAACTCCGCGCCGTCGATAAGGACGGCGCGATCACGAAGTCCGGCCGGCAACTGACCCGCCTGCCGATCGACCCGCGGCTCGGACGGATGGTCCTCGAGGCCGGTCGACAGGGTGTCGGGCGAGAGGTCATCGCGGTCGTCTCCGCGCTGAGCATCCAGGACCCCCGGGAGCGCCCCCTCGAGAAACGTGCGCACGCCGATCAGCTGCACGCGCGCTTCGCTGACCCGACGAGCGACTTCCTCACCCTGCTCGGCCTGTGGAACTACATCGAGGACAAGCAGGACGAGCTGTCGTCGAGTGCGTTCCGGCGGCTGTGCAAGGCCGAGTTCCTGAACTACCTCCGCATCCGCGAGTGGCAGGACCTGTACCGGCAGTTGTCGCGTGCGGCGAAGCAGGTCGAGATCCACGTCGGCAAGGAGCGCAAGGACGACCCCGACGCCGTGCACCGATCGCTGTTGGCCGGGCTCCTCAGCCAGATCGGCCTGCGCGACCGCGAGAAGCGCGACTACCTCGGATCACGGAACACCCGGTTCGTGCTGTTCCCGGGCAGCGTCCTGGCGAAGAAGCAGCCGGACGCCGTGATGGCCGCCGAACTCGTCGAGACGAGCCGACTGTTCGCACGGACCGCCGCGCGGATCGACCCCGCGTGGACGGAGCAGCTCGCCGGCGACCTCCTCAAGCGCACCTACGGCGAGCCGCATTGGGAGAAGAAGCAGGGTGCCGTCGTCGCCTACGAGCGCGTGACGCTGTTCGGCGTCCCGATCGTGCAGCGCCGCCGTGTGCAGTACGCGCGCATCGACCCCGTGCACTCGCGGGAGCTGTTCATCCGGCACGCCTTGGTCGAGGGCGAGTGGGATTCGCAACAGGCGTTCGACCGTGCGAACCGCAAGCTCCGCAAGGAACTCGAACAGCTCGAGGAACGCACCCGCCGACGCGACATCCTGCTCGACGACGAGACCGTCTACGAGTTCTACGACGCCCGGATCCCCGCCGAGGTCGCCACGACGCGCGACTTCGAGGGCTGGTGGCGACGAACCCGCCGGGACGAGCCCGAGCTGCTGACGATGCGGCGGGAAGACCTCCTCGACGAAGACGCTGCCGAAGCCGCACAGGACGAGCAGGAGTACCCCACGCAGTGGCGGTCAGGCGACCAGCGCCTCGCGGTCAAGTACCGGTTCGAGCCCGGCGCCGCGGACGACGGGGTCAGCGTCCAGGTCCCGCTGGCGCTGCTCCCCCGCATGCGCGAGGAGGGCTTCGACTGGCAGGTTCGCGGCCTCCGCAAGGAACTCGTGACCGCCCTCATCAAGGCGCTGCCGAAGCAGATCCGGAAGAACGTCGTCCCCGCGGCCGACTGGGCGGAGAAGATCGTCGAGGAACTCCCCGACGACGCACCCACGACCCCGACGGAGAGCTTCCGCGCAACCCTCGCGAAGACGATCCAGCGCATGACCTACGTGCAGGTCTCCGAGCGCGACTTCGACATGTCCCGCGTCCCCGCACACCTGTTGCCGACCTACGCGGTCGTCGACGAACGCGGTCGCCGCGTCGAGGCCGGCAAGGACCTCTCCGCGCTGCAGACCAAGCTGAAGGACCGGACGCAGCAGAGCGTCGCCGCCGCGACGCAGCGTCAGGGTCGCTCAGGAGGCTCGGCGCGGGTCGCCGAGGCGTCCTCCGGCCGTCACGTGGAGCGGTCAGGGCTCCTGGCCTGGCCCGGCACGGACCTGCCGGAGATCCTGGACACCAAGCGGGCGGGCGGGGTGATCCGCGCGTACCCGGCGCTCGTCGAAGAGGGCTCCGGTCCGAAGGCGACCGTCGGCGTGCAGCTGCTCGCGAACCAGTCCGACCGCGCCGTGCAGATGCCGGCGGGTGTCCGACGGCTCGTGATGCTCGCGGTGCCGTCCCCGGTGTCGTACATCCAGTCGCACCTCACCTCGCAGGAGAAGCTCGCGCTCGCCGCCAGCCCGTACCCGTCGACGAACGCGCTCTTCGACGACGTGCTCGCGGCCGTGGTGGACGCCGGCATCCGGCGAGCGCACCCGGATGGGCTGCTCTTCACGAAGGCTGCGTTCGAGGCCGTCCGTGACGCGGTGTCCGCATCCGTCGTCGACACGATGTTCACCGCCGTGTCCGAGGTCGCCGCGGTGCTCGCCGCCCAGCGGTCCGCGGAGCGAGCGCTCAAGCAGGCGACGAACATGTCCCTGCTGCCGGCGCTCAACGACATGCGGCAGCAGCTCGAGCGCCTCGTGTTCCCCGGGTTCGTGTCCGTGGCCGGGCTCGACCGCCTCCGTCGGATCCGCGTGTACCTGCAGGGCGTCGAGGCCCGCGTGACGAAGCTCCTGCAGAACCCGGGCAGGGACGCCACCTGGATGCGCGAGGTCTCCGCCGCGACCGGCCGCTACGAGGACGCCGGGGGGACGTTCCCGCCAGCGGTGGGAGCACACCCGGAACTCGTACACGCCAGGTGGATGCTCGAGGAGTTCCGTCTGAGTCTCTTCGCGCAGGAGCTCGGAACGGCCGAGACGGTCTCGCTGCAGCGCATCACGAAGGCCCTGTCCGCAGCGGCTGCCTGACCGGTAGGTTCTCCCCCGAGGCAAGGGGACTCCATGGTGGAACGCGCAGACCGGTACGGCAGGGCGATCGAGCGAGCGGACGGACGGGACTTCCCGTTCTACGACGGTGATCCGATCGGGATCCGTGCGTGGCAGTGGGTGGCGATCGTCGTCGCCTGCGTCGCGGCGATCACCGTGTTGAGCTTCTACCCCGCCGCGGACAACGTCCAGGCCCTCGTCCCGCGGTTCCTCTTCACCGCGATCATGCTCGCGGTCCTCATCGCCGTCACGCGGCGACACTGGTCCCGGATCTTCCAGCGGACGACGGGCCGCGACGTCGGCGCCATGGTCTTGTTCGCGATCGCGAACCTCATCGTCTCGTTCGCGGTCGGGATCATCGTCAACGGGATCTTCGGCAGCAACGCGAACACGGCGGCCGACGGAATCCACGGGGCGGCGCAGCTCATCGCCTTCTACGTCGGGACGGCGATCCAACTCCTGGGCGAGGAGCTCTTCACGATCCTGCCGTTCCTGGCGGTCATGGCCCTGTGCCACCGCATCGGACTCACGCGCACCCAGGGCATCCTCATCGCCTGGCTCGCGACCGCGATCTGGTTCGGGGCCGCGCACCTGCCGACGTACGGGTGGAACGTCGCGCAGGCCTTCCTGGTCATCGGTGTCGCACGGCTCGTCCTGACGCTCGCGTACATCCGCACGAAGAACATCGCCGTGAGCACCGGCGCACACATCCTGAACGACTGGGTGCTCTTCACGAGCACGATCATCGCGGCATCGGTGCACTCGTGATCGGCTCACTCGACGTCATCGTCCTCGACTGCCCGGACACCCGGGCGCTCGCGCGGTTCTGGGCCGAGGTCCTCGGCGGCGAGATCGTGCAGTTCGACGACGACTGGGCCGAGGTGGTCCTGCCGATCGAGGGCCACCGCCCGCTCCTCGCCTTCCAGCACGTCGACGACTACCGAGCGCCGGAGTGGCCCGGCCAGGTCCTCCCGCAGCAGATCCACCTCGACGTGAAGGTCGAGGACATGGATGCGGGCGAAGCAGCGGTCCTGGCGATCGGCGCGACCGCCACGGGCGAGGGGTCCGACGGGTTCCGCGTGTACCTCGACCCGGCCGGCCACCCCTTCTGCCTGATCGTCCCGAACGACTGAGTGCAGGACGTCATCGAGGCCGTCGGGACCGCAGCGGGCATCCGGCTCCGGCTCGTCCGCCCGCTCCAGGGCGGCGAGCAGGGCGGTGCGCTCCTCGTGGAGGACGCGGACGGTCTGCCACTCGTCGTCACGCTGCAGTCGGAGCCCTGTAAGACCGCTCGGCTCCTCGACGCCGAACCGGTGATGCGGGATGCGGTGTCCCGAGGGTGGCCCGCCGCAGCCTGGCTCCGGACCGGGCGGCTGTCGAACGGCACCGCGTACGTGGTCCAGGAGTTCGTCGACGGGGAGCCGCTCACGACCGTCGACCGCGCGGCGGCGGAGGCGGTCGTCCGAGCGAACCGGACGCAGCGCGGGATCGGGTCCGACACAGCGTTCGACGACTCCGCACAGCTGCTCGCCGTCACCCGGAGCCACCCCTGGCGTTCGGCCGTGGCCAACCGGTCGAACGCAGGGAGAGCGGTCATCGATCGCGGTGACCAGCTGCTCCGTGCCCGCGGATCGGAGACGCTGCCTGTCGACGACGTCGTGCACGGCGACCTCAGCGCGGCCAACCTGCTCCGTGATCCGAGCGGGCGGATCCGGTTCGTCGACACCGAGACGGTCGGACGTGGAACCCGTGTCCGCGATCTCGCCGACCTGCTCCGCCAGTGTGCCCTCGCGACGTGGGACTCGAGCGATGCCGAAGCCGTGCTCGCCGACGAGGCCCGGTCGATCGCGGGCGACGGCGTCTTCACCACCTGCCTCGTCGCCGTCAGCGTGAACAACCTCGCGTGGTGGGCCGAGCATCGGACGATCGAGCAGTTCGACGACGCGTGTGCCCGCGTCCTCGACCTGTTCGACCAGTACTCCTAGGCTCGATCGCATGATCCGGACGGTGCTGTTCGACCTCGACGGGGTGATCCGTCACTTCGACCCGGACCACGTCGCCGCCATCGAGCGCCGCCACGGGCTCGATACCGGGTCGATCGAGGCGTTCGCGTTCTCGACACCGGTCATCGAGGACGTCACCACCGGGAGGATCCGCCGCGCCGATTGGATCGCAGCGATCGCCGATCACATGGACAACGAGGCCGCGGCAGCGGCGTGGGGAGGGCAGCCGTTCCACCCGGACCCCGAGGTGATCGAGCTCCTCGACGAGCTCCGCAGCGCGGGCCACGGCGTCACGGTCCTGACGAACGGCACCGACACCGTGCCGGACGAGGTCGCGACGTTCGGGCTGCTCGACCACGTCGACGCGGTGTTCAACTCCGCTGACATCGGGTTCGTGAAGCCCGACGTCCGGGCGTTCCAGCACGTGCTCGACGCCATCGGCCTCGACGGACCCGAGGTCTTCTTCACCGATGACTCGGAACACAAGCTCAGCGGTGCCGCCGAGCTCGGCATGGTGACGCACCACTTCACCGGGCTCGACGGGCTCCGGACGGCGCTCAGCGCGCAGGGGGTCCTGTCACCCACGCGATGACGTCGGCGAGCACCGGGTCGTACCCGTCGGTCGTGTCGACCTCGAGCACCGGCGCCCCGAGGTCCAGCGGTTCGGACACCAGCGGCAGGTTGCCGGCCACGCGAGCGTTCAGCGCCGCGCCGTGCCCACGTGCGACGAACCGCTCGTACGCCAGGTCCGACCGGCAGTGCACGTTGCGTACGGCCCCGACCGGCGCCAGGAACTCCCGCACGTCCGCTTCGGACTGGTCGCGGTAGAGCGTCGCATCGGCGATGACGCTGCACCCGGCTGCCGCGTACCCGGCCGTCGCCGTCCAGAACAGCCGGATCCCGTGTGGGACGACCTCGTCGCGCGACATCGCCCCGCCGGCCATCAGCCCCGCGTACAGCTCGTCTCGGTGCACCCGCGGCCACCCGAGCTCCGCGGCGAGCGCTCGGGCGAGCGTGCTCTTGCCGCTCCCGGGGGCTCCGCTGAGCAGCGCGATGGTCGCCGCCACGGTCAGGCCTCGACGGGGTTCGCGAGCCCCTCGACCACCTCGACGTGCGGCAGCGCGGCGAGCACGGGGCCGGGGAGGAACAGCTTCGCCCCGCGGACCCCGGCACCGATGACCGCGTCCGGGACCTCCGACACCCGGGAGTCCACGTACACGGGCCACTCCGCGGGCAGCCCGATCGGGGTGATCCCGCCGTACTCCATCCCGGTGCGGGCAACCGCCTCGTCCATCGGTGCGAAGCTGGCCTTCCGAGCGCCGAGCAGCTGCTTGACGGTGCGGTTGACGTCGAGCCGGGTCGACGCGAGCACGATGCACGCGGCGAAGGTGACGTCGCTCCCGCGCCTGCCGGTGACGACGATGCAGTTCGCTCCGCCGGTGAGCGGGAACCCGTACGCCTCGGAGAACGCAGCGGTGTCGGCCAGCTCCGGGTCGATCGCAGCGGCCTCGATCCCGCTCGCGAGGTCCGCCGGGAGCGCTGCGATCGCCTGGGCCACGGGCACGGCGAGCAGGTCGACGGCTTGGAGGGCGGGGAGACGCTGCAGGATCGGCATACCTGCCAGCCTAGGGATCTGGGCCAGAGTGGTGCCATGGACGCGATGACCCCGGCACCGACGCCGATCGACCTCGACACATGGCCTCGACGCGAGCACTTCGAGCACTACCGCGACGCCGTGCCGTGCACCTACGCGATGACCGTCGACGTGGACGTCACCGACTTCGTCCGCGCTCTCGGCGACACCGGCCGGAAGACCTACCCGGCGCAGATCTGGGCGCTCGCGACCGCCGTGAACCGGCACCGGGAGTTCCGGATGACGCTGCAGCCGGACCGCTCCCCCGCCGTCTGGGACGTCGTGCACCCGGTGTTCACGGTGTTCAACCCCGAGCGTGAGACGTTCAGCGCGGTGTGGGTGCCGTACGACGAGGACTTCGGAACGTTCCACAATGCCTCGGTCGAGGCACTCGCGACGTACCGGACGGCGACGACGATGTTCCCGCAACAGCCCCGCCCGGCGAACCTCTTCGACGTCTCGAGCCTGCCGTGGCGCTCGTTCTCCGGCTTCACGATCCAGGTGCGCGACGGCTGGGACCACCTGCTGCCGATCTTCACGATCGGCAGGTACCACGAGCGCGACGGCCGGACGCTGATGCCGCTCGCGGTCCAGGTCCACCACGCGGCCGCGGACGGCTTCCACACGACCCGCCTGATCGCCGACGTCGAGGCCCTCCTCGCCGACCCGTCCTGGCTCGCGTCCTGACGGTCCCCACCGCGTCCCCCGGTCGCCCACCGGGCCGGGAGTCGGCACGAGCAGGCTGGATCGATGAACGACACCGAACTCACCGAACGAGCCGTCCGCAGCGCCCTCGACAACGTGGAGGACGGCGGCAAGCCCTTCGCATGCCTCATCGTCCGGGACGGCGAGGTCGTCGTCGAGGCGGTGAACCACGTCGCGCAGACCGGTGACCCGACCGCGCACGCCGAGATCCGGGCGATCCGGGCGGCGGCGGAGCAGGGGATCACCGACCTCGGCGAGTACGACGTCTTCGTCACCGCCTACCCGTGCCCGATGTGCCTCGGTGCGCTGTACTACGCCCAGCCCGGGCGCGTGGTCTTCGCCGCGACGCGGGAGCAGGAGGGTGAGCACTACGAGGACGGCAACCGCCTGATGACCCTCGCGACGTTCTACGACGAGTACGCGAAGCCCGTCGAGGACCGAACGCTGCGCACCGAGCAGGGGCGGGCGTCGGACCCGACCGCACCGTTCCGCGCGTGGACCGCCCGCCACGCCGGCTGACGACCGACCGGACCGACACCGGACTGGAGGCTCGGGGCGGCGTCGTCCCGCGCCGCCCGTCCGCCGGCCCGCCCGTCGCGCTCAGGCGGCGCGCGCCGGCCGCGCTTCCTCGTACTCCGCGCGCATCGCGTCGCCGCCACGGCGGCGCCAGTCGCGGACGACGCCCTTCCAGGACGAAACCGGTGCGCGGCCGAGCAGGATGTCGTTGATCGCGTTGGAGGCGTACGTGCCGACCGCCGGGCCCTTCGTGGAGTTCGTCGGCGAGTAGAGCCCGTACGTCGGGTTCGGCAGCCCGTCGTCGAGCCACGACGCCAGGGACTCGTAGACGGTGTCCGTCATGCCGGGGCGGCCCGAGTAGAACAGCGGCAGCGGGCACTCCGTGAAGTACTGCAGCGGGAACTCGCCGAGCGCCGTCTCGCTGTTGCCCGTCTTCGTGAGCGTCGGCGACCCGTCCTGCATCTCGTAGTCGCGTCCCTCGATGCCGAACTTGCGGTACATCCACGCTTCGGTCCCGAACGGTGACGCGCACCAGTCGAGGACCTCGAGCAGGGTGCGGACGCGGTCGTCCGGCGCTGCGGCGAGCGCCGTGATCGCGTTGTTCGGATCGCCGAGCCACGGCTTAGCCTTCGCGCCGGACGGCCCGACGAACGGCGCCGTCGTCAGGTCGAAGCCGCTGCCGGGGGTCGCCTGCTGGACGATGCCGGGGATCGCGCTGTACGTGTCGGACAGCATCAGCGCGGAGCCCTGCACGAGCCAGACCTTGCCGTTGTAGGCCGTGATGCTGTCCGGGTGCACGAGGTCCTCGGCGATGAGGCGGCGCGACACGTCGAGGAGGTCCTGGTACGCGTCGAGCTCGTACATGTGGGTGAGCTTGCCGCCGGTCTGCTCCCACTGGTTCGGCAGGTCGAGCATCGGCGCGAGGATGCTCGTCGGCACCGAGGCGAGGGCCCAGCGGTTCGCATGCGGGTCGGACACCTCGCGGCAGAGCTGGACGAACTCGTCGAGACTGCTGAACGACGGGTCGACGCCGAGCCCCTCGAACAGGTCCTGCCGTCGGTAGAGCACCTGCGACGTCAGCGGCCCGCGGGGCACCGGCACGGCGTAGATGCCGCCGGAGAACACGGTCCCGCGCCAGGACGCCGTCGGCAGGTTCGCCAGGTACGGGAAGTCCCGCACGCCGCTGCCGGAGAGGTGTTCGGTGAGGTTCTGGGCCTTCGCCTCGAGGAACTGCGGCAGGTACGGGAACGACCCGAACACCGTGAACACGTCGCCGAGCGTGTCGCCGGCGACCTGCGTGGCGAACTTGTTGCCGAAGTCCGCGTTCGGGGTGATCGTCAGGTCGAGGTCGATCCCCATCCGCTCGTCGAGGCCCTGCCAGTACGGGTTGCTGCCCTTGGTCGGCGGGACGGGCGAGTTCGTCGGAACGCTGCCGTGGACGGTCGAGCCGTCCCCCGGCTTGTGGGCGGTGGGGACGAGCCGCTCCGGGATCCGTCGGAACGCGCTCGGCATGAGCGCGCTCGTCTTCGGCAGGACGGGCTCCGGCCCGCCGGTCCACGGGACGTAGTCCGGCAGTGCGACCGCCTTGTTGATCGCCTTGACGTCGGTGGAGCGGGTCACGGTGGAACAGCTGGCCAGGAGGCTCGTGGCCGCGATCCCGAGGCCGCCTGCGATGAGTGCGCGACGAGTCACGCCTGTTGGGTGGTTCACGCTGTCAGCCCTTCACCGCGCCGGTCAGGACACCCTTGGCGAAGTGCCGCTGCAGGAACGGGTAGACGATGAGGATGGGGACGATCGACACGACGAGGATCGCCATCTGGATGGACGCCTGCGGGGGCAGGGCGTCGGAGGACGTGCCGAGGTCGGCGCCGCCGAGCTGCGCGTTGTTGATCACGTAGGTGCGGAGCACGAGCTGCAGGGGCCACTTCGCGGTGTCGTTGATGTAGAGCAGCGCGTTGAAGAAGGCGTTCCAGTAGCCGACCGCGTAGAACAGGCCGATCACGGCGAGGACGGCCTTCGACAGCGGGAGCACGATGCGCAGGAAGACCCCGAAGTCCCCGGCACCGTCGATGCGGGCGCTCTCGATGAGCTCCTTCGGGATGTTCATGAAGAACGACCGCATCACGATGACGTTGAACGCGCTGAGGGCCGTCGGCAGGATCAGCGCCCAGTACGAGTCGAGCAGGCCGAACTGCTTCACGACGAGGTAGTTCGGGATGAGCCCGGGGGCGAACAGCAGGCTGACGAGCACCAGACCGAGCACGACACCGTGGCCGTACGAGCCGGGTCGACTGAGGGCGTACGCCAGCATCGCACTCACGAACAGGCTGATCAGCGTGCCGACGACGGTGATCCCGACGCTGACGAGCAGCGCCCGGGTGACGACGCCGCCGGCGAAGATGCTCTCGTACGCGCCGAAGTCGAGCCCCTTCGGCCACATCACGAACCCGCCGGCGTCGTTCACCTGGCTGGTCGGGGCGACGGACGTCGACACGATGCCGAGGAACGGCAGCAGCACGACGAGGCAGATGACGAACAGCACGAAGCCGGTCAGCATGCGGCCGGGCAGCGGCGGGGCGTCGAGTCGCCTCCGCTTGGTGTTCCGCGAACCGGGGACGGTGACGCTGCGCGTGGCGCTCATCGGGACTCCTTCTGGTAGACGCCCGACTCACCGAAGACGTGGGCGAGCTTGTTGGCGCCGAGCACGAGCAGGACGCCGACGACGCCCTTGACGAGTCCGACGGCAGCGGCGACACCCCACTGCCCGCCGAGCACGCCGTTGTTGTAGACGTAGGTGTCGAGGACCTCGCTGGCGGCCCGTCCGACGGCTGCCTGCTGGAGGAGGATCTGCTCGAACCCGACGGTGAGGGAGTCCCCGAGCCGCAGGATGAGCAGCAGGATGATGATCCCCCGCATGCCGGGGAGGGTGACGTGCCAGAGCTGCCGCATCCGGCTCGCGCCGTCCATCTTCGCGGCCTCGTACAGGCTCGAGTCGATCTGCGAGAGCACCGCGAGGAACAGGATCGTGGCCCAGCCGGTGTCCTTCCAGATCACCTGGCTGGTCAGCAGGGCGATGAACCCGTTCGGGTTGCCGAGGAAGTCGATAGCGTCGCCGCCGGCGGCTCGGATGGCGTTGTTCACGAGGCCGGAGCCGCCGAGGATCTGCTGGAACACCGCGACGACGATCACCCAGGACAGGAAGTGCGGCAGGTAGAGGACCGACTGCACGATCTTCTTGATGCGCTCCGAGAGCAGCGAGTTCAGCATCAGCGCGAGGACGATCGGCGCCGGGAACACGAACACGACCTGCACGAGCGTGATGACGAGCGTGTTCCGCAGCGCGCCGAGGAACTCCGGGTCGCCGTTGAAGATCACCGCGAAGTTCTCGAACCCGACCCAGGGGCTCCGTCCGAGCGGGACGAACGGTAGGTACTCCTGGAAGGCGATGAGGTTGCCGAGCAGGGGCAGGTAGTGGAAGCCGAGCAGCAGCGCGACACCCGGCAGCCCCATCAGGAGCAGCACCTTGTCCCGCTTGATGCGCTCCCACGTGTTCCGTCGCCGCGGGACGGGTGCCGGCTTCGGCGCCGTCCTGCGGGTCCCTGCCGCGGGTTGCACGCGGTCGTCGAGCTTCGTCACTCCTGGCCTCCTCCGTTGGATTCCTGAGGTGACCCTGTCGGTCGCGGCAACGTTGCGGCAACTCGTTGCCAAACGTTTCCATCGTTGTAACGGTCCAGTGATCGCTCACCCGCACGGGAGTGGCAGGCTGGCAGCATGACCTTCGAACAGCACGCGCACTCGTTCGGAGCCGCCGCCGACGCCTACGAGCGCGGTCGGCCCGGGTACCCGGCGTCGGTCGCGGAGTGGCTCGCACCGGACCGGGTCGCACGAGCCGTCGACGTGGGAGCCGGCACCGGGAAGTTCACCGCGACCCTGCTGCCACGTGCTGCCTCGGTCACCGCGGTCGAACCCGACGCAGCGATGCGGGAACGCCTGTCGGCCGTGGTCCCGGGCGTCGAGGCACTCGAGGGCACGGGTGAGGCGATCCCGCTGCCGGACGGCGGCGCCGACCTCGTGACGTTCGCGCAGTCGTGGCACTGGGTGGACCCCGTCGCCGGCGCGGCCGAGGTCGCCCGCGTGCTGCGCCCCGGCGGGGTCCTCGGGCTGATCTGGAACGTGCGCGACGAATCGGAACCCTGGTCGGAGCAGCTCGGGAACATCATCAGGCGCCCGGAGTCCCGCGTGACGGAGTACGACCGACCGATCGTCGGCGCACCGTTCCACGACGGCGAGTACCGGGCCTTCACCTGGGTGCACGAGCAGTCCCGGTCGGACTTCCTCGACATGGTGGCCTCGCGGAGCTACGTGATCGTGCTCCCCGGGGCCGAGCGTGACGCCCTGCTCCGAGACGTGGCCGACCTCCTCGACACCGACCCGACGACCGCCGGAAGCGCGACGATCGCGGTCCCGTACGTCACCCACGTGCACCGGTACGTCCGCCCCTGAACCGGGATCGACACCGGCTGGCGCTACGGTTGCACCATGCGTGCGACCGTGCGGGACGTCGCGGCCCTCGCCGGGGTCTCGCCGAAGACCGTCTCCAACGTCATCAACGGCGGTGTCGTCGTCCGCCCGGAGACCCGGGAGCGGGTGGAGCAGGCGCTCGCGCAGCTCGACTACGTGCCGAACCTCTCCGCCAGGGGGCTGCGCAACGGGCGCTCGGGCGCGATCGCGTTGACGCTCCCCGAGATGAGCAGCGCGTACTCCGCCGAGCTCGCCCGGTGGTTCGTCGAACTCGCACGGGACCGCGACTGGGTCGTGCAGCTCGACCAGACCGCGAACGACCCCGAGCGTGAGCGCGAACTCGTGTCCCGCGCCAGGGCGCACCTCGTCGACGGCCTGATCCTCAACCCCGTGACGCTGAGCGCCAGTGTCCTCGCGTCGACCGCCGGGCTCCCGCCGACCGTCGTCATCGGCGAGGTCGAGCCGGAGCACGTCGACCAGGTGCACGTGGACAGCGTCGCGGCCGCGACCGAGGTCACGCGGTACCTGCTCGACCGCGGGCACCGGCGGATCGCCGCGGTCGGCGCCCCCGAGCCCACCGCCGACCACACCAGGATCACCGCGACGAGCGAACTGCGCGTGAGCGGGTACGAAGCGGCCCTGACGGCCGCCGGGATCACACCGGACCCGTCGCTGCGGGTCCCGCTGCCGTCGTGGTCTACCTCGGACGCCGCCACTGCGTTCGCCGCGTGGCTCGACGAGCACCCGCTGCCCGACGCGGTCTTCGCGTTCACGGACTCGATCGCGTTCGGCGTGCTGCACGTCCTGGCAGCCCGGGGCGTCCGAGTGCCGGACCAGGTCAGCGTGATCGGGTTCGACGACATCGACGGCGCCGCCTACGCGATCCCCGCCCTGACGACGGTGTCCTTCGACCGCAGGGCCTTCGCCGATGCCGCGCTCGACCTGCTCACCGCCCGCATCGCCGACCGCGACGCCCCACCCGCCACGGTGGTGATCCCCCACCGCATCGTCGAGCGCCAGAGCGTACGCTCCGCGCCATGACCACCGCCGACGCGTCGATGCCGACCCTCGCCGCAACCGTCCTGCAGTCCCCCGAGCCGCTCGTGCTCGCCCGGTTCTACGGGGCGTTGACGGGCTGGACCGTGTACGAGGACGATCCCACCTGGGCGCGCATCCGCCCCGAGGACGGCCCGGGGCTGTCCGTGCAGTTCGAACCCGAGTGGGTCCCGCCGACCTGGCCGGGAACGAAGGACGCTCCCGGGATGCAGCTGCACCTCGACTTCCAGGTGGAGGACCTGCCCGCGGCGGTCGAACGCGCCGAGACACTCGGTGCGACCCAGGCGGAGTACCAGCCGCAGGACGACGTCCGGGTGATGCTCGACCCGGACGGTCACCCGTTCTGCCTGTTCCTGCCCGGAGCCTGACACCGGCGGGACCGGTCGCGGAGCGGGGTCAGTCCGCGACGGCGTCGAGCACCACGTCGCGGGTGTGCGGATCGCCGAGGATCCGGAAGTGCCCACCGACGGGCACCCGGACGTTGCGGGCTCCCGACAGCTCGCTGCCACCCGGGATGAGCGTGTCGAACACCCCGTAGACCGACGTGATCCGCACGTTCGTCTCGAGCTGCTGCGCCAGGCCCGCGATGACCGGGTCCGTCGCCCGGAACACCCGGAGGTGCGGCACCGGCGCGAGATCCGCCAGCACCGACCCCGCGAACGGCGTCGACACCGCGACCATGCGGTCGATGCGGCCGTCGTCGTCGAGCTCGGTCATCGCGTACTTGCCGATCAGCCCGCCCTTGCTGTGGGCGACGATCACGACGTCCCGGAGATCGTGCTCCACGAGGTACGCCATCACGTCCGCTGCCGAGACCGGCACCGGCCGCACGTTGTGCCGCAGCACCGCGACGACGTGCACGGGGTGTCCCCGATCGTGCAGGGCGTCCATGAGCGGGCGCATGAAGTGCCAGGTCTCGTACACACCGGGGATCACGACGACGGCGCTCTGGTCGCCGTCGCGGTAGTCGTCCGCCGTGGTCGGGCCGAGGCTGCTGATCTGCCACCTGGCCGCGTAGATCCAGTCGAGGACGGCCCACCACGCGCGCTGTGCCAGCCCAGGGCCGGGAGGCACGGGTCGGCCCGTCAGCGGCGGCTCGCCCCCGCCTGCACTCGCCTCGTCCGTCACCCGACCGACAGTACGCACGTCTCGTTTCGCAGGCGCTCGGCAGCGCGGTCATCGGACTCCCATAGCCGACGGGCGTGGACTGCCGCCATGGACGAGAAGAACGAGAACGCTCCGGCCGACCGGGCCACCGACTGGAGCGCGGCACCGGCGCCGACCTCGACGGTCGACCCCCGGCATCCGTACCGCGCGGAGCCGAACAGCTGGTACGGCCAGGGACCGGCTCCCGTCGGCCCCACCGCCTGGTACGGGGCTGCTGCACCGACCGGACAGCGCTCCAGCAGGCCGCGCCCGCCGTGGTTCTGGCCGGTGCTCGCGATCGTGATCGGTGTGGCGGCGCTCCTGGTCGGCGGGGGTGCTGGTTTCGCGATCGGCCACACCATCGCCGAGCACCAGTCGCGGTCGTCGACCACGCAGGTCCCCGGGCAGGGCTCGAACCGGTTCCCGGGCGGGAGCAACGGCGGAACCGAGGGCGGGACGAACCAGTTCCCCGGACAGGGCAGCTGAGGACTACCCTCCGAGCATGCGGAAGGTCACGGCAGGGCTGTTCACGTCGGTCGACGGCGTCGTGCAAGACCCGTACGAGTTCCAGTACGACAGCTTCGACGACGAGCTCGGCGCCGGGATGGGGTCGTTCATGGCCCGCACCGACACGGTCCTGCTCGGGCGGAACAGCTACACCGAGTGGTCCGAGTGGTGGCCGGCCCACCCGGAGGACCCCTTCGGTCAGTGGATCAACCCGATCGAGAAGTACGTCGCATCGACCACGCTCGGCGACGACCTGGCGTGGCAGAACTCGACGCGCATCCACGGCGACGTGCACGAGTTCGTGCGGGACCTCAAGCAGCGTGACGGCGACCACATCGCGGTGTGCGGCAGCGTCACGCTCGTCCGGAGCCTGCTGTTCGCGGGGCTCCTCGACGAGCTGCAGCTCATGGTGCACCCGGCGATCGCCGGACGCGGCCGGAAGCTCTTCGAGCCGACCGACCCGGCCACGCGCCTGCGTCTGGTCGACAGCACCGTGACGAGCAAGGGCAACGTGGTGAGCACCTACGCGCCGCTGGCGGTCTGACGGCGGCGATCCGAGCCTCCCGCCCGTGAACCGGGAGTGGTCAGAAGCGGCGTACCGTTGACGGTGCCGTTGACCGCATCACCCCCGGAGCTCACATGCCGCAGGACACCCGCCCGCACGTCGTCATCGTCGGCGGTGGATTCGCCGGCGTCGCCGCCATGCGCGAGCTCGCGGACGCACCGGTCCGGGTCACGCTCGTCGACCGACACGTCTACAACATGTTCCAGCCGCTCATGTACCAGGTGGCGACGGGTGGGCTCAACGCCGGGGACGTGACGTACTTCCTGCGGAGCCTCCGCGCCAAGCAGGACAACGCCGAGTTCCGGCACGGGCTCCTCACCGGCATCGACCCGGTCGGCAAGGTCGCCGAGATGTCCGACGGCGAGCACCTGCACTACGACCAGCTCATCCTCGCGAACGGCGTCAACACGAGCTACTTCGGCACCCCGGGTGCGTACGAGTACGCGTACTCGATGTACTCCCGCTCGCAGGCGCTCCGCATCCGCGACGAACTCTTCACCCGGCTCGAGGAAGCCGCGGCCAACCAGGGGCCCGACGAGATCAAGATCGTCATCGTCGGTGGCGGCGCGACCGGCGTCGAGATGGCCGGTGCCCTCGCCGAGCTCCGCGACCAGGCGCTCGAGGGTGCCTACCCGGAGATCCTGCCGGGCAACATCACGATCACCCTCGTGCACCGGAGCGGTGAGCTGCTGAAGCCGTTCGCGCCGCGGCTCCGTCGGTACGCGGCGAAGGTGCTGCGGAAGCGGGGGGTCATCCTCCGCCTGAACACCGGCGTCGCCGAGGTCCTGCCCGACGGGGTGAAGACGGCCGACGGCGAGTTCATCCCCGCGTCGCAGGTCATCTGGGCCACCGGGGTCGCCGCGCACAAGGAAGTGTCGAACTGGAACATGCCGCAGACGCACGGCGGCCGGATCAAGGTGGACGACGACCTCAGCGTGCAGGGCGTCGACGCCATCTGGGCGGCGGGTGACATCGCCGCGCAGGACGACGCCCTCGCGCAGCTCGCCCAGCCGGCACTGCAGGGCGGGAAGCACATCGCCCGGCAGATCGTCCGCTCGCTCGAGGGCAAGCCGACCGAGCACTTCAAGTACTTCGACAAGGGCACCATGGCGACGATCGGCACGAACGCCGCAGTCGCCCAGCTCCGCGGCGGGATCACGATGGTCGGGCCGGTGGCCTGGGCCGCGTGGGTCGTCGTGCACATCGCGTCGCTGCTCGGCAACGGCAACCGTCTGTCGACGCTGTCGCACTTCTTCGTCCGGTACCTGTGGTTCATGCGGAAGCGGGCGATCCCCATCGTCGGCGACGTCCGCCCGGTGCGCCCGAACGGCGACCGCGAGCCCGAGCCCTGGCAGATGCAGAAGGCCGAGTAGCGCAGGCGCGCGGCGTCCAGCGCGTCCGGCGTCGGGCGCGTCCGGCGTCCGATGGGCTCCGACTCGGAACGACGAAGTCGCTGTCGTACGCCGACGCCGCGGTCGTTCCGCGTCGGCCCCCCGCA
>JASCOI010000048.1 GCA_029959665.1 Microbacteriaceae bacterium PS02333
TTTCGCCCTCCGCCCGGCCAGGGGGCGGGGGGGGGGTGGGGCCTCGGCCGCGTGTCGGACGTTCGGCGTCGGCTGCGTGCCGGGCGTTCGTCGTCGAACCCGTACCGTTGTCGGGTGACCGAAACCGCTGCTGCCCTCGTCGAACGACTCACCGCCATCGTCCCGGACTTCCCGAAGCCGGGGATCCTGTTCCGTGACGTGACGCCGGTGTTCTCCGACGCCGTGGCGTTCGGCCGGGTCTGCGAAGCCCTCGCGGCCCCGTTCGCGATCGGCGCCGGGTTCGATGCCGTCGCCGGCATCGAAGCACGCGGGTTCGCCCTCGCCGGCGGGATCGCTGCGCAGCACCAGGTCGGCGTGCTGACGGTCCGCAAGGCGGGCAAGCTCCCCGGCGAGGTCCTCAGTGAGCAGTACGCGCTCGAGTACGGCGAGGCCGAGCTCGAACTCCGTCCCGGTCAGCTCCCGGCCGGCACGCGCGTGCTCGTCGTGGACGACGTCCTCGCGACCGGTGGGACCGCCGACGCCACGATCACGCTGCTGGAACGCGCCGGCTACCAGGCCATCGGGTTCGCGGCGTTGCTCGAACTCGACGGGCTCGCGGGCCGCGAGCGCATCGAACCGCGCCTGCCCGTGACGACGCTCGGGATGGTCCCGGCGTGACCGCCCTCGCGCACTAGTCTTGATCCACCCCATCCAACCGAGGAGTCCCATCATCGTGACCGAGTCAGTCGCACCCGAGCCCGCAGAGCTTCCCCAGGCACCCGAGCCCCGGACCGCGACGACGACCACGACGGGCACCGAGCTCTTCGACGGCGTGCGCGGGATCGTCGCGATCCGCGTCGACGGCGTCCTCAAGGACCTCGCCGCGGACGTGCAGGCGGGGGAGACCGCCGAGCCGGTCACCCTCGACGAGCAGGACGGCCTCGACATCCTGCGCCACTCCGCCGCGCACGTGCTCGCGCAGGCGGTGCAGCAGATCAACCCCGACGCCAAGCTCGGCATCGGCCCGCCCGTCACCGACGGCTTCTACTACGACTTCGACGTCGCCGAGCCCTTCACACCCGAGGACCTCAAGGCGATCGAGAAGGGCATGGACCGCATCGTCAAGCAGGCCCAGCGTTTCCGTCGCCGGGTCGTGACCGACGACGAAGCCCGCGAGCTGATGGCCGGCGAGCCCTACAAGCAGGAGCTCATCGGTCTGAAGGGCGCTGCGGCCGACGGCGACTCCGGCGAGAGCGTCGAGGTCGGTGCCGGTGAACTCACCGTCTACGAGAACGTCGACCCGAAGTCCGGCGACGTCGTCTGGCAGGACCTCTGCCGCGGCCCGCACGTCCCGCACACCCGGTGGATCGGCAACGCCGCCAAGCTCATGCGCGTCGCCGCTGCCTACTGGCGCGGCTCCGAGAAGAACCCGCAGCTGCAGCGCATCTACGGCACCGCCTGGCCCGACAAGGACCAGCTGAAGGCCTACCTCGTTCGACTGGAAGAGGCGGCCAAGCGCGACCACCGCAAGCTCGGTGCCGAGCTCGACCTGTTCTCGTTCCCGGACGAGATCGGCTCGGGCCTGGCGATCTTCCACCCGAAGGGCGGGATCATCCGCCGCGAGATGGAGGACTACTCGCGCCGGCGGCACGAGCAAGAGGGCTACTCCTTCGTCTACACGCCGCACATCACCAAGGGCGACCTGTTCGAGCAGTCCGGCCACCTCGGGTGGTACAAGGACGGCATGTTCCCGCCCATGCACATGGACCAGGCGGTGGACGAGGACGGCAACGTCACCCGTCAGGGCGCGGACTACTACCTCAAGCCGATGAACTGCCCGATGCACATCCTGGCGTACCGCTCGCAGGCACGGTCCTACCGCGACCTGCCCCTGCGGATGTTCGAGTTCGGCACGGTCTACCGCAACGAGAAGTCCGGCGTCATCCACGGCCTCACCCGGGTCCGCGGCATGACCCAGGACGACGCCCACATCTTCACCACCAAGGAGAAGATGAAGGAGGAGTTGACCACGACGCTGCAGTTCGTGCTGTCGCTGCTCCGCGACTACGGCCTCGACGACTTCTACCTCGAACTCTCCACGAAGGACCCGGAGAAGTACGTCGGCGACGACGACGTCTGGGAAGAGGCGACGAACACCCTGCGCGAGGTCGCCGAGGAGTCCGGGCTCGAGCTCGTGCCGGACCCCGCAGGCGCGGCGTTCTACGGCCCGAAGATCTCCGTGCAGGCCCGCGACGCCATCGGTCGCACGTGGCAGATGTCGACCGTGCAGCTCGACTTCAACCTGCCGGAGCGCTTCGGCATCGAGTACGCGGCCGCCGACGGCACCCGTCAACGTCCCGTGATGATCCACCGCGCCCTGTTCGGCTCGATCGAGCGGTTCTTCGGCGTGCTCACCGAGCACTACGCCGGCGCGTTCCCGGCCTGGCTGTCCCCGGTGCAGGTCGTCGGCATCCCCGTCGCCGAGGAGTACGCCGACTACCTCGACGAGGTGATCGCGAAGCTCCGCGCACACGGCGTCCGGGCCGAGGTCGACCACTCGGACGACCGCATGCAGAAGAAGATCCGCACGCACACCAAGGCGAAGGTGCCGTTCCAGCTCATCGCGGGCGGCGACGACCGCGACGCCGGCGCGGTGAGCTTCCGGTTCCGCGACGGTCGCCAGGACAACGGCGTGCCCGTGGACGAGGCCGTCGAGCGCATCCTCACGGCGATCCGCGAGCGCACCCAGGTCTGATGTCGGCCGAGCAGGACGAGCCGCTGGTCATCCGGGACGCCGCCACGCAGGCGGCCGTCCCGGATGCCTTCCAGCGTCTCTGGAACCCGCACCGGATGGCGTACATCGACGCCGGTCGCGAGGGCGAGGGCCGCGGACACAAGGACGACTGCCCGTTCTGTGAAGCACCGCGGAAGTCCGACGAGGACGCCCTCATCGTCGCCCGGGGCGAGCACGCCTACGTCCTGCTCAACCTGTACCCGTACAACAACGGGCACCTGCTCGTCTGCCCGTACCGCCACACGCCCCTCTACGACGAGGCAACGCCCGCGGAACTCCGGGAGATCGGCGAGCTGACGCAGACCGCGATGCGGGTCCTCCGGCAGGTCTCGCACTGCGACGGCTTCAACATCGGCATGAACCAGGGCGAGGTCGCGGGCGCCGGCGTCGCCGGACACCTGCACCAGCACATCGTCCCGCGGTGGGAGTCCGACTCGAACTTCTTCCCGATCATCGCCCGCACCAAGTCGATGTCCCAGATGCTCGGGGACACCCGCCGGCTCGTCGCGGAAGCGTGGCCCGCGCAGCACTAGACTGATCGCCATCATGAGCGACAGCACCAGCACCCCCGGAACCTCCATCACCGGCTCCTCGCGCGTCAAGCGCGGCCTCGCGGAGATGCTCAAGGGCGGCGTCATCATGGACGTCGTCGACGCCGAGCAGGCCCGCATCGCGGAAGAAGCCGGCGCGACCGCGGTCATGGCCCTCGAGCGCGTCCCCGCCGACATCCGCGCGCAGGGCGGCGTCGCCCGCATGTCCGACCCCTCGATGATCGAGGAGATCATCGCAGCTGTGTCGATCCCCGTCATGGCGAAGGCCCGCATCGGCCACTTCGTCGAGGCGCAGGTGCTGCAGGAGCTCGGGGTCGACTACATCGACGAGTCCGAGGTGCTCTCGCCCGCCGACTACGTGAACCACATCGACAAGTGGAAGTTCACCACTCCCTTCGTCTGCGGTGCCACCAACCTCGGCGAGGCGCTCCGCCGCATCACCGAGGGCGCGGCGATGATCCGCTCCAAGGGCGAAGCCGGCACCGGTGACGTCTCCGAGGCGACCAAGCACATCCGCACCATCTCGAAGGAGATCGCGGCGCTCCGCAATCTCCGCCCCGACGAGCTCTACGTCGCGGCGAAGGAGCTGCAGGCCCCGATCGACGTCGTGCAGGAAGTCGCCGAGACCGGCAAGCTCCCCGTCGTCCTCTTCACCGCAGGTGGCGTGGCGACTCCGGCGGATGCCGCGATGATGATGCAGCTCGGCGCCGACGGCGTCTTCGTCGGCTCCGGCATCTTCAAGTCCGGCGACCCGGCCGCTCGTGCCGCCGCGATCGTCAAGGCGACCACCTTCCACGACGACCCCAAGGTCATCGCCGAGGTGTCCCGCGGTCTGGGTGAGGCGATGGTCGGCATCAACGTCGCCGACGTCCCCGCGCCGCACCGCCTCGCCGAGCGTGGCTGGTAGCCCCATCGGTGGTGCAGCACCCCGCATCGGGGTGCTCGCGCTGCAGGGCGACTTCCGCGAGCACATCGTCTCGCTGACCGAGCTCGGTGCCGACGTGGTGCCGCTCCGCCGCCCGGAGGAGATCGACGGCCTGCACGGCGTCGTGATCCCCGGCGGTGAATCCGGCGTGATGGACAAGCTCTCGCGGATCTTCGGGCTCGCCGAGCCGCTGTCCGCTGCGATCCGGAACGGCCTGCCGACGTACGGCACGTGCGCGGGCATGATCATGCTGAGCGCCCGTATCACGAACGCGACCACCGGGCAGCGAACGCTCGACGTGCTCGACACGACCGTGCGCCGGAACGCCTTCGGCAACCAGAACGACTCGTTCGAGATCGACATCCCGATGCCCGACCTCGGCGAGGCACCGGTGCACGCGGTGTTCATCCGCGCACCCGTCGTGGAGGACCACGGCCCCGGGGTGCAGGTCCTCGGCGCGCTGCCGGACGGCCGCGCGGTCGCCGTGCAGCAGGACAACGTCCTCGCGAGTGCGTTCCACCCGGAGGTCACGGGCGAGGACCGCTTCCACCGTCGCTTCCTGGACCTCGTCCGCTCTGCCTGACCCGCTCGGGCCGCGGCCTGACCCGCGCGGGCCCGACGCCCGCGCGCCGGGGTCGCACGCTGCGCGCCCTCGCCTGGTGCGATCTGCTCCCGCACAACCAAACGCACATTGCGCCGCGCGAAAGCGCGGCGCAATGTGCGTTCCGTTGTGCAAACGGCGCGCAAGGCGGCGCGCGCGCCCGTCGCGACCTGCCCGCCGGGGCCGCGCCGGGCCTCCAGGCCGGTGTCGCTCTTCCAGCCCGCTAAGCTGACGGGGACTTTCCGCAAGACGCAAGGAGAACCGTGTCCGGGCATTCCAAGTGGGCAACGACGAAGCACAAGAAGGCCGTCATCGACCAGCGACGTGCCAAGTCGTTCGCGAAGCTCATCAAGAACATCGAGGTCGCCGCGAAGATGGGCGGCGCCGACATGTCGGGCAACCCGACCCTGGTCGACGCCGTGCAGAAGGCGAAGAAGACCTCGGTCCCCAACGACAACATCGACCGCGCGATCAAGCGCGGTGCCGGGCTCACCGGTGAGTCCATCGAGTACACGACGATCATGTACGAGGGCTACGCCCCGAACGGCGTCGCGATGCTCATCGAGTGCCTCACGGACAACAAGAACCGTGCAGCTGCCGAGGTCCGGACGGCGATGTCCCGCAACGGCGGCACCATGGCCGACCCGGGCAGCGTCGCGTACAACTTCTCGCGCAAGGGCGTCATCTCGGTCTCGAAGGTCGACGGCCTGTCCGAGGACGACGTCATGACCGCGGTGCTCGACGCCGGTGTCGAGGACGTCATCGACCAGGGCGGCGGCTTCGAAGTCATCACCGAGGCGACCGACCTCGTCGCGGCCCGCACCGCGCTGCAGGACGCCGGCATCGACTACGACTCCGCCGACGCCGAGTTCGTCCCCGGCCTGAAGGTCCCGGTCGACGCCGAGACGGCCCGCAAGGTGTTCCGCCTCATCGACGCACTCGAAGACTCCGACGACGTCCAGAACGTCTACGCGAACTTCGACATCCCCGCCGACGTCCAGGCCGAGCTCGACCAGGACGAGGACGAGGACTGACCTTGTCGCGCCCCGGGCCCGTGCTCCGCGTGCTCGGGGTCGACCCCGGGCTCACGCGGTGCGGCGTCGGCGTCGTGGAGGTCACCCCTGATCGACGCGCCCGCATGGTCGCGGTCACCGTGGTCCGCACCCCGTCGGACATGGCGCTCGAGCAGCGGCTGGTCCTGATCGCCGCGGGGATCGCGGACCAGATCGAGGAACACCGCCCCGATGCCGTCGCGGTCGAGCGGGTGTTCGCCCAGGCGAACGTCCGCACCGTGATGGGCACGGCACAGGCCTCCGGCCTGGCGCTGCACGCCGCTGCGGTGCGTGGCATCCCGGTCGGGCTGCACACCCCGTCCGAGGTCAAGGCAGCGGTCACCGGGTACGGCAACGCCGACAAGAAGCAGGTGCAGGCGATGATCGCGCGGGTGCTCGGTCTCGCCGAGGCGCCGAAGCCGGCGGACGCCGCCGACGCGCTCGCCCTGGCGGTCTGCCATGCCTGGAGGCTCGGTGCACCCGACCAGGTCGGCGTGCGGTCCGGCAGCCTGACGCCGGCACAACGCGCGTGGCGCGACGCACAGGCCGGGACCGGTGGGCGCACGGCGTCCTCGCCACTGGCCCGCGCGGCGGCTGCGGCTGCGTCGGCGGCTGCACGTAGGCTCGGAGCATGATCGCGAGTCTCCGGGGCACCTGTATCGACGTCGCCGGATCCGCCGTCGTGATCGAGGTCGGGGGAGTCGGCTACGCCGTCACGGTGACACCGGCACACGCACTCACCATGCGCCACGGGGCAGAGGTGTTCGTGCGCACGGCGATGATCGTGCGCGAAGACGAGCACCTGCTCTTCGGGTTCGAGTCGACCGACGCGCTGCGGGTCTTCGACCTGCTCCGCAGTGTGTCCGGGGTCGGCCCGAAGTCCGCGCTCGGTGTCCTCGGCGCGATGGACCCGGCGCAGATCGCGAACGCCGTGGCGAACGACGACGACGCGGCGTTCCGGAAGGTGTCCGGCATCGGGCCGAAGACGGCCAAGCTCATCATCGTCGCACTGTCCGGCAAGCTCACCGCCTTCGAGACCTCGTCCGCCGCAGCCGCCGCCGTTCAGGGCGCCGCTGCGCACCCTGCGTCCGAAGACGTCGTCATCGCGCTCGTCGGGCTCGGCTGGCGTGAGGACGCGGCACGTTCCGCGGTCGACGACACGATCGCGAACGAACCCGGCGTCGCGGCCATGGGTACCCAGGCGCTCCTCCGTGCCGCCCTCGGCGCTCTCCGCCCGACCGGGGCCGGCCGATGAGCGGCGGGATCACCGCGGCGGACGCCCAGTCACCGGAAGAACTCGCGTTCGAAGGCGCGCTCCGCCCGAAGTCGCTCGCCGAGTTCGTCGGACAGCGCAAGGTCCGCGGCCAGCTCGACCTGCTCCTCAAGGCCGCGGCGATGCAGGACCGCACGCCCGACCACATCCTGATGGCCGGTCCTCCCGGGCTCGGCAAGACCACGCTCGCGATGATCGTGGCGCACGAGTCCGGCCGTCCCCTGCGCATGTCGAGCGGTCCGGCCATCCAGCACGCGGGCGACCTGGCAGCCGTGCTGTCGTCGTTGATGCCGGGTGAGGTCCTCTTCATCGACGAGATCCACCGGATGGCCCGCTCGGCGGAAGAGATGCTGTACCTGGCGATGGAGGACTTCCGCATCGACGTCATGGTGGGCAAGGGTGCAGGGGCGACGAGCATCCCCCTCGACCTCGCGCCGTTCACCCTCGTCGGGGCGACCACCAGGGCCGGTCTCCTGCCGAACCCGCTGCGGGACCGCTTCGGCTTCACGGCGCACCTCGAGTTCTACGAGCGGGACGAACTCGAGCAGGTCCTCATCCGCGCCGCACACCTGCTCGAACTCGACTTCGACCGCTTCGCACTCCGCGAGATCGCCGGTCGGTCGCGGGGCACTCCGCGCATCGCGAACCGTCTGCTCCGCCGCGTCCGGGACTACGCCCTCGTGCACGGCACCCGGGACGGCATGGCCGCGGTGCAGGGCGCCCTCGAGCTCTACGACGTCGACGAGTACGGGCTGGACCGGCTCGACCGCGCGGTGCTCGAGACGATGCTCACCCGGTTCGACGGGGGACCGGTCGGCCTGAACACGCTGGCGGTCTCCGTCGGGGAGGAATCCGAGACCATCGAGTCGGTGGTCGAGCCGTTCCTGGTCCGCATCGGTCTCGTCACCCGCACCCCGCGCGGCCGGATCGCCACGCCGGCGGCCTGGCGGCACTTCGGGCTCACACCCGGTCAGCCGGCCGGTTCCGCCCAACCGGGACTGTTCGACGACGAGTAGGCCCGTCTGCGGCATCCGCCACAGCCACGTGCCCTAGACTGCTACGGCCCGAAACCGAAATACCAGAGAAGGCATCGCAATCATGGGTCAAGAAGTCATCCTCATCGTCATCGTCGTGGCGTTCGCGGCCTTCATGTTCTACAACAGCCGCAAGCGCAAGAAGCAGCAGTCGGAGCTCGCGACCAAGATGGTCCCGGGTGCCCGCGTCATGCTGTCCTTCGGTCTCTACGGCACGCTCCTGTCGGTCGACGACGAGAAGGTCACCGCCGACGTCGAGATCGCGCCGGGGACCATCGTCACGGTCCACCGTCAGACCCTCTCGCGTGTCGTCGACGACACCGCGTCGGACATCGAGACGACCGCCACGCCGGAAGACGAGCCGAAGCCCATCGCCGAACTCAACGGTGAGCCCGTCTACGGCGAGCGTGCGGACGACGCCGAGCAGGCGAAGCGCAAGTCCGAGGACTGAACCGCTCGGCCGTCGGGACACACTCGTGACCCGGCGGCATCATTCCGTCCGCCGGCGCACTCGTCGACGGTCCTGACAGAAAGACGAGACGACCGGTGGCACGATCGACACCCGTCAAGAAAGCGCTGCGCTCGCTCACCTGGTTGGTGATCATCATGGCGGTCCTCGCAGGCCTGAACACGGCTGCGTCGATCCTCGCCAGCACCACCAAGGACGACGCGGGCAAGTGGTTCGAAGGCGCCAGCTGGGTTCCCCAGCTCGCACTCGACCTGCAGGGCGGCACGCAGCTGACCCTCGCGGCGCAGAGCACCGACGGTGACTCCGTCACATCGGACCAGCTCAAGCAGGCGGTGAACATCATCCGCCAGCGCATCGACGCCACCGGCGTCTCGGAATCCGAGATCAACACGCAGGGCGCGAACAACATCGTCGTCTCGATCCCGGGCAAGCCGGACCAGCAGACCATCTCGCGTATCGAGGCCGCTGCGAAGCTCACCTTCCGTCCGGTCCTCTACACCGAGGCCGCGACGAACACCGCGGTCGGCGGCGACTCGTCCTCGAGCGCGTCCCCGACGCCGTACACGCCGCCGGCATCGCTGCCGGCGACGCCCAGTGCGAAGCCGACGAATGCCAGCGACCTGAGCTGGGCGACGCCGAAGCTGCAGGACCTTTACACGAACTACAACTGCAAGGCCCCGGACGACGTCACCGCCGCCCCCGACGACCAGCCGCTCGTGACGTGCGACCAGGACGGTGCTGCCAAGTACATCCTCGGCCCGGTCGAGGTCTCCGGCGCGAACATCAGCAACGCGACCTCCGGCCTCGCGACCTCGTCGCAGGGCACCACCACGGGCGAGTGGGCGGTCAACCTGACGTTCGACGGCACCGGCACCAAGGACTTCCGGACGGTCACCAACCGCCTCGTGTCGCTCCAGCAGCCGCAGAACCAGTTCGCCATCGTCCTGGACGGCAACGTGATCACCGCGCCGACTACGAACAGCGCGATCACGAACGGCAAGGCACAGATCAGCGGGTCGTTCACGGCCGAGTCGGCGAAGACCCTCGCCGACCAGCTGAAGTACGGTGCGCTGCCGATCAACTTCAAGGTCCAGTCGAACGAGAACATCTCCGCGACCCTGGGCACCGCGCAGCTCATCGGCGGTCTCGTCGCCGGCTTGATCGGGCTCATCCTGGTGATCATCTACTCGGTGATCCAGTACCGGGCGCTCGCGTTCGTCACAGTGCTCTCCCTCGGTGTCGCCGCGACCCTGACGTACCTGGTCATCGCGATCATGTCGTGGCGCGTCGACTACCGGTTGTCGTTGGCCGGGGTCGCGGGGTTGATCGTGGCGATCGGCATCACGGCGGACTCGTTCATCGTGTACTTCGAGCGCATCCGTGACGAACTCCGTGACGGTCGAGCACTCGAGGGTGCGGTCGAGTCCGGCTGGAAGCGTGCCCTCCGCACGATCCTGGCGTCCGACTCGATCAACTTCCTCGCCGCGATCGTGCTCTACATCCTCGCGGTGAGCGATGTGAAGGGCTTCGCGTTCACGCTGCTCCTCACCACCCTGATCGACGTCGTCGTCGTGATCCTCTTCACGCACCCGATGCTGCAGCTCATCTCGCGGCGCCGCTTCTTCAACGAGGGGCACCGGTTCAGCGGCCTCGACCCGACAGCCCTCGGCGCGGTCTACCGCGGTCGTGCGCAGTTCCGCGCGCCCGTCGTGGACGGCAAGCGCCAGCGGGCCGCCGGCGAGGCACAGCGCCGGCAGACGATCGCTGAGCGGAAGGCCGGCAACGGCGACACCACCGACAACGGCGGCAAGCCGAACGGGAAGGACAGCTGATGGCGAGCTTCAGCCAGTTCGGCAACGACCTCTACACGGGCAAGCGCTCCTACGACATCGTCGGACGCCGCCGCACGTGGTACCTCATCGCGATCGCCGCGATCGTGATCTCCCTCGCGGTCCCGTGGCTCCGCGGCGGGTACCAGCTCGGCATCGAGTTCACGGGCGGGTCCGAGTTCACGATCTCCGACGTCAAGACGGTCGACCAGAACCTCGCGACGAACGCCGTCGAGAAGATCGTCTCCGACGAGATCCCGCGCGTCTCGCAGCTCGGCACGCACGGCATCCGCGTGCAGACCGGGCAGCTCACCGACGCCGAGACGACGAAGATCCAGTCAGCGCTGGCCGACGCGTACAACGTCGACAAGGGCGAGGTCGCGTCGACCTTCATCGGTGCGACGTGGGGTGCCGACGTGCTCGCACAGGCCATCCGCGGTCTGATCATCTTCCTGGCCCTCGCCGCCGTGTTCATGGCGCTGTACTTCCGCACGTGGAAGATGTCGCTGTCGGCGATGGTGGCGCTGCTCCACGACCTCCTGATCACCGCCGGTGTGTACGGCATCGTCGGGCTCGAGGTCACGCCGGCCGCGGTCATCGGCTTCCTGACGATCCTCGGGTACTCCCTGTACGACACCGTCGTGGTGTTCGACAAGGTCCGCGAGAACACCGCCCAGGAATCGCACCGGACGTTCGTGCAGTCGGTGAACCTCGCGGTGAACCAGACGCTGGTCCGCTCGATCAACACGTCCGTCGTGGCGCTGCTGCCCGTCGCGGCGATCCTCTTCATCGGGTCGTACGTCCTCGGTGCCGGCACCCTGCGCGACATCTCGCTCGCCCTGTTCATCGGCATCATCGTCGGCACCTACTCGACGATCTTCATCGCGTCGCCGATGTACGCGCACCTGCGTGAGAACGAACCGAAGATCAAGCAGGCCGACGCCAAGAAGGTCGCCGCCGCGCGGAAGCGTGCGGAGACCGCTGCGCCGGTCGAGGCCTGATCCGCATGGACGAGATCACCGTCGAAGAGGCGCTGCGTCGCATCGAGAACGGCTCGCGCCTGTACGACGTGCGCGAGCCGGGGGAGTGGGACGAGGTCCACGCGCCCCAGGCCACCCTGGTGCCGATGTCCGAGCTCCAGACGCGGTGGACCGAGATCCAGCCGACCGACGACCCGGCGATCATCGTGTGCCACTCCGGCATGCGGTCCGCCCGGGTCGTCGCGGCGCTCGAGCAGTCCGGCGTCCCCGCGGTGAACCTCGCCGGCGGCATGGTGGCGTGGGAGGCCGCCGGTGCGCCGGTGGAGCGCGCCGACGCCCAGCGCGAACGTGGTCACGAGCACTGACGACACGCGCGTAGTCTGGTCGGATCGAGTTCGGCCGGTTCGAGTTCTGGGAGACGCAGCATGACGGACATCCGTGAGACGTCGGCGCAGGACGACTCCGCCGCGAGCCGCCCCGGTCCGTCGCCGCTGCCGTCAAGCCCGCCGCTCGGCCCGAACACCACGGGCAACCTCGGCTCCCTCCGTTCGCTGCTGCCGCGCCTGTTCTCCCGCGCGCAGCCGGCCGGTGCCGTCGACACGCTGATCCGGACCGTCCGCTCGCACCACCCGAAGGCGGACGTCACGCTGATCGAGCGTGCGTACTCGGTCGCGGAACGCGCGCACGACGGCCAGAAGCGCAAGTCCGGCGAGCCCTACATCACGCACCCGGTCGCGGTCGCGCAGATCCTTGCGGACCTGGGCATCGGGCCCATCACGATCGCTGCTGCGCTGCTGCACGACACGGTCGAGGACACCGACTACCAGCTCGACCAGCTGCGTCACGACTTCGGCGACGAGATCGCGATGCTCGTCGACGGTGTCACGAAGCTCGACAAGGTCAAGTACGGCGACAGCGCCCAGGCCGAGACCGTCCGCAAGATGGTCATCGCGATGTCGAAGGACATCCGGGTCCTGGTGATCAAGCTCGCGGACCGCCTGCACAACGCCAGGACGTGGGGCTTCGTCGAGTCCACCTCGGCCACACGCAAGGCCAAGGAGACCCTCGAGATCTACGCGCCGCTCGCGCACCGTCTGGGCATCCAGATGATCAAGCTCGAGCTCGAGGACCTGTCGTTCGCGGTGCTGCACCCGAAGCTCTACGTCGAGATCGACAGCCTGGTCAAGGAACGGCAGCCGAAGCGCGAGCAGTTCGTCCAGAACGTCATCGGGACCCTGAAGAAGGACCTCAAGGCCGCCAAGGTGCGCGGCGAGGTCATGGGCCGGCCGAAGCAGTACTACTCGATCTACCAGAAGATGATCGTCCGGGGCCGCGAGTTCGACGAGATCTACGACCTCGTCGGCATCCGGGTGCTCGTCCCCACGGTCCGCGACTGCTACGCCATGCTCGGCTCCGTGCACGCGCGCTGGACGCCGCTGCCCGGGCGCTTCAAGGACTACATCGCGACCCCGAAGTTCAACCTGTACCAGTCGCTGCACACCACGGTCCTCGGGCCGCAGGGTCGCCCGGTCGAGATCCAGATCCGCACGCACGAGATGCACCAGCGCGCCGAGTTCGGTGTCGCCGCGCACTGGAAGTACAAGCAGCGTGCCGCCGGTCGCGACGTGGACAGCTCGAGCGCGAACGACGACATGGCGTGGCTCGCGCACATCACCGACTGGCAGGCCGAGACCAGCGACCCCGGCGAGTTCCTCGACTCCCTCCGCTACGAGATCGGCGCGAAGGAGACCTACGTCTTCACGCCGCAGGGCAAGGTCATCGGGCTCCCCGCCGGTGCGACTCCGGTCGACTTCGCGTACGCGGTGCACACCGAGATCGGGCACCGCACGATGGGCGCGAAGGTGAACGGTCGCCTGGTACCCCTCGAGAGCTCCCTGTCGAGCGGCGACGTCGTCGAGATCTTCACGTCGAAGAACCCCGACTCCGGGCCGAGCCAGGACTGGCTGACCTTCGTCCGCAGCCCCCGCGCGCGGAACAAGATCAAGCAGTGGTTCACCAAGGAGCGTCGCGAAGAAGCGATCGAGCAGGGCCGCGACGCCATCGCCCGGGCGATGCGCAAGCAGAACCTGCCGCTCCAGCGGATCATGAGCCAAGACTCCATCTCGGAGGTCGCATCCGCGATGCGGTACGACGACGTCTCCGCGCTCTACGCCGCGATCGGCGAGGGTCACGTCTCGACGCAGTCGGTGATCGAGAAGGTGCTCGCCGGCGTCCAGACCGAGACCGAGACGGACGAACCCGAGCTCGCGTTCCCGCGACAGGTCACGAGCCGGCAGCTCCGCAACAGCGACAGTGGCGTGCTCGTCCGCGGGGCGCCGGACATCCTCGTGAAGCTCGCGAAGTGCTGCACGCCGGTCCCCGGCGACCAGATCGTCGGGTTCATCACCCGCGGCCAGGGGGTGTCCGTGCACCAGGCATCGTGCACGAACGTCAAGTCGCTGATGAACGAACCCGACCGCATGATCGAGGTCGAGTGGGCGCCGTCGTCGAAGTCGGTGTTCCTCGTCCAGATCCAGATCGAGGCGCTCGATCGGTCGGGGCTGCTGAGCGACGTCACCCGGGTGCTCACCGACCACCACGTGAACATCCTGTCGGCCACGGTGTCGACGTCATCGGACCGGCTCGCACTGTCGCGGTTCGTGTTCGAGATGGGTGACACGACGCACCTGGACCGAGTCCTCAACGCGGTGCGACGCATCGACGCCGTGTACGACGTGTACCGCGTCAGCGCGGGCTGACCGCGGCCCACGTCGGCTGACCGAGGCCACGTCGGCTGACCGAGGCCCACGTCGGCTGACCGGGCTGCGTCACACCAGCTCAGCGAGCCGCCGCTCGGCCTGCCGCGCCATCGGCACCGTCCCGAGCTGCCGGAGGCGGAGTCGGAGCGTCGACGGCGTGGTGTCGGTCGCCGCGAGCAGTGCCAGGACGGTGGGGGCACGCGCCGCCCAGTCCGCCGGTCCGGCGATCCGCAGCAGGTCGAGCGCGGTCCGGACCGGGGTCGTCACCCGGACACCGGCGACGACCGCGACCTCGGAGGGTTCGAGGCGCACCTCGCGGACGCGTCCACCGCCCCGCTGCCGGACGCGCTGCCCGTCGTCGATGCACGCGTCGTGGGGGAGCGGCGGCCTCGAGCACCCGCCCCAGATCCACGCGGCACTGCGGTCCGACGCGATGATCCGCTCGTCACCAACGCTCCAGCGGAACGACGCCGCGCGCAGCCCCGGATCCGCCGGCTCCGCGACCGAGGCCCAGCACTCGCCGACCGCCACCAGGTCGCCGGCGAGCACCGCTGCGCGGAGTTCGGCTTCTGGCCAGTCGTCGGTGGTGACGAGTCGGGAGGAGCGCACCCGGTCATCCTGCCGCACCGGACCAGCCCGGTGGGGTCGACTGTGGACAGCAGCGCGACAGGGACCAGCGGCAGCGCGGCAGGGTCAGCGCAGGACGTGCGAGCGGTGCACGAGCGCCGCGGCACCGATGAGCGGCCCGTCCTGGGACAGCCCGGTCGGGACGATCCGCACCTTCGTGACGAAACCGAACTCGACGCGTTCGGCGACGGCCTGCCTGGCGTACTCGAACAGGTCGGGCGTGACGTGCGAGAACCCGCCGCCGATCGCCACCACCTCGAGGTCGACGAGCGATGTGGCGGCGGCGATGGCCTGCCCGAGGGCGCGACCACTGCGCTTGATCGCCGCGACGGCGATCTCGTCACCCGCCGCGTACGCGGCGGACAGCTCCTCGCCGGTCTCACCGGTGAACCCCTGCCGTCTCGCCCACGCGACGGTCTTCGGACCGCTCGCCACGGCCTCCAGGCAGCCGGTCCCGCCGCAGGCGCACGGGTCGTCGTACCCACCGCACTCGACGTGACCGATGTGCCCGGCGTTGCCGGTCGGACCGCTGACGGTCCGGCCGTGCAGGATGAGCCCGCCGCCGACACCCGTCGAGACGATCATGCCCATCACGTGGTCGGAACCCTGCGCCGCGCCGAGCCAGTGCTCGGCGAGCGTGATCGCGAGGCCGTCCATCCGGAGCGTCACCGGCGTCCCGGCCGGGACGTGCGCCGCGACCCGGTCGCGGAGCGGGTAGCCCCGCCAGACCGGCATGTTGAGCGGTGAGACGAGCCCGTGCTCCTCGTCGACGGGACCGGCGGAACCGATGCCCACACCGGCGAGCGTCGCGTCGGCCGGCAACGCTGCGAGGGCGCTCGTGACCACCTCGTCCACGGCCGCCTGCAGCTCCTCGGAGCTGCGCTGCGGACCGGTGGGGCTCCGGAACCTGGTCCCGGGCAGGACGACGCCCTGGTCGGTGACCAAGGCCGCCTCGACCTTGGTGCCGCCGAGGTCCACGGCGAGGGCGAGGGACCCGGGGTGGTCGGTGATGGGGTCGGTGTTCGACATGCGCGCTCCGATGCGACGGTCTGGAGGCTCGGAGCGGCTCCCGACGCGGCGTCGCGTCGGTCCCGCACCGGCTCGGTGCTGGTGGTCGGGTCGGCCTGGTCGGCCGGGGATCAGTAGGAGGTGGTGTCGTCGCCGACGCCGGAGGCGACGCCGGTCTCGACGCGGTGTGCGACCTCGTCGAGGATGCGGGCCGAGGCGCTCGTGCCGATGCGGTTCGCGCCGGCCTGGACCATCGCGACGAGGGTGTCGAGGCCCCGCACGCCGCCGGAGGCCTTCACACCGGTGTCCGCGCCGACCGTCTCGCGCATCAGGGCGATGTGCTCGGTGGTCGCACCACCCCCGGCGAACCCGGTCGAGGTCTTCACGAAGTCCGCACCGCCCGCGACGGCCGCGCGGCTGGCGGCGACGATCTCGTCGTCGGTGAGGAACGCCGTCTCGAGGATGACCTTGACCACGGTGTCGCCTGCAGCGTCGACCACGGCACGCACGTCCTGCTGGACGCGGTTCCAGTCGCCGGACTTCGCCGCGCCGATGTTCTGGACCATGTCGAGCTCGAAGGCGCCGTCGGCGAGGGCCTGCAGCGACTCGGCGACCTTGGCCTCGGTCGAGGTGGTGCCGTGCGGGAAGCCGATGACGGTCCCGACGCCCACACCGGTGCCCTGGAGACGCTCCACGGCGTGCCGGACGTCGCTCGGACGGACGCACACGCTGAACACGCGGTGGGTCGCGGCTTCGTCGAGCTGCGCATCGACGTCGGAGCGGGTCAGCTCCGGCTTCAGGATCGCGTGGTCGATGAGTCGACGCACGGCGTCGGCGGTGACGGGGAAGGCTGCGTTGTCCACCCGACAAGCGTACCCGGAGGGGCGCGGCGTACCGTTCCCCGCATGCGCGTCCTCGTCACCGGGGCCACCGGCTACATCGGCGGTCGCCTCGTCCCACGTCTCCTCGAAGCCGGGCACTCCGTCCGCGTCCTCGTCCGTACCCCGCAGAAGCTCGACGACGTCCCCTGGCGGGACTCGATCGACGTCGTCCAGGGCGACCTGCAGGACTCCTCGGCCGTGGCCACCGCGGTCGACGGGATCGAGGCGGTCTACTACCTCGCGCACGCGATGGGCGCTGACGGGGACTTCGAGAAAGCCGAGCGGGACGCGGCCCAGACGATGGCCACCGCCGCGCACGACGCCGGTGTCCGCCGCTTCGTGTACCTCGGTGGCCTCCACCCCGACGGGGAGCTGTCGAAGCACCTCCGCAGTCGGAAGGAGGTCGGCGACGTCCTGCTCGGGTCGGGTGTGCCGACGATCGCCTACCAGGCCGGTGTCGTCATCGGCTCCGGGAGCACGTCGTTCGAGATGATCCGGCACGTCACCGACGTCCTGCCGTGGATGCCGGCACCGCGGTGGGTCCGCAACAAGATCCAGCCGATCGCCGTCCGCGACGTCCTCTACTACCTCGTCGAGGCCCTCCGCATCCCGGCCGACGTGAACCGGACGTTCGACATCGGTGGGCCGGACGTCCTCCGCTACGGGCAGATGCTGAACGGGTACGCGGTCGAGGCCAAGCTCCCGCAGCGGCCGATCACCGCGCTGCCGGTGATGACCCCCGGGCTCGCCGCACACTGGTTCAACATGGTGACGCCGATCCCGCGCAAGCTCGCGACACCGATCATCGAGTCGCTGCAGTTCGAGTGCGTCCAGCGTGAGCACGACATCGACGACGTCGTGCCGCAGCCAGAGGGCGGGCTGACGTCGTACCGACGGGCCGTCCGGCTCGCGCTGACGAAGATGCGCACCGCGGAGGTCGAGACGAGCTGGCGGAGCGCGACGCTGTCGAGCACCCCGGCCGACCCGCTGCCGAGCGACCCGGACTGGGCCGGGCACACCGTGTGCTCCGACGACCGGACCCGGCACACGTCCGCGCCGCCGGAAGCGGTCTGGAGCGTCGTCGAGTCGATCGGTGGTGAGAACGGCTGGTACTCGTTCCCGCTCGCGTGGGTCGCCCGCGGGTGGATGGACAAGATCGCCGGGGGAGTCGGCCTCAACCGTGGTCGACGAGACCCGAAGCGCCTCGAACAGGGCGACGCGCTCGACTGGTGGCGCGTCGAACGACTCGACCGCGGGCACTACCTCCGGCTCCGGGCCGAGTTCAAGTCGCCGGGGCGCGCCTGGCTCGAGATGACCGTCACGCCCACGGACGACGGCGGCTGCGACTACCACCAGCGAGCGCTGTACTTCCCGCAGGGACTCGCCGGGCGCCTCTACTGGTACTCGATCCTGCCGTTCCACGGCGTGATCTTCCCGGGCATGGTGGAGCGCATCACGGCCCGCGCCGAACGCGAGGCGCACCGCACCGACTCGACGCAGGCCAACAGCACGCAGCAGAATGGGTCTCGCGCGCCAGCGCACGAGGAGGCAGCATGAGCGACGACGACCGCGGACTGGTCCTGTTCCTGGGGGACAGCATCACCGCAGGAGGCACCTGGGACGAACGCTTCCCGGACGAGCGCACCCTGAACCTCGGCATCGGCGGAGACACCACGGACGGCGTCCTCGAACGTCTGGACGAGGTCGTGCAGGCCGCTCCCGACGCGATCGTCCTGCTCATCGGCACCAACGACTTCGGCAACCACCGCAAGAGCGCCGAGCACGTCGTGCGGAACGTGGAGACGATCCTCGTGACGCTCCGCCGCGAGCTCCCCGGCGTCCGCTTGCTCCTGGTGTCGATCCTGCCGCGGCAGGCCGAGTTCACCCCGCGGATCGAGGAGACGAACCGGCACCTGCGCCAGTTCGTCGCCACCTGCCACGCGCAGTACCTCGACGCCTGGCCGGCCCTCGCCGACGGCGACCACCTCGCCGAGCAGTACACCGAGGACGGCCTGCACCTGACCGACGACGGCTACCGCGCGTACGTTGCCGAGCTCGGTCCGGCGCTCGAGCGGCTCCGCGGCCTGCCGCCGATGTCCCGCCCGATCACGGCCATCGAGCTCGACGAGGCATCTGCCTGATGGCCGCACGCAAGGGACGGCCCGCGGTCGGGTCGTCGCTCCACTCGACCGCGCCCGGTACCCGCCCAGCAGCCACTCCTTCGACGGGCACCGCCGGGACCCCGCCGTTCACACGCCCGGCCCTGGCGCCGGGCCTCGTCGCAGCCATCGTCCTGCTCGCGTGCATCGCCTTCCTCGACGCGCCGGCGTTCGTGTTCGTCCGGTGGGGCGTCACGGTCCTGGCACTCATCGTGCTCGTCTTCGCGGCCAGGGGCCGCGCCTGGTGGGCGGCCGTCCTGATGGCAGCCATCGCGGTGTGCTGGAACCCGCTGGTGACGATCCCGATCCCCGGCCAGATCTGGGCAGCGCTGCAGATCGTCGCAGCGGCGCTGTTCATCGTCGTCGGGATCGTCGTGAAGGTGCCCAGAACGACGGAGGAGCCGCCTGCCCGGTAGGATCGGATCGGTCGGGTGCAGCGCCTGACCACCTGATCAGAAGGGCATGGATGAGCAACGAGACCGAGCCGGAGACCGAGAGTCCTCTGCTGAACCCTCGACCGTCCTCCGGCGGTCTCGACCGCCCCGACATCGTGCTCCGGAAGGGCCGCTTCACCCTGCTGAACGGCCACCTGACGCCGCAGCAGTCGATGATCGAGGACCTCCTCTTCCTCGATGACGCGCTCACCGCGGCCGACGTCGACCACCTGCTCATCCGCGGGAACGACCAACGCCCGGTCATCGCCGTCGACGAGCGGGACCGTCAGCGTGCCGAGTCCGCCGTGATGGACGCCGCCGTGGGCGAGCCGTTCTACGCCAAGCCGCCGGGGAAGCCGGCCGTCCTCGTCGTCGACGACGGCCTGGGCCCCGTCGACCAGCCGGTGCTCCGGGTGTTCCGCCCGCGCCTCGAACCGCTCGGACGGCTCCGCTACGGCGCCGAGACGAGCGTCCAGCTGGAGTTCTGGCGGGTGACGGACACCGAGGTCCTCGCGCCGGTCGAGAACGCCCTGATGCGCAGGAGCCTGCCCGTCGACGAGTTCGTGCTCACCGACATCGAGCGCTACGGTCGCACGTGGCGCACCGTGGAGCACATGTTCGACGACCACGTCTCGGACATCCGGTTCCCGATCGACATCGTGTTCTCGTGGGTCGACGGCAACGCGATCGAGTACCAGCGTGCCCGTCAGGCCGCGCAGTCGTCGGCCGTCCTGGGGGAGGGCGACGACGCTCCCGCTCGGTTCCGGCAGATCAACGAGCTGAAGTACGCGCTGCGTTCCGTGTACACGTACGCACCGTGGATCCGCACGATCTACATCGCCACGGACTCGCCGGCGCCGGCATGGCTCGCGGACCACCCGCGTGTCCGGATCGTCCGGAGCGAGGAGTTCTTCGCCGACCCGTCGGTGCTGCCCACGCACAACTCGCAAGCCGTCGAGTCGCAGCTGCACCACATCCCGGGCATCAGCGAGCACTTCATCTACTCGAACGACGACATGTTCTTCGGTCGGCAGGTCGACCCCTCGGTGTTCTTCAGCCCCGGGTCCGTGTCGAAGTTCATCCTGGCGACCACCCGGATCGGCCTCGGCTCGAACAACCCGCGTCGCAGCGGCTTCGAGAACTCCGCGCGGGTGAACCGACGCCTGCTCCAGCAGCGGTTCGGTGCCGTCACCACGCGCCACCTCGAGCACGCGCCGACGCCGCTCCGGTCCAGCATCATGACGGAGATGGAGCACGAGTTTGCGGACGAGTTCCGCGCGACGGCGGCGTCCCGGTTCCGTGCGGCCGAGAACATCTCCGTGACGAACTCCCTGTACCACTACTACGCGCTGCTCACCGGGCGCGCGATCGTGCAGGAGAACGCACCGGTCCGCTACGTGGACACGACGATGCAGTCCGGGCTCCGGGCACTCGACGACCTGCTCAAGAAGCGGAACGTGGACTTCTTCTGCCTGAACGACGGCAGCTTCCCCGAGGTCTCCGACGAGGAACGGACGACCCGCGTCACCGAGTTCCTCGACCGCTACTTCCCGTTCCCTGCTCCGTGGGAGCAGCCCGAGGAGTAGCGCCCGGCGCGCTCGCCCGCGCCCGCGCAACGTCCGGTGAGATCGCACTTCGTGTCGGCTCCCGGACCGGTGTTCCGACACGAAGTGCGATCTCGGCGGAGACCCGGATCAGCGGTGGACGGGGGAGAGGGGCACCGAATCGAGGGTGAAGACCGGGATGCTCGACGTGACCGGTGCCGGCTCGACGGCCGGCGGGATGACGACCCCGGCGGCGGCGAGTCGTGCGTCGGTCTCCGCCGCGGAGACCGGCTCACCCACGGTCGCGTACTGCCCGATCGGCACAACGGAGTGGACGACGTCGTGGCCGTACACGTGCACCAGGTTGAACGACTGCGCACCGTCCTGGCCGCGAGTCCCGCCGCGGAACTCGTTGAGGTCCTGGGTGTAGCACGTCGCACTCGCCACGGACACCGGGATGCCCGCGAACACGGCACTGGTCGAGTAGTGCAGGTGTCCGGCGATGATCGTCAGGACGTCACTGCCCTCGACGACCTCGGCGAGGGCCCGCTGGTCACGGAGTTCGACGAGGACCGCGAGGTCCTGCACACTGGGCACCGGCGGGTGGTGCATCGCGAGGACCGTGCCGTGCGGTGCCGGCTCGGAGAGCACCTCTGCCAGCCAGTCCAGCTGCTCCGGCGTGACGATGCCGTAGTGCTCGCCAGGGACGCTGGTGTCGAGGGTGATGACCCGGAGCCCGTTCACGTCGTAGACGAAGTCCACGGGACGCTCGGTCGGCTGGAGCCCGAAGAGCTCCTGACGGAACGCGCCACGCTCGTCGTGGTTCCCCATCGCCCAGATGACCTGTGCGCCGATGCGCTCGGCGGCGGGCTCGACGATGTGACGCACGCGGGCGTAGGCACCCGGCTCACCCTTGTCGGCGACGTCACCGGTGACGACGATCGCCTCGGGCCGGGTGCCGGAGGCCTCGATCTCCTCGACGATCTGCGTCAGCCGTGCCGCCGAATCGACGTCACCGTACAGATCACCATCCGAGGCGATGAGGTGCGTGTCGCTGAGGTGGAGCAGGAAGTGGTTCGGCCTGGGGTGCTCGGCCGTCCGGGGTTCCATCGGGTTCTCATTCCGTTGGCGGGCTCCGCGAGGGCCACCCGTTCCAGATGCGTGGTGCAACACGTTGCCACACCGTCCTGGAAGAGTCCAGCACAGGGTTGTGAATCCAGGGTGAACCGGAAGCGGCCTTTCTCGAAATGAGGCGAACGAAACGCCCCCGACCACGAAGTGGACGAGGGCGTTTCGTTCTTGCCGAGAAGTGTTACTGCCCGACCTGGGGAGCCTGGTGCGAACCCTCGACGTCGTGGCCGTGGTGCGCTGCGTGTGCGGCGTCGAGCTCGGCCTTCGAGACCGGAGCGATGCGGTCCTCGAAGAAGAAGCGCGAGGCGCTCGCACGCATCTTCTGCAGCGGCGTGATCTGTCCCTTGGCGTTCGGACGGATCATCAACGGCTTGTAGTCGTTGAACTGCAGCAGACGCCAGCGCTCGTACTCGTCGAGCTGCTCGTGGACCTCGATGTACTCACCGTGGGGGAGACGGACGATGCGGCCCGACTCGTACCCGTGGAGGACGATCTCGCGGTCCTTCTTCTGGAGCGCCAGGCAGACGCGCTTCGTGATCCAGAAGGCCACGAACGGACCGAGGACCGTCGTCGCCTGGATCACGTGGATCACCGAGTCGACGGACACCAGGAAGTGCGTCGCGATGATGTCCGAGCTCGCCGCCGCCCAGAGGCTGGCGTAGAGCGTGACACCGGCGGCACCGAAGGCCGTGCGGGTCGGCGCGTTGCGCGGGCGGTCGGCGATGTGGTGCTCACGCTTGTCGCCCGTGACCCACGCCTCGATGAACGGGTAGATGAAGATCGCGAGGATGAGCCCCACGAGCACCGCGATCGGGACGAGGATGTTGAACGACACCGTGTAGCCGAACCACACGACCTCCCAGTGCGGCGGCACCAGACGGAGCGCACCGTCCGCGAAGCCGATGTACCAGTCGGGCTGGGTACCGGCGGACACGGGGGACGGGTCGTACGGGCCGTAGTTCCAGATCGGGTTGATCGTGAACAGCGACGCGATGAGGGCGAGGATGCCCGCGACGATGAAGAAGAAGCCACCGGCCTTCGCGGCGAACGCCGGGAGGATCGGGACGCCCACGACGTTGTCGTTGGTCTTGCCGGGGCCCGCGTACTGCGTGTGCTTGTTGATCACCACGAGGACGAGGTGGACACCGAGCACCGCGACGAGGATCGCCGGCAGCAGCAGGATGTGCAGCGTGTACAGACGCCCGACGATCGCGGTCCCGGGGAACTCGCCGCCGAACAGGATGTACCCGATCCACACGCCGATGACGGGGACGCCCTCGATCATGCCGACGATGATGCGGAGACCGTTGCCGGAGAGCAGGTCGTCGGGGAGCGAGTAGCCCGTGAAGCCCTCGGCCATGGCGAGCACCCAGAGGACGAAGCCGAAGACCCAGTTGAGCTCACGCGGCTTGCGGAACGCGCCGGTGAAGAAGACGCGGGCCATGTGCAGCATCACCGAGGCGACGAACAGCAGGGCCGCCCAGTGGTGGATCTGCCGGACGAAGAGCCCGCCACGGATGTCGAACGAGATGTTCAGCGTCGACTGCAGCGCCGTCGACATCTCGACGCCCTTGAGCGGGATGTACGAGCCGTCGTAGACGACCTCGGCCATGGACGCCTGGAAGAAGAACGTCAGGAAGGTACCCGAGAGCAGGATGACGACGAAGCTGTAGAGGGCGACCTCACCGAGCATGAAGCTCCAGTGGTCGGGGAAGATCTTGCGACCGACCTCCTTCACCAGCCCGGAGATGCTCGTTCGTTCGTCGATGTAGTTGGAGAGCCCGCCGATGATGCGGGATCCGCGGTCCGGAGTCGGCTTGGTGCCGGCTGCGGGCTGCTGTGTCGTGGTGGTGGTCATCAGCGTGCACGCTCCCAGAAGGACGGGCCGACCGGTTCGTGGAAGTCGCTCTGCGCTACCAGGTACCCGTCGTCGTCGATCGCGATCGGAAGTTGGGGGAGGGGACGAGCCGCCGGTCCGAAGATGACCTCGCAGTTGTTCGAGACATCGAAGGTCGACTGGTGGCAGGGGCACAGCAGGTGGTGCGTCTGCTGCTCGTAGAGCGCGACCGGGCATCCGACGTGGGTGCAGATCTTGGAGTAGGCAACGATACCGTCGTAACCCCAGTTCTCGTGGCCCTTGGCCGGATTGAGGTCCTTCGGGTCGAGACGCATCAGGAGGACGGCGGCCTTGGCCTTCTCCTCGAGCATGTCGTCCTTGTCGAGCAGCCCGTCCGGGATGACGTGGAAGACCGAGCCGATCGTGACGTCGGACGCCTTGATCGGGAGACCGGTCGGGTCCTTCGTCAGGCGCGTGCCCTTCGCCCACATGGTGTGGCGGAGGAGCTCGTTCGGGTCGGCGGCGGGTGCGAGGTCTCGCACGAGCACGATGCCCGGGAGCGGGAACGCAGCGAGGGCGCCGATCATCGAGTTGCGGATCAGCTTGCGACGGCTGAACCCGGACTCCTTGTCGGCCAGCTGGAAGGCCTCGACGGCCTTCGCACGGGTCGCGTCGGAGCCGCGCGTGGGATGGCGGTCCTCGGAGATCTCGCGGTCGCTGACGAGCGACTTGGACCAGTAGACCGCGCCGAGGCCCAGGCTGAGCAGGGCGAGCGCGATGGCCAGACCGAGGAAGAGGTTCCCGGTGCGGACGGTGCTGAAGTCGTCGGCCTTGATCGGGAAGGCGATGTAGGCCGCGATCGACAGGACGCTGGCGACGATCGACACGTAGAAGAACGTGGCGACCTGGCGCTCGGCCAGACGCTGCTTCTTCGGGTCGACGTCGGTACGGCGTGCGCGGTGCGGCGGCTCACCCGGGTTCTCGAACGGCTCGGCGGGCAGGACCGCGGTGCCGGGCGACGTCGTGCTCGTGCCGTGCTTCTCGACAGCCGAGGACGAGTTCAGTGCCTCGTCGTCGTGCTCTGCCATGGTGTTCCCTTCAGTGTCGTGCGACACGGACGATCAGTTGGACTTCGCGGTCAGCCAGACGGTCATCGCGACGACCGCCCCGAGTCCGAAGATCCAGATGAACAGACCCTCTGCCACCGGGCCGAGGGCGCCGAGGCCGAAACCACCGGGCGAGGAGTTGTCCTGCACGTACTTGAGGTACGTGATGATGTCGGCCTTCTGCTGCGGCGTGATGTTCAGGTCGTTGAAGACCGGCATGTTCTGCGGGCCCGTGACCATGGCCTCGTAGATGTGCTTGCCGCTGACGTCCGTCAGGTTCGGGGCGTACTTGCCCTCGGTCAGCGCACCACCGGCGCCGGCCACGTTGTGGCACATGGCGCAGTTGATGCGGAAGAGCTCCGCACCGGCAGCGGCGTCGCCGTCTTCACCGTTGGTGAGCGACTCGGACGGGACCGACGGGCCGGGGCCGAGCGATGCGACGTAGGCGGACAGGGCGTCGACCTGCTCGTCCGAGAACTGCGACGGCTTCTCCTCGGCCTGCGGGCCCTGGGCAGCCATCGGCATGCGGCCGGTACCGACCTGGAAGTCGACCGACGCGGCGCCGACACCGATGAGGGACGGGCCCTCGCTGGTGCCCTGCGCGGAGAGGCCGTGGCAGGTGGCGCAGTTGGACGCGAAGAGCTTCTGGCCCTCGTTCACCTGCGACTGGCTCGATGCGGCGACCGTGCTGACGTTGTCGTCCGCGTTCGCCGTGGAGCTGAACAGTGCGTACGCACCGCCGGTGGTCATCAGCGCGACGGCGATGAGCGACACGGTCGCCAGCGGGGAGCGGCGGCCCTTCTTGGACTTGGTTCTGTTGAACATGCGGTGGGTGCTGTCCGATTCCTACTTGAGAAGGTAAATGACTGCGAAGAGGCCGATCCAGACCACGTCGACGAAGTGCCAGTAGTACGACACGACGATGGCCGTGGTGGCCTCCTTGTGGCCGAAGTTCTTGGCGGCGAAGCCACGGCCGAGCGTCAGGAGGAAGGCGAGCAGGCCACCGGTGACGTGGAGGCCGTGGAAGCCGGTGGTGATGTAGAACGCCGAGCCGTACGCGCTCGAAGAGAGCGTGACGCCCTCGTGCCAGAGGTTGGCGTACTCGAAGATCTGGCCGCAGACGAAGACGGCACCCATGCAGTACGTGACGAAGAACCACTCCGTCATGCCCCAGTCGCGCGGGTTCCAGCTGGTGCGGTGCACCTGGAAGCGCTCGGCGGCGAAGACGGCGAACTGGCACGCGAAGCTGGACAGCACCAGGACGATGGTGTTCACGGAGGCGAACGGCACCTCGAGCTTGGCGGTCTCGGTCGCCCAGAGCTCGGGGGAGGTGCTGCGCAGCGTGAAGTAGATCGCGAACAGGCCGGCGAAGAACATGACCTCGCTGCCCAGCCACACGATCGTCCCCACGGCAACGGGGTTCGGCCTGTTGAGGACCGTACCGCTGGCTGGTCTGGAGAGAGGGGTGCTTGTCACAGGGTCCATTATGGCCGAAACCTCGGACAGTGTTTTGCCAGGCAACTGGCGGGTCGTTCGAAAACAGTACGATCCTGGGTATGTCTGACGTTCTCTCCTGGCCAGCAGTGATCAGCGCGCTCATGGCGCGCGAGGACCTCACGATCAGGCAGTCCACATGGGCCATGGAGGAGATCGTGCGCGGCCGGGCCACCGACGCGCAGATCGCGGCGTTCGCCGTCGCCCTCCGCGCGAAGGGCGAGACCGTCGACGAGGTGGTCGGGTTCCGCGACGCGATCCTCGACGCGGCGGTCCCGCTGGACGTCGACCCGATGGCGCTCGACATCGTCGGCACCGGCGGCGACGTCGTCGGCACGGTGAACGTGTCGACGATGGCGGCCATCGTCATCGCGGCTGCCGGCGTCCCGGTCGTGAAGCACGGCAACCGCGCGAGCTCGTCGAAGTCCGGGTCGAGCGACGTCCTCGCCGCACTCGGCCTCGACCTGTCGATGGACGCCGAGCACGTCGCCCAGACGTTCCGGCGTGTCGGACTGACGTTCGCCTTCGCGAGCGCCTTCCACCCCGGCTTCGCGCACGCCGCCCCGGTCCGCCGGGAGATCGGCGTGCCGACGGTGTTCAACTTCCTCGGCCCGCTCGTCAACCCGGCGCGGTGCGAGGCGAACGCCGTCGGGGTCGCCCAGCTCGACCTCGTGCCGATCATCACGGGCGTGTTCCAGACCCGCGGCGCGACGGCGCTCGTCTTCCGCGGCGACGACGGCCTCGACGAACTCACCACGACCGGTCACAGCCACATCTGGGAGGTCACCGGCGGCCGCGTCACCGAGCACGACCTCGACCCGCGGGACCTCGGCATCCCCCGGGCTCGGATGGAGGACCTGCTCGGCGGCGAACCCGACGTCAACGCCGCGATCGTCCGGCGTGTCCTGGCGGGGGAGACCGGTCCGGTCCGCGACATCGTCCTCCTCAACGCGGCCGCCGGCCTGGTGTCCTTCCGGCTCGCGCAGGACCCGACCGAGTGGGACCGGCCGATCCTGCACCGCTTCCGCGAGCAGCTCATCGTCGCCGCCGACGCGATCGACTCCGGTGCCGCCGAGCAGAAGCTCGCCGACTGGGTGACCGCAGCGCCCGTCTGGTAGGCGGGTGCAGCACCCGACGAACGACGGGCGGGCCCGGGGGGGGGGGGGGGGGGGCCGCGCCCGCCCGCCCCCCGCGGGGGGGGGGCGGGG
>JASCOI010000049.1 GCA_029959665.1 Microbacteriaceae bacterium PS02333
CCGGGGGGGCCCTACGCGCGGGGGGGCCGCCCCCCCGGGGTTCGGGGGGCCAAAACCCCCCCCCCCACCGCGCGAAACGACCTCCTACGCACGAAACGACCCCCTACGCGGCCGCGGCCTGCCGCTTCGCGGCGCGCGCAACACGCGCCTTCCGGGACGACAGCGACGGACGACCCGTGAGCGGCACGCTGAGGGGCGTCCAGCGGAAGACCTCGGTGATCGCGACGGCGAGCACCACCACGAGCAGGTACGTGACGAGCGTCAGCCACGGCTTCGGGACGAGGCCCTCGAGCCAGCTGTCGCCGTACAGGAGCAGCCAGATGACGAGCGGGTGGCTCAGGAAGATGCCGAACGAGCGGTCCGAGGCGTAGTCGACCGCCTTGGCGAGGCGACTGCCCGGCACACGCTTGTCCGCCCACGCGGCGCCGATCGCCAGGAACGCGACGAAGACGATCGTGCTCCACACGACCTCGATCGGCTGCAACGGGGTGCCGGCCGCGTACGGCGAGTCACCGGCAAGCAGATGCACGACGAACACGGCGATCGTCAGCAGCGCGCCGCCGGCGAACGACCACATGATCGCGCGCCGGTACCTCCGGATGAACCCGAGGAACCCGTCCGCGTGGTCGGCGGCGATGGCCCCGGAGATGATGAAGAACACGTACGAGAAGAAGAACTGCTTCTGGTACCCGTTCATCCAGGCGTCGGTCGACGGGAAGTACTTGTAGCAGGCGAAGATGCCGAGCTGCACGACGAAGGCGACGACGAGCAGCGTCACGTGGTGCCGCCGGGTCCTGCGGACGACCCACATGATCGCGGGCAACAGGAGGTACACCTGCATCGTGACGAGGAGGAAGTACAGGTGGTACTTCGCGGTGCCGGTGACGATCCCCTCGGCGTACGTCGTGACGAGCGCGGGGACGTCGCCGCGTTGCCCGGAGTCGAGCAGCCAGGCCGACGCGACGTAGACGAACGACCACGCCAGGTAGGGCACGCCGACGAGCAGGAAGCGCTTCGGCCAGAACACCGACATCGGCTTCGGTCGGATCGTGTAGCTGTACACGAGCACGAACGCCGTCAGGGTGAAGAAGACCAGGCGGGTGAAGTGCAGCAGCGACAGCAGCCCGGCGAGGCCGATGTCGTCCGACGCCATCGTGTGGCTCGTGGTGTGCACGCCGAGCACACACGCGAACGTCAGGATGCGGAGGACGTCGATCTCGTACAGGTGCCGCGGCCGCCCGGCGGCGGTCCGGGTCGGGGTCTGCACCCCGGTCGGGACGACGGGCGGGGTGGCGTTAGTGGTCCCCGTGCCGGTGCTCGTCGCGGTCACGAGGTCTCCGCCATGCTCCGCACCCGGGCACGCTGGATCTTGCCGGTGGGTGCCCGCGGCAGGTCGGGCACCACGACGATCTCGACCGGTCGCCGGAAGCGGGTGAGCTCTGCGGTCGCCCGCGCGGTCAGGTCGGCCACGAGGGCGTCAGCGTCGACGGGTTCGTCCGGCTGCGGGATCACGTAGGCGATCGGCACGCTGCCCAGGACGTCGTGCGGACGTCCGACCACGACGGCCTCGAGCACGCGGGCGTCGCCGAGCAGGACGTCCTCGACCTCGGAGGGGTAGACCTTCTCGCCGCCGCGGTTGATCACATCGTCCGACCGACCGGCCAGCGACACCCAACCGTCCTCCGACACCGATCCGACGTCGCCCGTCGAGAGCCAGCCGTCGGCGTCGAAGCGTTCCGCCGCGCGGCCGAACAGGTACGAGTGCACGATGCCGGGGCCGCGGACCCAGAGCGCGCCGACCTCGCCGACAGGGAGCGGTGCGCCGTCCTCGCCGCGTACCTGCACCTCGGAGCCGACGGGCACGCCGACCGTGCCGAGTCGCGCCGGAGCGTCGAGGGGCGTCGCGGTTATCTGGCTCGCACCCTCGGTCATCCCCCAGCTCACGACGAGCGGGGTGTCGCCGAGGGCCGTGCGGACCGGGTCCGGCAGCGGCGCCGACGCGCTCCGGACGAAGCGCAGGCCCGGCGGGAAGTCGAGGGGGCCGGTCTTGGCGAGCACTGCGAGGATCGCCGGGACCGCGTTCAGCCAGGTGATGCGTCGTTCGGCGAGCAGCTCCCAGAACCCGGTGCGACGGAAGCGCCGGTCGAGGACGAGCGTCGCGCCCGCCACCAGCGTCGAGAGCAGCCCGACGACCTCGGCGTTGACGTGGAAGAGCGGCAGGGAGTTGAACCCGCGGTCGTCCGAGTCGAGCTGGTTGTGCTGCGCGACCGCTCGGGCGACGAAGAGCAGCTGCGACTCGGGGAGTTCGACGCCCTTGGGCGTGCCCGTCGACCCCGAGGTGAACAGGACCACGGAGCCCTCGCCGGGGGCGTCGGCAGCATCGCCCGGCAGGTCGCCGTCACGGACATCCGCCGGGAGGCCCGTGGCCGGGTCGATGCGTGCGGCAGGCGTCCCGGGGATGGTCGCGTCCACCTCGCGATCGGACACCACGATGGAGGCTCCACCGAGCAGGTCGGCGAGCCGGGCCGGCTCGGTCGGCGGCTGGCCGGTGTCGACCGGGACCGCACGGCGTCCCGTGGCGACCGCGGCGAGGTGTACCACCGCGAACGCGAGCGGGTCACCGACGTCGACGAGGACCGCACCGGAAGCAGGGATGCCGATCACGTCGAACGTCGACGCCCAGGCACTGACGGCGGTGTCGAGGTCGCCGTAGCGCAGGACCCGGTCGGACCGGGCGTCCTCGAGGAAGACGCGATCCGTGTCCGTGGAGGCACGCTCCCGGATCAACGAGCGGAGATCGGCGGGTGCGGGTTCGGGTGATCGACCATCGTGCTGCACCACCCAATGGTAGTTCTCGTTCCTATGACGTCCCGGAGGACGCCGTCGGTGCCGCCTGCGGGACGTCGGTGGCGCCGGGCTGCGGACCGGGTTCGACGGGGAGCGGGAACCGCCGGAGCAGCCACTGCCACAACGCGAGCATCCGTGGCTGGCCGTCGGCCGCGAGCGGCGTGGAGTCCTTGATCGTGCGGGAGTGCGACTCGGCCGGGGTCCCCACGCTGATGTCCGTGAGGATGGCATGGGGGTCCCAGCCGTCCGGTGGCGGGGCGGTGTCGGTGCGCCACGGACCGTCGGGACCACCGGTCGTCGCGGGTCCGTCGAGCCCGAGGACACGCCACGACCCGCGGATCCTCGGGCCGAACACGTCGCGGACGTCGTCGATCGCGTACATCCGGGACGCCGGGGTCCGACCGGGACGATCCATCCACGCCGCGTGTGCGGGGCCGAGGGACTCCACCGGCGACGAGAACATCAGCGCGCCGAGGACCGGACGGATGTGCGCGATGTACGCCGCCTCTCCCCCGCCCTGCGAGTGCCCGGCGACGACGATGTCCTGCCAGGCGATGTCCTCGTTCGACGCGACGAACCGTCCCCAGCCGCCCTTCGGGTCCACGTCGTCGAGGTGCGTGATCGCGTCGCGGAACCGGGAGACGATCGATCCGGCCGGCGAGACCTTGCTGAACTCGGACTGCCTGGTGCCGTCGAACCGGTTCCGTTGCACCTGTCCGTAGCACTGCGGATCGGCCTCGCACGTGCCGGACAGGGTCTTCCCGAGGTTCCAGTAGTCGAGTCCCAGCACGTGGTAACCGTCCCCGAGCGCCGTGGTGAGGAAGCGCTGGTACTGGGCGGGCTTCGCCCTCGTGGCGGGGAGGAACAGGAGCAGCGGACCGTCCGAGGCCGTACGAGCCGCGAAGTCGTCACGGTTCGGCTCCAGACGCTCGCCGTCGATCGCGCCGAGCCGGAAGCGGTGGAACTCGTCCTGCGGACCGTGCGTGTTGCGTGGCTGGGCGTTCGCGGGCTGCCGTCCGTGGTCCTCGACGCGCTGCTCGCCCATGACGTTCGCCGCGACGAGTGCGGCGGCGCCGATGGCCACGAGCACGATCAGCGCGATGACGATCAGCAGACGGTGTCTCATCGGCCGACCCGGGACCACACCTCGTCAGCGGACCGGATGGTGTCGGTCACGGAGCCCGTGGCGTCGACGACGTGGTCCGCGAGTGCGAGACGCTCCGCATCGGAGGCCTGTGCGCCGACGCGGCGTTCGGCCTCGGCACGGGACATCCCACGATGTGTCACGAGGCGTTCGATGCGGTCGGCCGCCGGGGCGTCGACGACCACGACGGCGTCGAACTGCAGCGGGCGGTCCGCCTTCGCCTCGGCGAGGAGCGGGACGTCGTACACGACGACCGAGTCGGGGTCCGCAGCGGCGGCCGCGTCGAAGGCGAGTTGTGCGAGGCGCCACACCTCGGGGTGTGTGATCGCCTCGAGGTCCTTGCGCGCCGCGGCGTCGGCGAACACGATCGCGCCGAGCGCCGCGCGGTCGAGCGAGCCGTCGGCAGCGATCACGTCGGGGCCGAACCGCTCCGCGACCCGCGCGAGCCCCTGGCTGCCGGGAGCGACGGCGTCCCGTGCCAGCCGGTCCGCATCGACGACGACCGCACCGTGCTCGGCCCAGCGACGCGACACGGTCGACTTCCCCGCGGCGATGCCGCCCGTCAGTCCGATGATGCGCACGGCAACAGATTACGGGTCGGACGCTCCCGAAACGCCGGAAGCCCGACACCCTCTCGGGGTGCCGGGCTTCCGGTGCACTCAGTGCTGCGCACAGCAGCGCCGGCTCGATCAGTTGGTCGAGCTGAGCTTCTCGCGGAGCGCCGCGAGCGATGCGTCGTCGGCCAGGGTGCCCTGACCGGCCTGCTCGCTCGTGAACGACGAGGAAGCGCTGGCCGGGAGGTCGAAGCCACCCTGCGCCTCTTCGGTGAGCGACTTGGCGACCTGCGCCTTGTGCGCCTCCCAGCGACCCTGAGCGGCGGCGTACTGACGCTCCCACTCTTCGCGCTGGGTGTCGTAGCCCTCGAGCCACTCGTTGGTCTCCGGGTCGAAGCCGTCCGGGTACTTGTAGTCACCCTTGTCGTCGTACTCCGTCGGCATGCCGTAGAGCGCCGGGTCGAACTCGCTGCCCTCGGGGTCGACGCCCTCGTTCGCCTGCTTGAGGCTGAGCGAGATGCGGCGACGGTCGAGGTCGATGTCGATGATCTTCACGAAGACCTCGTCGCCGACCGAGACGACCTGCTCGGCGAGCTCGACGTGCTTGTTCGAGAGCTCCGAGATGTGGACGAGGCCCTCGATGCCGTCCGCGACGCGGACGAAGGCACCGAACGGCACGAGCTTCGTGACCTTGCCCGGTGCGATCTGACCGATCGCGTGGGTGCGGGCGAAGACCTGCCACGGGTCTTCCTGGGTGGCCTTGAGCGAGAGCGACACGCGCTCGCGGTCCAGGTCCACCTCGAGGATCTCGACGGTGACTTCCTGACCGACCTCGACGACCTCGCTGGCGTGCTCGATGTGCTTCCAGCTGAGCTCCGAGACGTGGACGAGACCGTCGACGCCGCCGAGGTCGACGAACGCACCGAAGTTGACGATCGACGAGACGACGCCCTTGCGGACCTGGCCCTTGTGGAGGTTGTTGAGGAACGTGGTGCGCGACTCGGACTGCGTCTGCTCGAGCAGGGCGCGGCGCGAGAGGACCACGTTGTTGCGGTTCTTGTCGAGCTCGAGGATCTTCGCCTCGATCTCCTGGCCGAGGTACGGCGTCAGGTCACGGACGCGACGCAGCTCGATGAGCGAAGCCGGGAGGAAGCCACGGAGACCGATGTCCACGATGAGGCCACCCTTGACGACCTCGATGACGGTGCCGGTGACGACCCCGTCGGACTCCTTGATCTTCTCGACGTCGCCCCACGCACGCTCGTACTGCGCGCGCTTCTTCGACAGGATGAGGCGGCCTTCCTTGTCCTCCTTCTGGAGAACCAGGGCCTCGACCTCGTCACCGACGTTGACGACCTCGTTGGGGTCGACGTCGTGCTTGATCGAGAGCTCGCGCGAGGGGATGACGCCCTCGGTCTTGTAACCGACGTCGAGGAGGACCTCGTCGCGGTCGATCTTCACGACGGTGCCGGAGATGAGATCGCCGTCGTTGAAGAACTTCAGGGTCTTCTCGACCTCGGCCAGGAAGTCATCAGCCGAACCGATGTCGTTGATGGCGACCTGCTTAGGAGCCTTGGTCGTAGTGGTTGTCATGTAGAGATTGCTCCGAACGGACATGAGTCGGGCCAGGGCGACACGGGAGACTGACTCCCGCATGCTGTCGCGGTGGCGGTTGATTGTGGTGACGCGGATTGCGCCGCACAAGTCTAACCGGTGCGCGCGACCCCCCACAAGCGGGTGTGTCACCCGTGTCGCGGGGCGTCACACGCACCGGATCGGTCAGTCGAGCAGGGCCGAACGGAGCGTGTCGAGGCCGATGCTGCCGAGCGCCAGCGCCCGGTGGTGGAAGGACTTCAGGTCGAACGCGGAGCCCTCGCGTGCCGCGACCTCGTCACGGATCGACTCCCAGACGCGCTGCCCGACCTTGTAGGACGGCGCCTGCCCCGGCCACCCGAAGTACCGGGCGACCTCGAACCGGATGAACGCGTCGTCCATGTTCACGTTCTCGCGCATGAAGTCGAGCGCGTACTCCCACGTCCAGCCGCCGCCGTCCGGGTTGGTCTTCTGCAGGTGGACGCCGATGTCGAGGACGACACGCGCCGCCCGCATGCGCTGCCCGTCGAGCATCCCGAGCCGGTCGCCCTCGTCGTCGAGGAACCCGAGCTGCTCCATCAGCCGCTCCGCGTAGAGCGCCCATCCCTCGACGTGGCCGGAGGACCCGGACAGCTGGCGACGCCAGGTGTTGAGCTCGCCGCGGTTGTAGACGCCCTGGCTGATCTGCAGGTGGTGTCCGGGGACGCCCTCGTGGTAGACGGTCGTCTTCTCGCGCCAGGTCTGGAACTCGGTCACCCCCTGCGGCACGGACCACCACATGCGGCCGGGCCGCGAGAAGTCGTCGGACGGACCGGAGTAGTAGATCCCGCCCTCCTGCGTCGGGGCGATGCGGCACTCGAGGCGCTTGATCGGGTCGGCGATGTCGAAGTAGACGCCGTCCATCGCCCGGATCGAGGCGTCGCTCGTCTCTTGCATCCACCGCTGCAGCGCATCGGTGCCGTGCAGCATCCTGGCCGGGTCCGCGTCGAGCACCTCGACCGCGCGGGCGACGGACGCGCCTGGTTCGATGCGGTCCGCGATGCGCTCCTGCTCCGACCGCATGCGGGCGAGTTCCTCGAGCCCCCACTCGTACGTCTCGTCGAGGTCGACGACGGCACCGAGGAAGTGCCGGGAGTGCAGTTCGTAGGCATCGCGGCCGACGGCGTCCACCGGGGTGGCCAGTGGCATCAGCTCGTGTTCGAGGAAGCGCCCGAGCGACCGGAACGACGCCGCGGCGACCTCGCCACGACGAGCGAGCTCTGCGCGCACGGCGTCCGGGACGGGCGACCCGTCGTCGAGCGCGGCGCTCTCCGCGAGCTGTCGGAAGAAGCCGTCCTCGGCACCGCTCCGGGCAGCCTGCTCGGCGACCAGCTCGACCTGGCGCCTGGCCGGGGTGACGCCGTCGCGCGTGCCCTCGAGCAGGGTTTCGCGGAACCCCTCCAGTGCGTCCGGCAGTGCGCCGACGCGTCCCGCGATGTCGTCCCAGTCCGACGCCGTGGCGGTCGGCATCAGGTCGATGATCTCGCGGAGTGACTGCGCCGGGCTGGCGATGACGTTGAGGTCACGCAGGTGGAGCTTCCGGTCGTACGACTCGACGACGAGGTCGAGCTCGGCGCCGAGGTCCGTCTTCGTCACGCGGTCGACGGCGTCCACCGGCTCCGCGGCGGCCAGGGAACGAGCGGCCGCCTTCGCCGCGTCGGCCATCGCGGCCGCACCGGCGGGCGAGGTGTCGCCGTACTCCCCCGTGCGCCCGGGGACGCCGATGTAGGTGGCGACCGTCGGGTCGAGGTCGACGAGGGTGGTCACCCACTCCTCGGCCACACGGTCGACGGCGGAGGGCTGGCGGGCGGGACGGTCTTCGGTCATGCCACGACCCTACCGATGTGCGCTGCCGCCGTCAGTGCGCTGCGGCCTCCCAGTTGGGGCCGGAGCCGACGGACACGTCGAGCGGGACGGTGAGGTCGGCTGCGCCGCCCATCCGGGCACGCAGGATCTCCTCGACGCGGTCCTGCTCCCCCGGAGCGACCTCGAGGATGAGTTCGTCGTGCACCTGGAGCAGCAGCCGCGTGCCCATGTCGCCGTCGCGCAGGTCGGCAGCGACGCCGAGCATCGCGATCTTCATGATGTCGGCGGCCGAGCCCTGGATCGGTGCGTTCAGCGCAGCGCGCTCGGCGTTCTCGCGGAGGACGCGGTTCGGGCTCTTGAGGTCGGGGAACGGACGACGACGACCGAAGATCGTCTCGGTGTAGCCGTCTTCACGGGCCTGCTCGACCACGTTGCGGAGGTAGTCCCGCACCGCGCCGAAGCGGGCGAAGTACTCGGTCATCAGGGTGCGGGCTTCGCTCTGCTCGATGCGGAGCTGCTTGGACAGACCGAACGCGCTGAGCCCGTACGCGAGGCCGTACGACATCGCCTTGACCTTCGTGCGCATCTCCGGGCTGACGTCCGCCGGCTCGACACCGAACACCCGGGCGCCGACGAAGCGGTGCAGGTCCTCGCCCTCGTTGAACGCCTGGATCAGCCCGGGGTCGCCGGAGAGGTGCGCCATGATCCGCATCTCGATCTGCGAGTAGTCCGCGGTGAGGAGCGTCGTGTAGGGCTCGGCGACGGCGAACGCGGAGCGGACCCGACGACCGACGGCCGTCTTCACCGGGATGTTCTGCAGGTTCGGGTCGGTCGAGGAGATGCGGCCGGTGCTGCTGCCGGTCTGCTCGTACCGCGTGTGGATACGGCCGTCGACGACCGCGGCGTCGAGTGTGTCCACGATCTGCCGGAGCTTCGTGGCGTCACGGTGCTGGAGCAGGAGCCCCAGGAACGGGTGCGGGTGCTGCTCCTGCAGGTCGGCCAGGCTCGCGGCGTCGGTCGAGAACCCCGTCTTGGTCTTGCGGGTCTTCGGCATCGCGAGCTCGGTGAAGAGCACTTCCTGCAGCTGCTTCGGCGAGCCGAGGTTGACCTCGTGCCCGATCTCGGCGAACGCCTGTTGCGCGAGGTCGGCCGCACGCTCCCCGAGTTCCTTCGAGAGGTTCGTGAGCACCGGGCGGTCGATGCCGACACCGGTGGTCTCCATGTCGGCGAGGACCGACACGAGCGGGAGCTCGATGTCGTCGAGGACCCCCAGCGACCCGGCGTCGATGCGGGCCCGGAGCGCCGTCGTCACGCGGAGGACGTACCAGGCGTGCACGCCGACGTTCACGGGGTCGGTCTCCGGGACGAGCTGGTTCGGGTCCGCCGTCGGGAGCTCCTCACCGAGCTCCTGGTAGACGAGGTCGGTGAGCGGCTGGCCCTGCTTGCCGGGGTTCGCCAACCAGCCCATGATGCGGGCGTCACCGGCGATGCCGTTCACCGTGATGCCGGCGGTACCGAGCGCCTTCACGGCGGCCTTGGCGTCGTGGAAGTGCTTCGGGGCGTCGGACGCGAACCACGCGGTCAGCTGCTCGTAGTCCTTCGCACCGCTGCCGCCGGGGACCAGGACGGCGTCGTCGTGGGTGGCGATCCCGATGGCGCTCAGGCGGCCCTCGATGACCTCGACCGCGACGCCGTACCCGTTCTCGGCTGCCGCGGCGTTCTTCCGCTCGAGCCAGTAGCCGAGCTCTTCGTCGATCAGGGTCTTGACCGGCGGCGAGGCGGGACCGCTGTCGTCGACGCCGCCCTCGACCGCTGCAGCCTCACCGGTTTCGCCGTTCCCGGCGACCTTGAACACGCGGTCGAGCAGCGTGCGGAACTGCAGCTTGGCGAAGAGCTCGCGGACGGCGGCTTCGTCGAGGGGGCGGAGGGCGACGTCCGCCGGACCGACCGGCAGCTCGACGTCGGTGACGAGACGATTCAGTCTGCGGTTCCGGATCGCCCGGTCCTTCTGCTCGCGCAGGTTGTTGCCGACGACGCCCTTGATCTCGTCCGCGTGCTCGAGCACGCCGTCGAGCGAGCCGTACTGGGTGATCCACTTGACGGCGGTCTTCTCGCCGACCTTGTCGATGCCGATCAGGTTGTCGCTGGTCTCGCCCACGAGTGCGGCGATGTCCGGGTACTGGTGCGGCTCGATGCCGTACCGCTCGTAGACCTTGTCGCGGTCGTAGCGGGTGAGTTCGGACACCCCGCGGACGGACGGGTACAGCAGCGTGACGTCGTCGTTCACGAGCTGGATCGAGTCGCGGTCGCCGGACACCACGTAGACCTGGTAGCCCTGCGCAGCACCCTGCGAAGAGAGTGTCGCGAGGATGTCGTCCGCCTCGTAGTCCTCCTTCGTGACGGTGGTGATGCCCATCGCCTCGAGCGCCTGCTGCAGGAGCGGGATCTGCCCCTTGAACTCGGCGGGGGTCTCGGAACGGGTGCCCTTGTAGTCCTCGTACTCACGGGTGCGGAACGAGAACCGCGAGATGTCGAACGCGACCGCCAGGTGGGTCGGCTTCTCGCGCTGGAGGAGCATGAGCAGCATCGAGATGAAGCCGTGGATGGCGTTCGTGTGCTGCCCGTCGCGGTTCACGAAGCTGTCCACCGGGAGCGCGTAGAAGGCCCGGAAGGCGAGCGAGTGGCCGTCGATGACCATGAGGGTAGGCTTTGCGGAGTCCGACACCCGGACAGCCTACCGACGCCATCCGACACGGGAGTCCCAGCGCGTGACCGACGAAGCGACCACCACCGGAACCGTCGACGAACGCCTCGCGGACCGAGGGATGGGCGAGCTCGCCGACAAGATGGGCATGGTCATCACGGAGCTCTCCGCGGAGCGCGCCGTCGGCACCATCCCGGTCGAGGGCAACCGGCAGCCGGTCGGGCTCCTGCACGGTGGGGCGTACGTCGTCCTGGCGGAGAGCCTCGGCTCCATGGCCGCGAACGTGCACGCCGGACCCGGTCGGTACGCGGTCGGCATCGAGCTGAACGCCTCGCACTCGCGGAGTGCCACCAGCGGCATCGTCACCGGCACGTGCACCGCGATCCACCTCGGCAACACGCTGACGACCCACGAGATCGTCCTCACCGACGAGCAGGGGCGACGCTGCTCCACGGTGCGCATCACGAACATGATCCGTGAGCGGCGCTGACCGACCGCTCCGACGCAGGGAGTCCGCCATGGACTGGAAGATCGAACTCATCATGGTCCCCGTCAGCGACGTCGACCGTGCCCGCGAGTTCTACGAACGCATCGGCTTCACCATCGACCACGACCAGCGCGTCTCGGACGAGCTCCGCTTCGTGCAGGCCACCCCTCCCGGGTCCGCGTGCTCGATCGCCTTCGGCCAGGGCATCATGTCCCCCGACGTGCTTCCCGGGTCGCTGAAGTCGATCCAGGTCGTCGTCCCCGACGCCGACGAGGCCCTCGCACACCTGCAGGGCCTCGGGGTGAACGCCGTCGGCGTGGACGAGATGTCCTGGGGCCGGTTCGTCTTCTTCACCGATCCGGACGAGAACGCCTGGACGCTGCAGCAGCTGCCAGCGCGCGGCTGAGCGACGACGGGCGCGGTCAGTCCTCCGGCGGGCGCTGCAGCAGCAGCCGGGCATCGCCGAAGCCGAGTCGCCGGTAGAGCCGTTCACCGTCCGGGCTCGAGTGCACGCTGATCCGTTCGGCCCCGAGCTCGTCCGCGATCTCCAGCAAGCACGAGACGAGCCGACCGGCGACGCCGAGACCACGCAGGTCCGGGTGGACGTAGACGGTCTGCAGCTCGGCGGCGATCCGGCCTCCCGGCACGTGCGGCGCAGGCGGCCGTGGGTGCAGCGCGAGCCACGCCATCCCGAGCACGACGCCGTCGCGCTCGGCGACGACGCACCGGTGCGAGTCCGGGTGGGCGACGGCGAAGTCCGTCATCGCGTCGCGGTACGACTCGGGTGTCTGCGCGGCCTGCCGGCCGTCCTCCTCGATGCTCCACCGCCACCGCAGGTCGGCAACCGCCGGCATGTCGGACGGACGGGAGGCACGGATCACGACGTCGTTCACGGTTCCACCTTCGCAGATGGTCGGTTCCAGGGCCCCGAGACGCCGCCGGGAACGCGAAACGCCGCCGAGAACGGCGGCGTTTCGGGGAAGGAGCGGTGTGAGTGACTACTTCTTGGCGCTGAGCTGCTCGATGATCGCCTTGGCGACGTCGTGCATGGTCAGGCGGCGGTCCATCGAGGCCTTCTGGATCCAGCGGAACGCCTCGGGCTCGGTGAGGCCCATCTTCTCGTTGAGCAGGCCCTTGGCCCGGTCGACGAGCTTGCGGGTCTCGAAGCGCTCGACCAGGTCGGCGACCTCGGCTTCGAGGGTGATGATCTGCTGGTGCCGCGAGAGGGCGATCTCGATCGCGGGGAGCAGGTCGTTCGGCGTGAAGGGCTTCACGACGTACGCGAGCGCGCCGGCCTCGGTCGCACGCTCCACGAGCTCCTTCTGGCTGAACGCCGTGAGGAGGACGACCGGGGCGATGTGGTTCTTCGAGAGCTTCTCGGCGGCGGAGATGCCGTCGAGCTGGGGCATCTTGACGTCCATGATGACGAGGTCCGGGCGGAGGTCGGTCGCGAGCTGCACAGCGGTCTCGCCGTCACCCGCTTCGCCGACGACGTCGAACCCGTTGTCGCGGAGGATCTCGACGATGTCGAGACGGATGAGCGACTCGTCCTCGGCGACGACGACACGACGGGGTGCTGTTGCAGTTGCTTCTGAGTCACTCACGTCCGAAAGCCTACTAGACGCAGGGAGCACGCCGTTCCAGATCAGGAGTCGACGAGGAACTTGTACGAGTGGCGGGACTTGAACCCGCACGCCGTGAGGCAGAGCATTTTGAGTGCCCCGTGTCTGCCGATTCCACCACACTCGCGAGGTGACTCACGATACCAGCCCGGCCCGGGCCTCCAGGCCGGTGCCTGCGGTCACGGACCTTCGAGCGCCTCCACCGCGGCCACCAGTCCGGCCCGGCGTGGCGACCGCGGCGGCAGCGTCGCGAGCAGCGCTCGCAGCACGCGCGCATCCGCGGAACCATCAGGGGTGCGGGACCAGGCGAGCAGCGCGTCGGACGACCCGTCGGACACGACCGCCTCGCGGAACCGACCGCGCACCAGGTCGCGGAGCGCGTCCACACCGGGCGCGGCGGAACCGGGCAGGACGGGTCCCGGGTAGCGGCTGACGGCCTGGAGGCGCGCCCCGCGGTCGAGCGCGGACAGCACGCCGTCGACGTCGGTCCGGACACCGCCCACGCGGTAGGGGCGGGAGGCGAGCGTCACCGACGGTGCGGCCGACGACAGCACGCGGCGGAGCCGCACGACCTCGGCGCGGAGCGTGACGACCGCACCGGGGTCGCCGTAGACGGCGTCGGCGAGGTCAGCGGCGGCCATCCCGGCCGGGGCGGTCGCGAGCACCGCGAGGATCTCCGAGTGCCTGGCCGACAGCGCCACCGCGCGGCCGTCGACGTGCAGGGTCGCGGTGTCGGAGCCGAGCAGGACGAGCTCGGCCTCGGCAGGCACGACCACCGCGGGGGTCGGGACCCGGAGCGTGGCGAGCGCGAGTTCCGCTTCGACCGCCGCGACGGTCGCACGCACGAGCGGCAGCGTGTGCCGTTCGACCGCACGGTCGTCGCCCGTGATGTCGAGCACGCCGACCGCGCGTCCGGACGGGTCGTGCACCGGGACCGCCGTGCAGGACCAGGGCTTCACCGCGGTCGCGTAGTGCTCGTCGCTGCGGATCTGCACGGCACGGTCGATGCGGAGTGCGGTACCTGGTGCGCTCGTGCCGACGTGTTCCTCTGCCCAGTCGGCGCCGGGGACGAACCCCATGTCCTCCGCCGCCCGTCGAGCGGTCCGTGCGCCGTCGACCCAGACGAGTCGGCCGGACGCGTCGCCGACGGCCACGACGCAGCCGGCAGACCGTGTGTCGTCGACGAGCAGCCGCCGGACGATCGGCAGCAGCGTGGCGAGGGGCCCCTCTCGCCGGGCGGCGTCGAGTTCGTCGGCTCCGAGGGCGACCCGTGGGACACCATCGGGGTCGACGCCCGCGGAGCGGCGCCACGAGTCGGCGACGAGGGGACGAACGGAGCCCGGTCGGGGTGCGCGCATGCGTCCTCCGTCCTCGGGTCCGCCCGTCGCGTCGTCGCGCCGGGTGCGGTCAGCCTACGTCCGGTGGGTGGCCGGGACCAGACCGAGATCCTCCAGTTCCGGGTCGGTGAACATCCGGGACCTGGTGAGGAACCGCTTGCCCTCGGGGACCTCGAGCGAGAAGCCGCCGCCACGACCGTCGACGACGTCGATCGTGAGGTGGGTGTACTTCCAGTACTCGAACTGCGCCTTCGACATGTAGACCTCGACGGGGTCGATGCCGTCGACCTCGAGCGCCCCGAGCAGCACGTCCCCCGGCCCCGTCATGAACATGCCGACGGGGTAGCACATCGGGCTGGAGCCGTCGCAGCAGCCACCGGACTGGTGGAACATGAGCGGGCCGTGCCGGGCGGCGAGGGACCGGAGCAGGTCGCTCGCCGCCGGCGTGCCCGCGCCGCGGTCGGTGCTCATCAGCAGAAACCCCCTTGCGGCGCTGTTCCCTCGGCGTGACGATGCGTCATCAGAAGAACCCCATCGGGCCCTCTGCGTAGGAGACGAGCAGGTTCTTCGTCTGCTGGTAGTGGTCGAGCATCATCTTGTGGTTCTCGCGCCCGACCCCGGACTGCTTGTAGCCACCGAAGGCCGCACCCGCCGGGTACTGGTGGTAGGTGTTCTCCCACACGCGCCCGGCCTGGATGTCCCGACCGGCACGGTAGAGCGTGGTCGCTTCGCGGCTCCACACGCCGGCTCCGAGCCCGTAGAGGGTGTCGTTGGCGATCGAGATGGCGTCGTCGTAGCCGCTGAAGGACGTGAGCGCCAGGACCGGCCCGAAGATCTCCTCCTGGAAGATGCGCATGGAGTTGTCGCCCTCGAACACGGTCGGGGTGACGTAGTACCCGCCGGACAGCTCGCCGCCGAGATCGGCACGCTCGCCACCGGTCAGGAGCTTCGCGCCCTCCTGCTTGCCGATGTCGATGTAGCTCAGGATCTTCTCGAGCTGGTCGTTCGACGCCTGGGCGCCGATCATGGTCGACATGTCGAGCGGGTGCCCCTGCTTCACCGCACGGACCCGGTCGAGGCCGTCGGCGACGAACCCGTCGTAGATCTCCTTCGCGACGAGGGCGCGGGACGGACAGGTGCAGACCTCGCCCTGGTTGAGGTTGAAGAACGCGAAGCCCTCGAGTGCCTTGTCGTAGAACACGTCCTTCTCCTGGGCGACGTCTGAGAAGAACACGTTCGGGCTCTTGCCACCGAGCTCGAGCGTCACGGGGATGAGGTTCTGCGACGCGTACTGCATGATGAGCCGGCCGGTGGTCGTCTCCCCCGTGAACGCCACCTTCCGGACGTCCGGGTGCTGCGCGAGCGGGGCACCGACCTCGAACCCGAAGCCGTTCACGACGTTGAGCACGCCGGCGGGGATGAGGTCCTGGATCAGCTCGACGAGCACGTGGATCGACGCCGGTGTCTGCTCGGCGGGCTTCAGGACGACGCAGTTCCCGGCGGCGAGGGCCGGCGCGAGCTTCCACACCGCCATCAGGATCGGGAAGTTCCACGGGATGATCTGGGCGACGACGCCGAGCGGCTCGTGGAAGTGGTACGCCACGGTGTCGTGGTCGATCTCCCCCGTCGACCCCTCCTGCGCCCGGATCGCCCCCGCGAAGTACCGGAAGTGGTCGATCGCGAGTGGGATGTCCGCACCGAGGGTCTCGCGGATCGGCTTGCCGTTCTCCCACGTCTCCGCGACGGCCAGGAGCTCGAGGTTCTGCTCCATCCGGTCGGCGATCCTGTTGAGGACGTTCGCGCGCTCGGTGACGCTGGTCTTCCCCCACGCCGGGAACGCCTTCCACGCGGCCTGCACGGCGCGGTCCACGTCGGTGGAGTCGCCACGGGCGACCTCGGTGAAGACCCGGCCGGTGACCGGGGTCGGGTTCGCGAAGTACTGGCCGCCACTCGGGGCGACGTACTCGCCGCCGATGAAGTGGTCGTACCGGGGACGGAACGAGACGAGCGATCCTGCCTCGCCGGGTGCGGCGTAGGTGGTGGGCGATGCTGCGATGGTCATGGTGGTGCCCTTTCGACGACGCTGTCGTGGCGCACGATCCGCGCGCCTGCCCGCGACGCTACGTCGGCGGGGGTTGCATCCGGTTGCGCGGCGGGCGGGCCGGTCGTGCTCCGGGTACTGTCCAGGTCGTCCAGCTCCGATCAGGGAGGAGTGCTCGTGGATTCCCGTGCAGTCCGGACGTTCCGGGTGTTCGTCATCGTGACGTCCGTCGTCGCCATCGCGCTCGGCATCGTCGCGATCGTCTGGCCCCGGCCGTCCCTCGTCGTCGTCGCATTGCTCTTCGGCGTCTACCTCGTCGTCGCCGGCGTGATGCGCGTGTTCGCAGCGGTCCGCGGCCACGGGACGCCGCCCGTGTGGCGGTGGACGTCCGGCGTGGTCGGGGTGCTCGTCGCGGTCGCCGGACTGGTCACGCTCCTCGACCCAGCCGTCCCGCTCGTGGTCTACGCGGTGCTCGCGGGGATCGGGTTCGTCATCGAGGGCATCGCGTCGCTCGTCGGCGGGTTCGTCGGGCACCCCGGTTCCTCCCGCATCCCGACGGTCGTCAGCGGGGTGCTCTCGATCCTCGGCGGCATCGCGGTGCTCGTCGCGCCGGGGCTGGCACTGACGGTGTTCATGATCTTCGCGGGGATCGCCCTCATCGTCGTCGGGGCGGCAGCGCTGCTGCTCCTGCCGCCGCGAGCCGCCGTCCGCCGGTAGCCGGCGGTCGCTACGCCGATCCGGTCCCGAAGAGCAGTCCGAGCAGGTACGTGACCACCGCGGCCCCGAAGCCGATCGCGAGTTGCCGCAGTGCCCGACGGAGCGGCGACGCACCGCTCAGCACGCCGACGACGGCGCCGGTGCCGAGCAGGGCGATCCCGACCAGGAACCCGGCCACGACGACCGCCGCCCAGCCGTCGAGTCCGAACAGGTACGGCAGCACGGGGATGATCGCGCCCGACGCGAAGAACAGGAAGCTCGAGATCGCCGCGCTCATGCCGTTGCCGACCGCCTCGTGGTCGTCGACCGCCCGGGGCGACCGGGGGTCCGGCCCGGTCCCGAGCCCGGCGAGGACGTCGGTCGCGTGGGCCTCGGCCTCGTGCTCGGGCATCCCCCGCGCCCGGTAGACCAGGGCGAGCTCGTTCGCGTCGACGTCGAGGTCCGCGACGGCCCGGTTCGCGTCCGGGTGCGGCGACGACGCCTCGAGCAGCTCACGCTGGGACCGCACCGACACGTACTCCCCCGCACCCATCGACAGGGCACCCGCGAGCAGCCCGGCGATCCCGCTCAGGAGCACGAAGTGCCGGTCCGCGCCGGACGCGCTGATGCCGATGATGAGCGCCAGGTTCGAGACCAGGCCGTCGTTCGCGCCGAAGACCGCCGCCCGGAACGTGCCGGACAGGCGCATCCGGCCGCGGTTCGCCAGCCCGCGGACCACCTCACCGTGGATCCGTTCGTCTGCTGCCATGCTCGCCGTCGCGTCCGCGTCGTCGGCGTACGGCGAGCGGTCCTCGGCGCGTTGCATGAGCGCGAGCACGAACACCGACCCGAACCGCTTCGCCAAGGCGGCGAGGACCCGCGTCCGTAGGCTGCCGCGCAACGGTCGGCCGACGTCGTTGCCGAGCAGGTCGACCCAGTGCTGCTCGTGCCGGCCCTCGGCCTCCGCGAGGGCGCTCAAGATCTCCCGCTCCTCACCCTCGCGACGGGCCGCGAGGTTGCGGTAGACGGCGGCTTCCGCGCGCTCGTCGGCCAGGTACCGCCGCCATCGGCGCACGTCCGTGGGCCGTCGGCCCACCGTCTCGGACCGGAGGCTCCGCTCACTCATCGCGATCGTCTCCTGTCGACGGGATGGGGGCTGGAACGCGAGCGGGCGCGGACCGGAGGTGGTGCAGTCACCTGCACCGGGCCTCCTGTCCGCGCCCTCGCGCGATCCGCGGGACTAGTCCCGAACGTACGCCGGTGCGGCCTCGGCGTGCGCGTCGCCCACGCGGTGGACGCGGAGGTCGTTCGTCGAGCCCTCGAGTCCGGGAGGCGAGCCGGCCGTGACGATGACGCGGTCACCGGGCGCGGCGAGGCCGTTGTGGATGAGGACGTCGTCGACCTGGCCGAACAGCTCGTCGGTGTGCTTCATGCGCGGCACCAGGAACGAGCGGACGCCCCAGGTGAGCGCCATGCGGCGACGCGTGGCCTCGTTCGGGGTGAAGGCGATGATCGGCAGCCCGTGACGGAGACGCGACATGCGGCGGGCCGAGTCACCGGACTCGGTGAAGACGCAGAGGTACGACGCCTCGGTGAACTCGGCGATCTCGACCGCGGCGAGCGTGATCGCACCGCCGAGGGTGCGCGGCTTGGTGCCGAGCGGCGCGATGCGCTCGAGGCCGTGGTCCTCGGTGGACTCGACGATGCGGGCCATGGTGCGGACGGTCTGCACGGGGTACTCGCCCACGCTGGTCTCGCCGGAGAGCATCACGGCGTCGGCGCCGTCGAGCACCGCGTTCGCGACGTCCGAGGTCTCGGCGCGGGTCGGGATCGGCGACGAGATCATCGACTCGAGCATCTGCGTCGCGACGATGACCGGCTTCGCCATGCGGCGGGCGAGCTCGACGGCACGCTTCTGCACGATCGGGACGGCCTCGAGCGGGAGCTCCACACCGAGGTCACCGCGGGCGACCATGATCGAGTCGAAGGCGTCGATGATCTCCTCGAGCGCGTCGACGGCCTGCGGCTTTTCGATCTTCGCGATGACGGGGAGGCGCTTGCCCTCTTCGTCCATGATCTCGTGGGCGCGCTCGACGTCGGCGGCGTTGCGCACGAACGACAGCGCGATGAGGTCGGCACCCTGCCGGATCCCCCAGCGGAGGTCGGCTTCGTCCTTCTCGCTCAGTGCGGGGACGTTCACGGCGACGCCGGGGAGGTTGATGCCCTTGTTGTTCGAGACGGTGCCGGCGACGACCACCTCGGTGCGGACGCGGACGCCGTCGGTGTCGAGCACGCGGAGGCGCACGCGGCCGTCGTCGATGAGGAGCGGGTCGCCGGGCTTCACGTCGTCGGGGAGACCCTTGAACGTGGTGCCGCAGATCTCCTTCGATCCGGGGACGTCCTCGGTCGTGATCGTGAAGACGTCACCGACGTCGAGGTGGTGGGGGCCGTCGGCGAACTTGGCCAGACGGATCTTCGGACCCTGCAGGTCGACGAGGATCGCGACCGGCTTGCCGAGCTCGTCGGCGGCGCGACGGACGTTCTCGTAATTGGCCTCGTGGACGCTGTAGTCACCGTGGCTGAGGTTGAGTCGGGCGACGTCCACGCCTGCCTCGATGATCTCCTTGACGGTCTCGTAGTCCGACGTGGCCGGGCCGAGGGTCGAAACGATCTTTGCGCGTCTCAATGGAATCCTTCGTGTGGGGTCTTGTGGGGCTTGCGGCTGCTGCTTGCTTGCTGGCGTGGGGCTTCGCAGTACGAAGAAGAGGCCACCAGCACCCTATCGAGTGCTGGTGGCCTCTCGCTCACCGAGTGGTGGCCATCAGATGGAGATCGCCCGGTCGGTCGCCTTCACCGGCGCCGGCAGCATCGTGGTGCCCTCGAGGTACTCGTCGACCTTCGCGGCGGCCGCACGGCCCTCCGCGATGGCCCAGACGATCAGGGACTGCCCGCGGCCGGCGTCACCGGCGACGAACACGCCGGCCTCGTTCGTGGTGTAGTCGGCCTGTCGCGCGACGGCGCCGGACACCGTCACCGGGAGCCCGAGCTGCGGCTCGAGCGTGTCGGTCTCGGGACCGGTGAAGCCCATCGCGATGAGGACCAGGTCGGCGGGGATCTCCCGCTCGGTGCCGGCCTTCGGGACGCGGCGGCCGTCGAGGTACTCGGTCTCGGCGACACGGAGCGCACGGACCTCGCCGGCGTCGTTCGAGAGGAACTCGACCGTCGAGGCCAGGAAGCTGCGCTCCCCGCCCTCTTCGTGGGCGCTGGTGACCTCGAACACGGTCGGGAACATCGGCCACGGCTGGTTGTCCGGGCGCTCCAGCGGCGGCTGCTTGCCGATCGCCAGGTTCGTCACGCTCAGCGCACCCTGACGGTGGGCGGTCCCGATGCAGTCCGCACCGGTGTCACCGCCGCCGATCACGACGACGTGCTTGCCCTCTGCGGTGATCTGGTTGTCGACGACGGTGCCGGCACCCGCGCGGTTCTGCTGCACGAGGTACTCCATCGCGAAGTGCACGCCGGCCAGGTCGCGACCGGGGATGGGGAGGTCGCGCGGGACGGTCGCGCCCGTCGCCACCACGACCGCGTCGTAGCGCGACTTCAGGTCGTCCCAGGTGATGTCCCGGCCGATCTCGACACCGGCGCGGAAGCGCGTGCCCTCTGCCTGCATCTGGGCGAGCCGCGCGTCGATCTGGCGCTTCTCCATCTTGAAGTCCGGGATGCCGTAGCGGAGCAGACCACCGATGCGGTCGTCACGCTCGTAGACGGCGACGGTGTGGCCGGCGCGGGTCAGCTGCTGCGCGGCCGCGAGCCCGGCGGGACCCGAACCGACGACGGCGACGGTCTTGCCGGTCAGGCGCTCCGGCGGGTGCGGGGTGACCCACCCGTTCTGGAACGCCTCGTCGATGATCGAGACCTCGACCTGCTTGATGGTCACGGGCGGCTGGTTGATGCCGAGCACGCACGACGACTCGCACGGAGCCGGGCAGAGCCGACCCGTGAACTCCGGGAAGTTGTTCGTCGCGTGGAGCCGCTCGATCGCCTGCCGGCCCTCGCCGCGCCACGTGAGGTCGTTCCACTCCGGGATGAGGTTCCCGAGTGGGCAGCCCTGGTGGCAGAACGGCACGCCGCAGTCCATGCAGCGACCGGCCTGGCGCTTCAGCTGGCCGGACTCCTGCTGCTCGTAGACCTCTTTCCAGTCCATGAGCCGGACGGGGACGGGTCGACGCTGGGGCAGTTCGCGTTCCTGGACCTTCAGGAATCCCTTGGGGTCAGCCAACGGTCACCTCCGGGTTGATGATTGCTGCGCGGTTCTCGATGCCGACGATCTCAGCCACCGGTCACCTCCATGATCCGGTTCCAAACGATGTCGCCGTCGGGGTCGAGCCCCTCGTCGACGGCCTGCTTGCGGGTCTCGAGCACTGCGGCGTAGTCGCGCGGCAGCACCTTGACGAACTCGGACAGGTCACCGGATGCCAGCAGGTCGGCGGCGACCGTCGACCCCGTCTCGGCGGCGTGCCGCTCGAGCAGGTCCGTGACGATCTCCACGTCGGCGCTGTCGAGTTCCTCGAGCCGGAGCTCACCACTGCCCAGGGAGTCCTGGTTGACGTGCTCCGTCCGCAGGCCCCTGACGTACGCGGTGCCGCCGGACATGCCGGCGCCGAGGTTCCGGCCCGTCTCGCCGAGGATGAGCGCGAGACCGCCCGTCATGTACTCGAGCGCGTGGTCGCCCACTCCCTCGACGACGGCGGTCGCCCCGGAGTTCCTGACCAGGAAGCGCTCCCCCACGATGCCGCGGATGAACATGCTGCCCTGGGTGGCGCCGTAGCCGATGACGTTGCCGGCGATGACGTTCTCCGACGGCTCGAATCCGCTCGACTCGGCCGGGCGCACGACGATGTCTCCACCGGAGAGGCCCTTGCCGACGTAGTCGTTGCTGTCGCCGATGAGCCGCAGCGTGATGCCAGACGGCATGAACGCACCGAGCGACTGCCCGGCGGACCCGCGCAGCGTCACGTCGATCGACCCGGCCGGGAGCCCGTTCTCACCGTGGCGCAGCGTGACCTCGTGGCCGAGCATGGTGCCGACGGCGCGTTCGGTGTTGCGGATCGGCAGGTCGAGCGTGACGGACCCGCCGTGCTCGAGCACGTCGGACGCCTTCTGGATGAGCTGCACGTCGAAGTGCTGCTCGAGTTCGTGGTCCTGCTCGCGGTGGTGCCGGCGGGGTTCCTCCGCCTGGAACTCCGGCCCCTTGAGGACGGGCTCCAGGTCGAGGCCGGACGCCTTCCAGTGTTCGAGGGCGCGGTCGACGTCGAGGACGTCCGCGTGCCCGATCGCCTCGTCGAGACTGCGGAAGCCGAGCTCGGCCAGGAGCTCGCGGACTTCCTGCGCGATGAACTCGAAGAAGTTCACGACGAACTCGGGCTTGCCCGAGAAACGCTTGCGGAGCTCGGGGTTCTGCGTCGCGACGCCGACCGGGCACGTGTCGAGGTGGCAGACGCGCATCAGGATGCAGCCCTCGACGACGAGCGGAGCGGTGGCGAAGCCGTACTCCTCTGCGCCGAGCAGCGCTGCGACGACGACGTCACGGCCGGTCTTCATCTGGCCGTCGACCTGCACCACGACGCGGTCGCGCATGCCGTTCAGCATGAGCGTCTGCTGCGTCTCGGCGAGACCGATCTCCCACGGGGTACCGGCGTGCTTCAACGAGTTCAGCGGCGACGCACCGGTCCCGCCATCGTGGCCGGAGACGAGCACGACGTCGGCGAGGGCCTTCGTCACACCAGCGGCCACCGCACCGATGCCGGACTGGCTCACGAGCTTGACGTGTACGCGCGCCGAGGGGTTGGCGCGCTTGACGTCGAAGATCAGCTGCTTGAGGTCCTCGATCGAGTAGATGTCGTGGTGCGGCGGGGGCGAGATGAGGCCCACCCCGGCGGTGGCGTGGCGGGTGCGCGCCACCCACGGGTAGACCTTCTGCGGCGGCAGCTGGCCGCCCTCGCCGGGCTTGGCACCCTGGGCCATCTTCAGCTGGATGTCCGTGGCGTGCGTCAGGTACATGCTCGTGACGCCGAAGCGTCCGGACGCGACCTGCTTGATCGCGCTGCGGCGCTCGGGGTCGAGGAGCCGGTCGACGTCCTCGCCGCCCTCACCCGTGTTCGACCGCCCGCCGAGACGGTTCATCGCGATCGCGAGGGTCTCGTGGGCTTCCTTCGAGATGGAGCCGTAGGACATCGCGCCGGTGTTGAACCGCTTGACGATGGACTCGATCGACTCCACTTCTTCGAGGGAGACGGGCTTCCGCTCGCCGTGCTTGAAGCGGAACAGGCCGCGGAGCGTCATGAGCTCCTCGGACTGGTCGTCGACCGCGCTCGAGTACTCCTTGAAGATGTCGTACCGGCGGGCACGGGTCGCGTGCTGCAGGCGGAACACCGTGTCCGGGTTGAACAGGTGCGGCGGGCCTTCGCGGCGCCACTGGTACTCGCCACCGGTCTGCAGGCGCTCGTGGGCGAGCACCGCGCCGTCCTGCGGGTACGCCTGACCGTGCCGCTCGGCGTTCTCCTTCGCGATGACGTCGATGTCGACGCCGCCGAGGATCGACGAGGTGCCGGTGAAGTACTTGTCGACGAACTCCTGCGACAGCCCGACCGCCTCGAACGCCTGGGCGCCCGCGTAGCTCGACACCGTCGAGATGCCCATCTTCGACATGATCTTCAGGACGCCCTTGCCGAGCGCCTTGATCACGTTCTTGACGGCCTGCTCGGGGGTGATCCCGCTGATCATGCCCTGGCGGACCAGGTTCTCGCAGGTCTCCATCGCGAGGTACGGGTTGATCGCCGAGGCGCCGTAGCCGATCAGGGTCGCGACGTGGTGGACCTCACGCACGTCTCCCGCCTCGACGATCAGGCCGACCTTCATGCGCTGCTCGGTGCGGATCAGGTGGTGGTGCACGGCCGCGAGCAGCAACAGGCTCGGGATCGGGGCGCTCTCGGCGTTGCCGTCGCGGTCGGACAGCACGATGAACTGCTTGCCGGACTCGATGGCCTCGTCGACCTCGTCGCAGACGGCCTGGATGCGCTGCTCCATGGCCTGCTCGCCCGCGTCCACCCGGTAGAGGCCCTTGATCGTCACGGTGAGGTGCCGACCGGACGCCGTCTCGAAGTGCTGGACCTTCGCGAGCTGGTCGTTGTCGATGACCGGGAAGTCGAGGACGATCTGCTTCGCGTGCTCCGGGCCGGCGTCGAGGAGGTTGCGCTCCGGGCCGAGGCCCATGCCCATCGAGGTGATGACCTGCTCGCGGATGGAGTCGAGCGGCGGGTTCGTCACCTGCGCGAACTGCTGGGTGAAGTAGTCGAAGAGGAGCCGCGGGCGCTCGGACAGCACCGCGATCGGGGTGTCGGAGCCCATCGCGCCGAGCGGTTCCGCACCCGCCTGCGCCATCGGGCGCAACAGGATCCGGACTTCTTCCTCGGTGTAGCCGAAGGCGCGCTGTCGACGCGTGACCGACGCGGGCGTGTGCACGATGTGCTCCCGCTCGGGCAGGTCGCGGAGGTTGATCCGGCCGGCCTCCAGCCACTCGCCCCACGGCCCGGAGGACGCCAGGCCCTGCTTGACCTCGTCGTCCTCGATGATGCGACCGGCCTCGGTGTCGACGAGGAACATCCGGCCGGGGCGCAGACGGCCCTTGCGGACGACCTTCGACGCGGGGACGTCGATCACGCCGGTCTCCGACCCCATCACGATGAGACCGTCGTCGGTCACCAGGAAGCGTCCGGGGCGCAGGCCGTTGCGGTCGAGCGTGGCGCCGACGAGCGAGCCGTCGGTGAAGGTGATCGCCGCGGGGCCGTCCCACGGCTCCATGAGCATCGAGTGGTACTCGTAGAACGCCCGGAGCTCCGGGTCCATGTCGGCCTGGTTCTCCCACGCCTCCGGGACCATCATCGACACCGCGTGCGGGAGCGTCCGCCCGGTCAGGGTGAGCAGCTCGAGGGTCTCGTCGAAGGACGCGGAGTCGCTCGCGCCGGGGCTGACGATCGGCAGCAGCGGCGCCATGTCGCCGAGCAGCTCGCTCTCGAGCTGCGACTGGCGGGCGCGCATCCAGTTGCGGTTGCCGCGGACGGTGTTGATCTCGCCGTTGTGCGCCAGCGTACGGAACGGCTGTGCGAGCGGCCACGACGGGAACGTGTTCGTCGAGTACCGGGAGTGCACGATCGCGAGCTTCGACGCGAACCGCTCGTCGCTGAGGTCCGGGTAGAACGGCTCGAGCTGCAACGTCGTGACCATGCCCTTGTAGACCATGGTCCGGCTCGACAGGGACATGAAGTAGATCTCCTGCTCGCGCTCGACGCGCTTGCGGAGACGGAAGGTCTGGCGGTCGAGGGCGATGCCGCCCCAGGACGCGCCCTGCTCGTCGTGACGCTCGGACGCCACGAACAGCTGCTCGAAGGCCGGCATCGCGGCACGTGCGAGCGTCCCGAGGACGTCAGGACGCACCGGCACCACACGCCATCCGAGGACTCGGAGGCCCTCTTCGGCAGCGTAGGACTCGACGGCGGCCTTCACCGCGGCACGGTCGGCATCGTCCACCGGCAGGTAGGCGGTGCCGACCGCGTACTCCCCCGCGGCGGGCAGCTCGAACGGCGCCTCCTCGCGGAAGAACGCGTCGGGCACCTGGCAGAGGATGCCGGCGCCGTCACCGGTGCCGGCGTCCGAACCGACGGCACCGCGGTGCTCGAGGTTGCGGAGCGCACCGAGCGCGGCGTCCACGATGTCGTGTCCTGGCGTCCCGCGGAGCGTCGCGACCATCGCCAGGCCGCAGGCGTCCTTCTCGTTCGCGGGGTCGTACATCCCCGTGGCGTCCGGGATCGCGGAGAACCGCCGGTGCGCAGGCAGGAGCGCCGTGGACCGGCCCGTTGCGGCCGGACGAGACGTGGACTGTGGTGGCAGGAGCGCCATGGGGAACCGTCCTCACGAGGAAGTGGAACAGGGACAGCGGTGGCCCGGCGGTGCGTGCCGCCCGAGTGGGCGGGACTGGTGCCCGTGCACGCCGTCAGCGAGTTGCCCTGCGGCGTGCGGAGGTGTTCTGGCCCGCTTGTGGTGGACCTGTTGCTGTGGTGGTGCGCGGGCTGTGTGGTGCGCTGAGCTGGCCCGCCGCAGCGGACCCCTCAGGAACGGTCGGCTGCTGTGGCGACCGGTTCGGAGTCGGCGGCGATGGGTGCGTCGTCCCCGTGCTCCGAGTAGGTGTCGTCCGAGTCTACATCCGAGTTCGCACGGGGCCCGCGACCGGGCAGGTAGGGGCTCGGCTCCTTGCCGGTGTGCCGCTTCGACTGGATCCAGAAGATGATGAGGCCCAGCAGGATCGCCGCGAACGAGGCCCACACGTTCGTCCGGATGCCGAAGAAGGTCTCGGAGGTGTCGACGCGGATCGACTCGAGGAACGACCGGCCGAGGCCGTACCAGATCAGGTACAGCGCGAGCACGCGGCCCCACTGGAGGCGGAACTTGCGGTCGATCAGGATGATCACGACGAAGCCGAGGACGTTCCAGATGATCTCGTAGAGGAACGTCGGGTGGAACAGCGTGCCCTCCGGCAGCCCGGTCGGGTAGGCCGCGTTGGACGACTCGATCTGCAGCCCCCACGGCAGGCTGGTCGGCATGCCGAACAGCTCGTGGTTGAAGTAGTTGCCGAGCCGGCCGAACGCCTGCGCGAGCAGCATCGCGGGCGCGACGGCGTCCAGGAAGGCGGTGAACCGCAGCCCCACCTGGCGGCATCCGATGTAGGCACCGACCGACCCGAGGATGAGCGCCCCGAAGATCGCGAGGCCGCCTTCCCAGATGTAGAGGAAGGACAGCGGGTCGCGCCCGGGACCGAAGTAGTCGCTGACGTGGGTGAACACGTGGAAGAGGCGCCCACCGATGATGCCGGCCGGCACGGCCCAGATGGCGATGTCGATGATGATCCAGCGCTCCACGCCGCGGGCGTTGAGCCGTCGGTTCGTGACGACGACGGCGGCGACGATGCCGAGCAGGATGCAGATCGCGTACGCGTGGATCCGGAAGTCGAGCGGCAGCGACCACCCGAACGCGTCGCGCAGCCAGGCGGTCAGATCGAAGTACTGCCAGGCGGTGCTGGGGCTCGGGATGCTCAGGAGGGGCATGGAGGTGCTGTCGCCTTTCGGTGTGCGCCGCGGGCGTCGCAGTCGCGACGATCCCGGATCACTGTAGCGCGGGTGGCACGGTGGTCAGGACCCAGCGGCGGCTGTCTGTGGAAACCGTGATGCGGGTGGACGGGAGGCCCGGCGGACGTGAGCCGATCGGCTCACGTC
>JASCOI010000004.1 GCA_029959665.1 Microbacteriaceae bacterium PS02333
CGACAGTGTTCCGGTGGTCATAGCGAGAGGGAAACGCCCGGTCACATTCCGAACCCGGAAGCTAAGCCTCTCAGCGCCGATGGTACTGCAAGGGGGACCTTGTGGGAGAGTAGGACGCCGCCGGACTTCTTTTGCAACACCAGGGAACCCCTGACCAGTACTGGTCAGGGGTTTTCTGCGTTCCAGGACCGTTCCATGACCACTCCCGGTCGTCGTCGCAAGAGGGCTGGCAATAGGATCAGCCAGGATCTGCCGACGGAGGAACGATGACGCACACCTGGCCGGCACTGCCGGATGGCTCCCGCCTGGCGTTGCGGGAGATCCTCATCCACGGGGTGCTCTCACGTGCCGAGATCGCTCGGTCACTCGGGCTCTCCAGAGCGAGTCTGACCCGTGCCATGCGGCTGCTGGTTGCGCACGGCATGGTCGTGGAGGTCGGTACCGATGTCCGCGGTGCGACCGGTCGCCCGTCGGAGCTCCTCGAGGTGAGTTCGGGGAAGTGGGAGTTCCTCGGTGTGAAGCTCACGAAGGACCGGCTGTACGCGGCGGTGACGGACCTCGGTGGGCGGATCCTCGCGCTGCACGAGGAGGGTCTGGCATCCACGGTGCCGGAGGACGTCGCCGCGCAGATAACCGCCGTCACGACGCAGCTCCGGCAGGCGCACCCGGCCCTCTGCGCCATCGGGGTCTCCCTCCCTGGCGACGTGCTCGTCCGTGGCGGCGAGCCGATCGTCGCCGCGTCGGTGTTCCTCGGCTGGGTCGACGTACCGTTCGCACGGATGGTGTCCGACCGCACCGGGCTCGCGACGTCCACCGCCAACGACGTGCATGCCCTGACCGCGAAGGAGCACTGGTTCGGTGCCGGCGCGGGCCGGGAGTCGATGGCGCTCGTCACCGTCGGAGAGGGTGTCGGGCTCGGGCTCATCGCCAACGGCCAGGTGTCGACCGGGCAGAACGGGCGGCTCGGGAGGATCGGACACCTGCCGGTCCTGGGCGGCGGTCCCGACTGCGGCCTCGGGCACCACGGGTGTGCGTCGAGCTACCTGCCGAGTCCCGTCATCGTGCGGAACTCCGGCCACGTGGGCGCGACGTACGACGAGGTGGTGGAGCTCGCACGGGACGGGGACGCGCCGGCTCTCGCGGCGTTCGCGGATGCCGGGCGCGCGCTCGGGGTCGTCCTGGCGTCGGTCGTGCACGTCACCGACCCGTCGGCGATCGTGCTCACGGGCGACGGTCTGCCCGTGTACGACATCGCCCGGAGCGCCGTGGACGACGCACTGCGTGGTGCGCTCGTGCCGAACACCGACGCCCTGACGATCGAGGTCCAGCCGTTCGAGTTCTCCGAGTGGGCGCGCGCGGGCGCGGTGCTCGCGATCCGCGGCCTGCTGCAGGAGTGACGGCGACTTAGTTACACGCGTTGACAAACACCGGGCGAACCGGGAGGCTGGTGCGGTCCCACCATCGAAGGAGATGCCGTGACCGCTCGGACCACCCCTGCCTGGCCCACCACTGGCCTGTCGTTCGGCGGCGACTACAGCCCCGAGCAGTGGCCGCGCGAGGTCTGGCACGAGGACGTCCGGCTCATGCGCGAGGCCGGGGTGAACCTGGTCACCGTCGGGGTCTTCTCCTGGGGGCTGCTCGAGCGGGCGCCGGGGGAGTACACGTGGGAGTGGCTCGACGAGGTCCTTGACCTGCTGCACCGGAACGGCATCGCGGTGGACCTCGCGACGCCGACCGCCGCGGCGCCGAGCTGGCTGGTCGCGGCTCACCCGGAGATCCTCCCGGTCGACCGGCAGGGCATCGTCCGGCAGACCGGCGAACGGCTCGGCTGGTGCCCGGACTCACCGGTGTTCCGCGAGCATGCCACGCGGATCGTCGACGCCGTCGCCGAGCGCTACGGCAGCCACCCCGCCGTACGGCTCTGGCACGTCAGCAACGAGCTGGGCGGTGGCAACGCGCGCTGCACCTGCGCGGACTCCACAGCTGCGTTCCGGGACTGGCTCCGTGCGCACCACGAGTCGATCGACGCCCTCAACGACGCCTGGGGCACGGCGTTCTGGGGGCACTCGTACACGGACTTCGACGAGGTGTCGTTGCCGCGCGGGCCGCGCGACGGTGCGCCGAACCCGGGGCTGTTCCTCGACGCCGAGCGGTTCTCGTCCGACTCGCTGCTCGCTCACTACCTGCACGAGAAGACCGTCATCGAACGGCATTCCGCCGTCCCCGTCACGACGAACTTCATGGTCGGGGCCGCATCGCAGACCGTCGACTACGCGGCTTGGGCCGCGCACGTCGCGATCCCCGCGAACGACCACTACACGCTCGTGGACGACCCGCGTCGCGAGCAGGACCTCGCGGCTGCTGCCGACCGGATGCGGGGCATCACCCGAGGGCGCGGCCCGTGGCTCCTCATGGAGCACTCGACCGGCGGCCCGAGCTGGCAGGAGCGGAACCGCGCGAAGGAGCCGAGTGAACTGGTGCGGAACGCGCTCGCACACGTCGCCCGCGGCTCCGACGGCGCCCTGTTCTTCCAGTGGCGGGCGTCGACGGCCGGTGCGGAGCAGTTCCACTCCGCGATGCTGCCGCACGCCGGCACCCGCACGCGGATCTGGCGCGAGGTCACCGCGCTCGGTCGGGCGATGCAGGCACTCGCACCCGTGCAGGGCAGCGTCGTCGAGCCGGCCAGGGTGGCGATCGTCGTCGACGACCCCTCCGGCTGGGCCGTGCAGTCCGGCCTCAAGCCGCACCGGGCACTGTCGTACGCCCGGGAACTCCGCGTGTGGCACCGTGCGTTCTTCGACCGCCAGGTGCTCACCGACGTGCTGCCGATCGACGCGGACCTCGACGGCTACGACGTCGTGGTGCTGCCGACGCTCCTGATCGTCGACGACGCCACGGCGGCTCGGCTGTCCGCCGTGGTGGACCGGGGCGCGACGCTCGTCGTGACGTACCTGTCCGGCGTCGCCGACGAGCACGCACGCATCCGCTCGGGCGGGTACCCGGGTGCGTTCCGCGACGTGCTCGGTGCGTGGAGCGAGGAGTTCACCCCGCTGCAGCGCGACGAACGCTGGTCACTGGACGACGGTGAGGTGGTCACCGACTGGGCCGAGGCGGTCGTCGTGGCGGATGCCGACGTCGTCCTCGCCTACACGGACGGGCCGCTCGCCGGCCGCCCGGCGGTCACCCGCCGACACGCGGACGCCGGCGACGCCTTGTACGTCTCGGCGATGCTGTCGGACGACAGCATCCAACGGCTCGTGGACCGGATCGTGGCGGACCGGGCGATCCCGCGGACCGTCACCGGGCCTCCAGGACTGGAGGCCGTGAGTCGCGTCGGACGCGACGGTTCCGCGTTCCTGTTCCTCCTCAACCACCGGGCGGAGCCCGTCACGGTCGTCGCGTCCGGTACGGACCTGCTCGACGGCTCCGTCCACGGACCGGAGACCGTCGTGCCGGCTGGTCGCGTCCGCGTGCTCCGCGAGGAGCGCGCGGCATGACGGTCGTCGATCGCGACGCGCGCCCGCTCGGTCCCGCCGAACCGGTGCGCCCGGTCCACGTCCTCCGTGCGGCAGGGGTGTCCCTCGTGGTCGCCGCCGCCGTCGACGGGCTGCCGGAGGTGCTGCACTGGGGCCGTGACGTCGGCCCGATCGCCGACGCCGACGCCGACGACGTGGTCCTGGCGCTCGGCCGCCCGATCTCGCCGAGCGCGTTCGACGCGCCGTGGCCGCTCACCGTGCTGCCGACGGAGCGGGACGGCTGGGAGGGGCGCCCAGGGATCGCCGGGCACGTCGACGGCGCGCCGCTCGTGCCACGATGGCGCGACGCCCGGGTGACCTCGGAGGGGGCGGAGCTCGTCGTCACGGCGCACTCCGACGTCCTGGCGCTCCGGAGCGTGTTCGCGCTCGACGGCGCCGGTGTGCTGCGCGTGCGGCACGCGGTCACCGGTCGGAGCGACCGGCCCGTGCACCTCCAGGCGCTCGAGGCGACGCTGCCGGTGGGGGAGTGGGTGGCGGAGGCCCTCGACCTCGGCGGCCGGTGGACCCGTGAGCGAACGCCGCAACGGCGCGCGCTGACAGCCGGGACCCACGCACGCGAGAGCCGCCGCGGACGGACGGGTCACGATGCACCGACGCTGCTGGCGCTCGGGACGCCGGGGTTCGACGACGCCGCCGGGGAGGTGTGGGCGGTGCACCTCGCGTGGAGCGCGGACGCCGTCCACCGGGTCGACGTGCTCGCCGAGGCCCGGCCGCTGCTCGGGGCGGGGGAGCTCCTGCGCGCCGGCGAGGTGGTCCTCGGTCGCGGGGAGACGTTCAACGCGCCTGATGCCGTGTTCGTCTGGAGCGACGAGGGGCTCGACGGCGTCTCCGCGCGGTTCCACGACTCGCTCCGAGCGCGACCCGGGCACCCGCGACGACCCAGGCCCGTCGTCCTGAACACCTGGGAAGCCGTGTACTACCGCCAGGGACTCGCGCCGCTCGTCGCCCTCGCGGAGACCGCCGCGGACATCGGCGTCGAGCGGTTCGTGCTCGACGACGGGTGGTTCCTCGGGCGCCGGTCCGACAGCACCTCGCTCGGCGACTGGCGGGTGGACCCCGCGGTCTGGCCGGACGGGCTCCGGCCGCTCGTCGACCGTGTCCGGGAACTCGGGATGGAGTTCGGGCTGTGGTTCGAACCCGAGATGGTGAGCCCGGTGTCCGAGCTCGCCGTCGCCCACCCGGAGTGGCTCCTGCAGCGGCCGGACGACGACGTGCGGACCTGGCGCAACCAGTACGTGCTCGACATGGCGAACGTCGATGCCCGGGCCTTCGTGCTCGAGGCCATGTCGGCGGTCATCGGCGAGCACCACGTGGAGTTCGTCAAGTGGGACCAGAACCGGGACGTCGTGCACGCGGTGCACGACGGGCGTGCGGGCCTCGACGCCCACACCCGCGGGGTCTACACGCTGATGGACGAGTTGCGTGCCCGGCACCCGTGGCTCGAGATCGAGGCCTGTGCGAGCGGAGGGGCCCGCGTCGACCTCGGGGTGCTCGAACGGACGGACCGGGTGTGGCCGTCGGACACGAACGACGCCCTCGAACGGCTGCCGATCCAGCGCTGGACCGAGGCACTCCTGCCGCTCGAACTCATCGGGTCGCACGTCGGCCCGGAGGTCTCGCACACCACCGGGCGGCACCTCGACCTCGACTTCCGGATGGCGGTGTCGCTGTTCGGCTCGGCCGGGATCGAGACCGACGTCACGACGCTGACGCCCGTCGAGCTCGACCGTGTCCGGGCCTGGACGGCGCTGTACCGGCGGGAGCGCGGGCTGCTGCACACCGGACGACTCCGGCACCTCGACCTCGGCGACCCCGGTCTCGCGACCACCTCGGTCGTCGCCACCGACCGGTCCCGCGCACTCGTCCGCGTCGCCAGGACGGCCACGGGGCCGCAGTCGCTCGCGGTGCCGCTCCGGCTGCGCGGGCTCGACCGGACGCGGCGCTACCGGCTCGCCCCGGTCACGGGCATCGGCGTCCCGCAGGGGCTCGACATGGTGCCGCCGCAGTGGATCGCGCGCGGGTTCCTCGAGCTACCCGGTGCCGTGCTCGAGGACGTGGGCGCGCGCCTGCCGATGCTCGCACCTGGGACCGCGATCGTGCTGGAGTGCCGCGCGCTCGACTGACGCGTCCGAGCCGCGCCGCCGCGCCGGCGCTCGCGGCGGCGCGGCGCTATCCGCGCAGGTCGCCGGCGTGCCGGAGCACGAGCGGTGACCCGAGCGCCGCGGTGTCGACACCAGGTGCGCCCGTGACGGTGAACGTCACGGACTCGCCCGGCAGCAGCGACACGAGCCCGTCGTTCACGCGGGCGGCAGGCGCGACGCGGTCCGGGAAGAGCGACACGTCGCGGGCGTACGACGTGGCGGTCACGGTCACCCTGGCGCCGTCCTCGGTGGCCGTCGCCGAGACGGTCAGGGGCGCAGGCGCGAACCGCTGGTCGACCACCTCGGCAAAGTCGTGCACCGTGCGACCGAGCGGACCCGAGACGACGAGGACCTCCGCCGCGGGGTCCTCCGGAACGGCGAGCGACACGGGCAGTGCGACCCGCCCGGCATCGGCGGGCGCAGCGCCGAGGTCGAACGACCCCGTCGCGAGCACCGAGCCGTCGAACCCGACCCGCTCGACCGTCACGGTGTCCTCGACCCGGGCGCCCGACCCGTTCACCAGCACCAGGTCGAGACCGGACCCGTCCCCTGGCTGCACCGTGAGCAGCACCGTCTGGTAGGCATGCCGGACGGCGTACCAGACCGGCTTCCGGATCCCCGCGTGGTCGACGAGCGACCACGACACCACCGGCCAGTCGTCGTTCAACTGCCACACGATCGTCCCGGTGTTGTACGGGGTGCGTGACCGGAACCACTCCATGCCGAACCGGATCGCGTGCGCCTGGTTCAGCTGCGCGGACCAGTGCCAGTCCTCGATCGACGCCGGCGTCGGCAGGTGCCCGCGCATGCCGTCGGCGAGCTTCCGGTTGCCCTGGTCGGCCTTCTGGTGCACGAGCATCTCGTGCCCCTCCGGGTCGAGCGGCTCGTCGTGCACCACCGCGGTCAGGGTCGACCACGCCGGCGGCCCCTGGAACCCGAACTCCGTGACGAAGCGCGGGTCCCAGTCCCCGTACGCGCGGTAGTCCAGCCGGTTCCAGACGTCCCAGATGTGCACGCTGCCGTTCCGCTCGTCGTTCGGCGTCAGGTACTCGTCGAAGGAGAACGGGCTGCCGGGCGTGTACGGACGGGTGGGGTCGAGCTCCGACACGATCGCGGGCAGGAGCGACCGGTAGTACCCGTTGCCCCAGGTCCGGCCGACGAGCGACGGCCGCCAGCCCCACTCCGCGTACGCCACGAGGTTCTCGTTGTTGCCGTTCCACACCACCAGCGACGGGTGCGGGGACAGTCGGGTGACGGCCTCGCGGGCCTCCGCCTCGACCTCGTCCGCGAGCCACGGCTCCTCCGCGTAGGCGGCGCAGGCGAACAGGAAGTCCTGCCAGACGAGCACGCCGAGTTCGTCGCACCGGTCGTACAGGTCGGTCGACTCGTACACGCCGCCGCCCCAGATCCGCAGCAGGTTCACGTTCGCCTGGACGGCGTCGTCGATCCGGTCGGCGTAGCGCTCCGGTGTCATCTCGGTCAGGAACGCGTGGTCCGGGATCCAGTTCGCCCCGCGGACCAGCACCGGACGCCCGTTCACCCGGAGCAGGAACGGCGCGCCGTCGGCGTCTGCCGCCGTGTCGAGCGTGACCGTGCGGAAGCCGACGCGGCCGGTCCACACCGCGTCGCCGACCTCGACGCGGACGTCGTGCAGCGGCTGGTCGCCCTCGCCGCGCGGCCACCAGACCGCGACGTCCGGCACGACGACCCGGACGGTGGCCGCGCCGTCCACGACGGGACGCGAGCCGACGATCCGGACGGGAGGCTCGGTGCCGGATCCGGGGGACGTGGCGGACGCGCGGTACGGGGCCACGGTGATCCGTGCCTCCAGTCCGGTCGGTCCGTCACCGCCGGCGGACGTGACGGGTGCACCGCCGATCGCCTGCGAGAAGGCGCCGGTGGAACCGGCGTGCTCGACCTCGACGTGTGCGGTGAGCACACCGTCGGCGCCGTCCAGGTCGACGAGGGGCCGGACGGACGCGATGCGGACGCCACTCCAGGACTCGATGCCGATCGACTTCCAGATGCCGCTCGTCGCGACGTCGATGCCCCAGTCCCAGCCGAAGTTCGACGCGTTCTTCCGCAGTGCGTTGTAGGGGTGGTGGTTGACGTGTGGGAGTTCGCCGCCGTGCAGCGCCGACTCGCGTTCGGCAGCGGGCACCGGGGCGTCGAACGTGACGACGAGCTCGTTCGTGCCGGGGCGGAGCAGGTGTCCGACGGGGAACCGGTACGAGCGGTGCTGGTTCCTCGTGGTGCCGACGACGACGCCGTTCAGCTCGATGGTGGCGAGGGTGTCGAGGCCGTCCGCGACCAGGTCGTGGCGCTCGGCGTCGGGAGCCGCCCACTCGAACGTGCGGCGGTAGCGCCAGACGGTGTCGCCGATCCACTGCGTCGCCGCTTCGTTGTCGCCGTCGAACGGGTGGGGGACCAGGCCGGCGCGCAGCAGGTCGGTGTGTGCGCAGCCGGGGACGGTCGCCGCGATCCTCCCGCTCGGTGCCTCGGCCGGGCCGTGCACCGCCTCGAGGGTCCACGTGCCGTCCAGTGTCGTCCGCTCCATCGCGTCTCCAGTGCTCGTCGGGCCGCGTCGTCGCTGCCTCTTGACCGACTTAGTTTATGCGTGTAACAATCACGCTCACAACGTGGACCTGCGACGACGCAGACCGAGAGGACAACGATGTTCAACCCAACCCGTTCACGGCTCGCCATCGGCGGAGCCGTTCTCCTCGCAGCCGGCCTCGCGCTGAGCGGCTGCAGCTCCAGCGGCTCCGCCAGCACCGGGGACGCTGCCTCCACCCTGATCGCGTACACCGGCCAGTCCGGCGACTACCAGATCAACTACAACCCGTGGTCGCCCTCCAACATCGGCGGCGTCGGCACGATCTACGAGTCGCTGTTCTTCATCACCAACGTCAACACCAAGGACCCGAAGCCGCTCCTCGGCAAGTCGTACGAGTGGAACGGCGACGGCACGCAGCTGACGATCACGCTCCGCGACGGCGCGAAGTGGAGTGACGGCAAGCCCTTCACGGCGAAGGACGTCGTCTTCACGCTCGACATGCTCAAGAAGCAGAAGGCGCTGAACTCCATCGGCTACGACGGCACCGCGAAGGCCGACGGCGACGACACGGTCGTGGTGTCCTTCGACAAGCCGTCGTTCGTGCTCGGCCCGAACCTGCTCGGCAAGACGTGGATCGTCCCAGAGCACCTGTGGAAGGACATCGACCCGACCACGGACGTCGTCCGCAAGCCCGTCGGCACCGGTCCGTACACGCTCGGCACCTTCAAGGCGCAGGCGTTCACCCTCGAGGCGAACAAGGACTACTGGGGCGGCGCACCGGCCGTGAAGACGATCCGCTACCTGTCGCTCTCCGGCAACACCGCCGGCGCCGACGCCCTGTCGCAGGGGTCCATCGACTGGCAGACCGGCCCGGTGCCGAACATGGACGACATCCCCGGCAAGTACCCGGGCTACGACGGCATCACCGTCGGGCAGAACCAGATGGCGCTCCTCACCTGCTCGTCCACCGCGCTCGGCTGCTCCGGCCCGCAGACCGACCCCGCCGTGCGGCACGCCATCGCCGACGCGATCAACCGCAAGCAGCTGAACTCGCTCGCGTTCTCGAACACGGCCAGCGAGATCTCGCCGACCTTCGCGCTCACCACGACGCAGAAGGACACCATCTCGAAGGACGTCTCGCCCGCGGTCATGCCGTCCGGCGCCGACACGGCCGCCGCGGCGTCGACGCTCGAGGGCGCCGGGTACACGAAGGGCGCGGACGGGATCTACGCCAAGGACGGCAAGAAGCTGTCCCTGACCGTCGAGGTCGTCACCGGGTGGACCGACTACATCACCGCGATCGACACGATGACGCAGCAGCTCAAGGCAGCGGGCATCGAGCTCAAGGCGCAGCAGTCGTCGTGGAACGAGTGGACCGACAAGAAGACCAAGGGGAACTTCGAGCTCGCGATCGACTCGCTCGGCCAGGGCCCGACCGCGAACCCGTACTACCTGTACAACAACTACTTCTCGACCGCGAACACCGCCAAGGTCGGCGAGGCAGCCCCGATGAACATCGCCAGGTACAGCAACCCCGAGGTCGACGCCGCGCTCACGAAGCTCGCCGCGATCAACCCCGAGGACACCGCGGCGACCCAGCCCGAACTCGACGTCATCCAGCAGCACGTCGTCGAGGACATGCCCTACATCCCCGTGATGACCGGCGGCACGACGAGCGAGTTCCACGCGTCGAAGTTCACCGGCTGGCCCACCAAGTCCGACCTCTACGCCTTCCCGGCCGTCTGGGCGAGCCCGGACAACGCCGAGATCTTCAAGGCGCTCAAGCCGGCGAAGGGCTGACGCCGATGGGATCGCGACCGAGGAGCACTCGACGATGACCTACTTCCTGCGCAAGATCGGCTTCTACGTCGTCGCACTCTGGGCGGCACTGACGCTGAACTTCATCATCCCCAGGCTCCTGCCCGGGAACCCGGTGGACATCCTGCTCGCCAAGCTCCAGCAGCGCGGCGGACAGGTGACCCCGGCGACCCGGCAGGCGTACGAGCTGCTCCTCGGTGGCGATTCCTCGGAACCGATCATCGTCCAGTACGGCCGCTACCTCGGCAACGTGTTCCGCGGTGACCTCGGCGTGTCCGTCAGCTACTTCCCGGCACCCGTCACCGAGGTCATCGCGAGCTCGCTGCCGTGGACCATCGCCCTCGTCGGCATCGCCACGATCCTCGCTGCGGTCATCGGCGTCGGTCTCGGCGCCTTCGTCGGGTGGAAGCCCGGCACCTGGCTCGACTCGTTCGTGCCCGCCACCACCCTGCTCGCCGCCGTGCCGTACTTCTGGCTCGCCCTGATCCTGGTCTACTTCTTCGCCACCGGCATGCACCTGTTCCCGGCGCAGGGCGGCTACGACGTCGTCCTGACCCCGGGCTTCAACCTCGAGTTCATCGGGTCGGCGATCAAGTACGGCGTGCTACCGGCCGCGACCATCGTGCTCGCGTCCCTGGGCGGCTGGCTGCTCGGGATGCGCAACATGATGGTGTCGACCCTCTCCGAGGACTACATCACGACCGCGCAGGCGAAGGGCCTGTCCGACGGCAAGATCCTGCGGAACTACGCCGCCAGGAACGCCGTGCTGCCGTCCGTCGCCGGGTTCGCGATCTCCCTCGGGTTCATCGTCTCCGGGTCGGTCGTCACCGAGCAGGTGTTCTCGTACCCGGGCATCGGGTCGAAGCTCCTCTCCGCGGTGACGAACAACGACTACGCGCTCATGCAGGGGATCTTCCTGTTCATCACCCTGGCGGTCCTCGGCGCGAACCTCGTCGTCGACCTGCTGTACGGGATCATCGACCCCCGCACGCGGGCACGGAGCTAGGGAGGAGACGACATGACCAACATCCAGGAAGAGACCGAACCGACCATCGGGGCGCTCGCCGAGGAAGCGGACACCACCACGTCGATCGCCACCCGGCGGCAGGCCAAGGGAGGCATCCGTCGGTTCCTTCCCGCGCTCACGCCGTGGCTCGTCACCGGCATCGTCCTCGTCGCCGGCGTCACGCTGTTCGGCGTCATCGGGCCGCTGCTCGTCGGCGACCCGACCACCATCCGCGACTCCGGGCTGCAGCCGCCGAGCGCCGAGAACCTCCTCGGCACCACCCAGACCGGCCAGGACGTCCTCGCCCAGCTCGCCTCCGCCACCCGTGGGAGTCTGCAGATCGGGCTGATCGTCGGGCTCCTCGCCACCGTGCTCTCCGCGTTCTTCGGGATCCTCGGCGCGTACCTCGGCGGGATCATGGACGAGGCGTTCTCGCTGTTCTCCAACGTGTTCCTCGTGATCCCCGGGCTGCCGCTCGTCATCGTGATCTCCGGGCTCGTCCCGCGTGAGGCACGAGGGCTCTGGACCATCGCCGTCGTCCTCGCGATCACGTCGTGGGCGGGGTCCGCGCGGGTGCTCCGCGCCCAGACGATGTCGATCCGCAACCGCGACTACGTCTCGGCTGCGCGGGTCGCCGGCGAACGGCCGTGGCGGGTGATCGCGGTCGAGATCCTGCCGAACCTGCTGCCCGTCCTGGCGTCGCAGTTCGTGTTCGCGGTCATCGCTGCGATCCTCGGGGAAGCGGGGCTGTCGTTCCTGGGGCTCGGGGCGTCGAACTCGTCGACGCTCGGCACGATGCTCTTCTACGCGCAGAACGGCTTCGCGCTGGCCAACGGCGCCTGGTGGTGGTTCGTGCCGCCCGGGCTGTTGATCGCGCTGCTCGGCATGGGCCTGTCGCTCGTGAACTTCTCGATCGACGAGGTCATCAACCCCCGCCTGGCGAACGTGCGGGCACAGCGCCGCCGGGAACGTGCCCTGCGTCGTCTGAAGGGAGCCAAGCGATGACCGCCGTCCTGACCATCGACCACCTCAACGTGGTCTACGAGACCGAACACCCCGTGCACGCCGTGAAGGACGTCTCCCTGACGCTCGCACCCGGCGAGATCCTCGGACTCGCGGGGGAGTCCGGGTGCGGGAAGACCACCCTCGCCTACGCCATCACCCGGCTGCACCGACCGCCGGCGAAGGTCGCGTCGGGGAGCATCACGTTCCACGACCGGGACGGCACCGACATCGACCTGCTCGGGTTGCCGCACGAGCAGCTCCGGGCGGTGCGGTGGTCGAAGCTGTCGATGGTGTTCCAGGGCGCGATGAACGCGCTCAACCCCGTCACGACGATCCGTGCGCAGCTCGACGACGCGCTCGTCGAGCACCGGAAGGGCCTGTCCCGGAAGGAACGCCGGGCCATCGCCGAGGACGCGCTCAGCCGTGTCGGCGTGGACCCGTCCCGCATCACCGCGTACCCGCACGAACTGTCCGGGGGCATGCGGCAGCGCGTGATGATCGCGATGGCGATGCTGCTCGAACCGCAGATCATGATCATGGACGAACCGACGACCGCGCTGGACGTGGTCGTCCAGCGGGAGATCCTCCGCGAGATCGTGCGACTGCGGGACGAGCTCGGGTTCGCCGTGGTGTTCATCACGCACGACCTGCCGCTGCTGCTCGAGATCAGCGACCGGATCGCGATCATGCTCCGCGGCGAGGTCGTCGAGTGCGACCGGGCAGCGGTGATCCAGCACGACCCGCAGCACCCCTACACGAAGCGGCTGCTGCAGTCGTTCCCGAGCCTGTCGGGGGAGCGCGGCGCGTTCATCCGCAGCGGCGTCGATGAGGAGACCCTCGCATGACCAGCGTCACCGTCAGCCACCTCGGCAAGGACTTCCACACCCGCAAGGGCCTGAAGCGCACCACGCTGCGGGCCGTCGACGACGTGTCGTTCGAGCTGCTCCCCGGGCGCACCGTCGCACTCGTCGGGGAGTCCGGTTCGGGGAAGTCCACGATCGCCAGGATGCTCGCGAAGCTCGAGTCCACCACGCGTGGGTCGATCGACGTCCGACTCGAGGACGGCACGCCCGTCGTCGGCAGCATGTACCGCCGACACGTCCAGATGGTGTTCCAGGACCCCTTCGCGTCGCTCAACCCGTTCCACTCGATCGAGCACCACATCGCCCGGCCGCTCCAGCTGCACCACCGCGCACGCGGAGCCGCCGAGACCGCCGATCGGGTCCGTGAACTGCTCGGACGCGTGAACCTGGACGAGGACTTCGCCACCAGGCGTCCGCACGAGCTCTCCGGCGGGCAGCGGCAGCGCGTCGCGATCGCCCGGGCGCTGGCACCGGGTGCGCAGGTGCTCGTCGCCGACGAACCCGTGTCGATGCTCGACGTGTCGATCCGCCTCAGCGTGCTCAACCTGATGGGGCGACTGCAGCGCGAGGACCACCTCGCCGTGCTGTACATCACGCACGACCTGGCGACCGCGCGGCACTTCTCCGACGAGATCCTGGTGCTGTACCGCGGCCGGGTCGTCGAGCGGGGGCCGTCCGACGCCGTGATCCTCGACCCGCACCACGACTACACGCGGCTCCTCGCCGAGGCCGCCCCCGACCCGGAGCGCGGCGAACGACGGGTCACGGCCGGTGCGCCGCTCGACCGCTCCACGATCGACAACACCACCTGCTACGACCACGCCATCGGCGCGTGGGTGTCGAGCGAGCCGGCGCCGGTCGGCGCTCGATGAGCGCGGACACCGTCGACTGGGTCACCACCGGGTTCCGCGCCCGGTTCCGGCTCGCGCCGGACCGTCCCGCCGCCCTCGTCTCGTTCCAGCCGACCGGCGGCGTGGGCGGACCCGACGGCCAAGGCGACCCCGCCGACCTCGACGACCTCGACGACCTCGACGACCCCGCCGACCTCGACGACCCGCAACCCCTCGTCGAGCTGACCACCGTCGGCCACGGTCGGTTCCCCGGCGGGTACCGGCACGTGGACACCACCATCGGGGCGCGACTCCGCCCCGTCTCGCACCACGTGCACGTGGACGGGACCGACCTGTGGTTCCGGATCCTGCAGGAGGACGCGGCCACGGGCCTCCAGGTCGAGTCGGTGTTCCGGGCCCGCGACGGCGTCGCCGCCTTCCGGACGTGGACCGAGGTCTCGTCGCTCGGCGACCGCGAGCACGTCCTGGACGCGGTGTCCTCGTTCGCGACGGGTGCGTTCCTGACCGACTCGGGCCGCACCGTCGACGACCTGTCGCTGGTGCACGCCGACAACGACTGGGCCGCGGAGAGCCGGTGGCGGACCGACGCCTTGCGGGACATCGGGCTCGCCCGGATCGACCGGGAGGCCCAGCACCACCCGCCCAGGACCCGCGCCGTCGTGCAGAACCGCGGATCGTGGTCCACGGGCGAAGCGCTCCCGATCGGTGTGCTGCAGACCGACGGCTACGCGCTCGTCTGGCAGATCGAGCACAACGGGCCCTGGCTGTACGAGATCGGGGAGACCCGGCGCCATGCGTACGTCCTGCTCAGCGGACCCACCGACCAGGAACACCAGTGGACGGCGACCGTCGCACCGGGACGCCCGTTCGTGTCCGTGCCGGTGTCCGTCGGCATCGCGGCGTCCGTCGACGGTGCGTTCGAGGTGCTCACCGCGCAACGCCGAGCGATCCGGACCGTGCGTGCCGCCGACGAGGCACTGCCGCTCGTGTTCAACGACTACATGAACACGCTCATGGGCGACCCCACCACCGCGAAGCTGCTGCCGCTCATCGACGCGGCGGCCGAGGCCGGCGCCGATCTGTTCTGCATCGACGCCGGCTGGTACGCCGAAGGGCACTGGTGGGACAGCGTCGGGGAGTGGCTGCCGGCGGCGACCCGGTTCCCGGACGGACTCGGAGCCGTCGTCGACCACATCCGGTCGCGCGGCATGCAGGCGGGGCTCTGGCTCGAGCCCGAGGTCATCGGCATCCACTCGCTCCTCGCGACGACGCTGCCCGACAGCGCCTTCGTTCAGCACCACGGCGTGCGCGTCGCCGAACACGGGCGGCACCTGCTCGACCTGCGCTCGCCGGACGCCCGGGCGCACCTCGACGAGGTCGTCGACCGGCTCGTCGGGGACCTCGGTGTGACGTTCTTCAAGATGGACTGCAACACGATGACCGGGCCGTGGGAGGGCAGCGTCGACGGCGGGCGTGCGCTGCTCGACTGGCTCGACGACGTACAAGCCCGGTACCCGGCGCTGCTCATCGAGAACTGCGCGTCGGGAGCGATGCGCGCCGACTTCGCGATGCTCTCCCGGCTGCACATGCAGTCCACCTCGGACCAGCAGGACCCGGTGCTGTCCGCGTCGATCGCCGCGGCGGCACCCGCTGCGATGCTCCCCGAGCAGGCCGGCAACTGGGCGTACCCGGCTCCGTCGATGTCACCAGACCTGTTCACGCTGTCGCTCGTCAACGGGGTGCTCGGACGGATGTACCTGTCCGGGTACCTCAACGAGATGTCGCCGTCGCAGCGCGCGGTGGTGTCCGAGGCGATCGCGGCGCAGCGGACCGTGCTGTCCGTGATCACGTCGGCGGTACCCGTCTGGCCGCTCGGGCTCGCCGCGTGGGAGGACACCTGGATCGCGCTCGGACTCCGTGCGACGTCCGGCGAGCTGTACCTGTCGGTGTGGTCGTTGCCGGGTGCGCCGGACGCGGTGACGCTGCCGCTCGACGGGTTCCGCGGGCGGGACGTCGTCGTCGAGCCGCTGTTCCCCGTCGAGGTGGCACCGTGGGTGCCCGCCTGGGATCAGGAGGAGGGGATCCTCCGTCTCACCAACGGCGGTGCCACCCCGACGGCGCGGGTGTTCCGCATCCGGCCTGCGGCCGGCTGACGGGCGGACGGACGCCGATGGCAGCGGCGTGCGTCGGGACGGACTGGAGGCTCGTGGCGGGCAGGCACCGAGCCTCCAGTCCCGTGTGGGGTCGCGTCCGGGTGCCTTCCCTGGTCAGGCGCCGAGCTCGGCGCGGAGCCAGCGTGCGGTGCGGCTCTCCGGGGACTGCGCGACCTCGGCGGGAGTGCCGGCAGCGACGACCCGACCCCCCTCGTCGCCGCCCGACGGGCCCATGTCGATCACATGGTCCGCCGCTGCGACGACGTTCATCGCGTGCTCGACCACGACGACCGTGTTGCCGGCGTCCACGAGCCGCAGCAGCTGCGTCGTGAGGAGCTCGATGTCCGCGGGGTGCAGCCCGGTGGTCGGCTCGTCGAGCAGGTACAGGGTGTGGCCGGAGCGGGCCCGCTGCAACTCGGTCGCGAGCTTGATCCGCTGCGCCTCGCCGCCCGAGAGTTCCGGCGCCGGCTGCCCGAGACGCAGGTACCCGAGTCCGACTTCCCGGAGGGTCTCCAGCGCGCGGGAGGCCGCCGGCAACGACGCGAGGAACGACGCCGCGTCCGAGACCGTCATCGCGAGCACGTCCGCGATCGTCGCGTCGTGCCACCGGACCTCGAGCGTCTCGGCCGTGTACCGCGACCCGTGGCACTCCGGGCACGGTGCCCAGCTCCCCGGCAGGAACAGCAGCTCCACCGAGACGGATCCTTCGCCCTGGCACACCTCACACCGGCCGCCGACGACGTTGAACGAGAAGCGGCCGGCGGTCCACCCGCGGGCCTTCGCCTCCTCTGTGCTGGCGAACGCGGCGCGCACCGCGTCGAACAGCCCGGTGTAGGTGGCGAGGTTCGAGCGGGGTGTGCGGCCGATGGCCTTTTGGTCGACCTCGACGACCCGGTCGATGCCCGGGTGCGACAGGGCCATCGCTGGCAGGACACCGCCGACGAGCGACGACTTGCCCGAGCCGGACACGCCCGTGATCGCGGTGAGGACACCGAGCGGCAGGTCGACGTCGAGGCCCCGGAGGTTGTGCCGTGTGACGTCCCGGAGCTCGAGCGTGCCCGTCGGCGTCCGCGGAGTGCGTTCGACGGGTGGTCGCGGCTGCAGGTAGCGATGGGTGACGGATTCCTCGACGGACGCGAGCCCTGATACCGGACCGCTGTACAGCACCGTCCCGCCGGACGACCCGGCACCCGGGCCGACGTCCACGATCCAGTCGGCCTGCCGCACGATGCTCATGTCGTGCTCCACGACGAAGACGCTGTTGCCGCCAGCGCGGAGCCCGTCGAGGACCTCCACGAGCGGTTCGACGTCGGCCGGATGCAGCCCGGCGCTCGGCTCGTCGAGCACGTACACGACGCCGAACAGCCCCGACCGGAGCTGCGTGGCGATGCGGAGCCGCTGCATCTCGCCGGGGGAGAGCGTCGGCGTCGCCCGGTCGAGCCCGAGGTACCCGAGGCCGAGCCCGGTGAGCACCTCGACCCGGGTCAGCAGGTCCTTCGCGATCGCGACGGCGACCTCGGTGCGTTCGCCCGACGACGCGCGGGAAGTCGCCGGTGCAGCATCCGTGAGTTCGGCGACAGGCCGGAGCACCTCGGCGAGTGCGGTGAGGGGGAGCGCGTGCAGCTCGGCGATCGTCTTCCCGCCGAACGTCACCGCCAGCGCCGCCTGCGTCAGGCCGGTCCCACCGCAGAGCGTGCACGGTCCGGACTCGACGAACTGCAGCACCTTCTTCCGCTGCGTCTCGCTCTGCGAGTCGGCGAGCGTGTGCAGCACGAACTGCCGTGCGCTCCAGAACCGACCCTTGTACGGCTTCGCGATCCGGTCGCGCTGCGGGTGCACCTCGACGACGGGCTGCTCCTCGGTGAACAGCAGCCAGTCGCGGTCCTCGCGGGACAGCTCCCGCCACGGTCGGTCGATGTCGTACCCGAGGACCGCCGTCACGTCGCGGAGGTTCTTGCCCTGCCACGCACCGGGCCACGCGGTGATCGCCCCGTCGCGGATGCTCAGCGACGGGTCGTGCACGGCGGAGGCCTCGGTGACCTCGTGCGCGGTGCCGAGGCCGTGGCACCGCGGGCACGCGCCGGCGACGGTGTTCGGGGAGAAGGAGTCGGACTCGAGCCGCTCGGCCCCGGGCGGGTACGTGCCGGCGCGGGAGTAGAGCATCCGGGTCGAGTTCGACAGGGTCGTCAGCGTGCCCACCGTCGACCGGGAGCTCGGTGCGCCGCGGCGCTGCTGCAGGGCCACCGCCGGCGGGAGCCCCGTGATGGACTCCACGTGCGGGGTCGACCCCTGCGCGATGAGCCGCCGCGCGTACGGGGCGACGGACTCCAGGAAGCGTCGCTGCGCCTCGGCGAAGATCGTCCCGAAGGCGAGCGAGGACTTCCCCGAGCCGGAGATCCCGGTGAAGGCGACGATCCGGTCGCGGGGCACGTCGACGTCGACGCTCTGGAGGTTGTTCTCGCGGGCACCGCGGACGCGGATCATGCCGTCGGTCGCGGTGGGTGGGGTGGGCCGTGTGTGCGGGGCGGGCATTCGTTCGACTGTAGACGGGGGCGGCTGACCGCGATGCTCAGAGGATGTGGAGCTCCATCGCGCGCGTCACCGCTCGGGTGCGGTCGTTGACGCCGAGCTTCTCGAACACGTGGCCGAGGTGCGTCTTCACGGTGGTCTCGCTGAGGAACAGCGCGCGGCCGATCGCCGGGTTGCTCTGCCCCTGCGCGACGAGTCGCAGCACGTCGAGCTCCCGCGGCGTGAGCGACGGCCCGCTCTGCACGGTGCCGCTCGCCCGGCGGACCAGGGCGGCGGCCGCCGAGGGAGCCAGTGCCGTCTCGCCCCGCGCGGTCGCCCGCACGCCGGCGAGGATCTCGGACTCGGGAGCCGCCTTCAGCAGGTACCCGGTGGCGCCGGCCTCGATCGCGGCGAGGATCTGGTCGTCGGACTCGTACGTCGTCAGGATCAGCACGCGGATCCCGGGCTCCGCGGCGAGGATCCGCGCGGTCGCCGCATCCCCGTCGATCCCCGGCATCCGGAGGTCCATGAGGACCACGTCCGGCCGCTCGGCCAGGACGGTCGACACCGCGGACTCGCCGTCCGCCGCCTGGCCCACCACCTGGACGTCGGCGGCGTCCTGCAGGAGCGCGACGATGCCCGCCCGGACGATCGGATGGTCGTCCGCCACCACGACCCGGATCACCGGGTCACCTCCGCCACGGGGTGCTGGACAGCCGGGAGGCTCGGCGCGGCCCCGGTGGGCAGGGTCGCCTCGACGACGGTGCCGCGTCCAGGGCCGCTGGTGATCCGGCAGGACCCGCCCGCCAGGGCGAGGCGCTCCCGGAGGCCGCGCAGCCCGTGGCCCGCCGTCGGGTCGGACGCGTCGAAGCCGACCCCGTCGTCCGCGATCCGCAGGACGGTCTGCTCCGGCGAGGGGAGCAGTGCGACGTGCACCGAGGCGGCGCGAGCGTGCGCGCGGACGTTGCCGAGAGCCTCCTGGGCGACCCGGAGCAGCACCACCTGCGCGTCGCGATCCAGCGCGCAGTCGGGTGCGGCCACCGTCACGGGTGTGCCGGTCTCGCGCGTGTGCCGTTCGCCGAGGCGGTGCAGCGCGCCGCCGAGGCTGTCGCGGGTGACGCCCGCGGCACCGGCGGCGATGAGGGCGCGTGACTCCTCGAGTGCTGCGCGGGCGGACTCCTCGAGGACGGTGAGGCGTTCCTCGAGCGCGTCGGTGCGGTCACTCGCGAGGTCGCTCTGCGCGCGTTCGGTCAGCATCACGATCCCCGCGAGGTTCTGCGCCACGGTGTCGTGGATCTCCCGGGCCAGGCGCTCCCGCTCGCTGGCGATGCCTGCCGTGCGGTTCGCCTCGGCGAGGGACGTCTGCGCCGCGCGGAGCTCATCCAGGAGTCTGCGGCGCTCCTCGGACAGGCCGGCGACGCTCGAGATCCAGACGCCCATGGCGCACGCGCCGACGACGCTGATGCCCTCGATGAGGAGGGTGCTGACGAGTGCCCCGGCGCCGCTGGAGACCTGCAGGCCGATGCCGCTCGCGACGCCGATCGCGATCGAGAGGAGGACGGCGGTCCTGATGCGTTCGAACTGGCACCAGACCAGCGGGAACAGGATGCACTGCACGAACGCGGTGCTCGGGGCGACGGCGGGCAGGACCAGCGCGGCGGCGACGAGGAGGGGGAGGAACGCCGCTGCCGCACAGCGCTCGTCGTACCCACGGTGCCCGAACGCCGCGTACGCGACGACCAGGACGGCGATCGCGGCGTACGCGGGCCAGCGGGTGCTCCACGGGGACCAGCCGTAGGCGGTGATGAACGCCGTGAGGGCCATCGTCGCGGCGAAGAAGGCGTGCAGCCACCGGTTGCGCACCCAGGTCTCGCCGGTCATGCGGGTTCTGCCCATGGTCCGAGCATCCCACTTCGGGGCCAGCATCACGCGTCCTTGCGGTTCCACCGGAACGTGAGCGCACAGGCCACCGTCCCGAGGACCAGCCATGCACCCAACACGAGCGTTCCGAGGCCCAGCTGCCACGAGCCTCCCGGCTCGGCGGACGCGAACGCGTCCGGCAGGAAGACCGAGCGCATCCCGCTCGCCATCCACCGCAACGGGAAGACCGACGCCACGTTCTGCAGCCAACCGGGGAGCTGCGTAAAGGGGAGGTAGACGCCGGAGATGAACTGCAGGACCAGGACCACGGGGACGATCGTCGCGGTGGCGCGGCGGCCCTCGCGGGGGAGTGCAGAGATCGCGATGCCGAGGACGCAGCTCGTCGCGATGCCGAGCAGCATGATGCCCGCGAAGCGAGCCCACTTCTCGGGGTCGGTCGGCAGGTCCACGCCGAAGACGATGCTCGCGATGCCGATGAGCAACGCCGTCTGGAGGATCGTCGTGACGAGGACCATGCCGATCTTGCCGATGAAGTAGCTCAGCACCGGGAGTGGTGTGCCGCCGAGGCGCTTCAGGGTGCCGTCGCTGCGCTCGGTCGCGATGTCGACGCCGAGCGACTGCGTGCCGGAGAGGAGGAAGCCCGTCGCCACCAGGCCGGGGAGGTAGTACGTCGCGTAGTCGACGCTGGCGCTTCCTGCTCTGATCTCGGCGGCGCTGCTGAAGGCGACCGAGAAGAGGGCCAGCATGATGATCGGGAAGAGGAAGGTGAAGAACACCGCGTCGGGGGCGCGGAAGTAGGAGCGGATCTCGTAGGTGATGCGGGCGGTGTTCACTTCTTTTCGACCATTTCCAGGTAGACGTCCTCGAGGGACGGGCGGATGACTTCGAGATCGCGCATCGGGTCGTTCGTCCTTCGGATGAGCGTTGCCGGGTCTTCTGTGCGTGTTTCGTGCAATTGGCTCTGGCTCGTCCACCTGACTCTCGGGGTGCGGGCCTCGGCGCCACCCAGCTCGTCGATCGGGGCGAGGTCGAGGAGCCTGCCGTCCGCGATCACCGCTGCCCGGTCCGCCAGGTGTGCGGCCTCGTCGAGGTAGTGCGTGGTGAGGAGGATCGTCGTGCCCTCCTGCTGGACCTGGTTCAGGAGGTCCCAGAACTGGCGGCGGGCCTCCGGGTCGAAGCCGGTCGTCGGTTCGTCGAGGAAGAGGACCTCGGGACGGCCGATGATGCCGAGAGCGACGTCGACGCGGCGGCGTTGGCCACCGGAGAGCCGCGCTATGCGGGTGTTGCGCTGTTCCGCGAGCCCCGTGGCGTGCAGGGTCTCCTCGACGTCCCGACGCCTCGGGTAGAGCGCTGCGAAGTGGCGCAGTTGCTCGGCCACCGTGACGTTCGGGGACTCCGCGCTGGACTGCAGGACGATGCCGATCCGGGCGTTGTGGCTGCGGCTCGTGCGGGCGGGGTCGTGGCCGAGGACCGTGACCGTGCCGTCCGTGCGCGATCGGTAGCCCTCGAGGATCTCGACCGTGGTGGACTTGCCGGCGCCGTTGGGGCCGAGGAGGGCGAAGGTCTCGCCGGCCTCGATGGTGAAGGAGACGTCGTCGACGGCGAGCTTGCCGGTGGGGTAGCGCTTCGTGAGGTGGTGGACCTCGATGGCGGGGGTGGCGGGCATGAGACCAGCGTGGTGGGTCCTCGTCACTGGCGGATCGGTGGACGGGGTGTGGTTTGTATCCTCCGGTCGGAGGATGGCCGCGTCGATCTCGCTCGGGATCCGATCTCGTCGGCGAGCTTCGCAGGCCTTCGAGTTCACGACGGCGCCGCAGACCTCAGCGCCCTTCAGGATTGCGGCGCAGGTACCGATGTGAAGGGGGCCTCCGAGTCCGATGACGCCGACCTTCATGCCAGCCTTCGCCCCGCCGATAGTCACCATCGCGGGGTAGCTGGTCCGGCCTGCGTCGGTCGCCATGGCGCCGAGTTCGAAAAGGGTTCCTGTCCCGGGGGGGGGGGGGGGGGCCCCCGGTTGGGGGGGGGCCGGGGGATAGGGGGGCCCCCCCCCCCCCCCCCCCCCCCCCCCCCCCCCCCCCCCCCCCCCCCCCCCCCCCCCCCCCCCCCCCCCCCCCCCCCCCCCCCCCCCCCCCCCCCCCCCCCCCCCCCCCCCCCCCCCACCAGGTTCTCGTCGGTCGCGAGGATCTGCGGGCCGAAGCCGCCGTCCCACTGGCCGTGGCCGATCGCGTCGCCGTCGGCGAACGTGGGGGAGATGCCGACGCGGACGCCGACGTTCCAGTGGTCCTTGATACCGGGGCCGACCTGGGTGATGACGCCGGCGTTCTCGTGACCGAGCGTCACCGGGATGCGGCGGAAAAGCGGCATCCAGCCCGGGTCCTCCAGAACGCTGACGTCGGAGTGACAGACGCCCGCCGCCTTCACCGAGACGACGACCGGGCGGGGTCCCCGCTGTGGGCTCGAGGACCTCGTTGAGGGTTGCTGCGCTTGGCCTACCAATCGCAGCGACTCCGGGTGAGTTCTCGTTGGCTCGCCCAGGTATTGTTGCGTCACATCTGAGATATCAGTAGGTTCGCTCTGAGCAGGGCAAGGTGGCGCCGCCGGGAGGGAAGAACATGCTCATCGAGGGAAACCGTGGATCCAGGAGCGCCGCACTTGGTCTTGTGACGGTGGGGTTGCTCATATCGGCGGCGCTCATCGGTTCGCCGGCTCAGGCTGCTGGAGACGATCCAGTCCTTTCGTCCGAGAGCGCCGGCGCGCTCACGGAGCAGGACATCCGCCTCGTCGACGGGGCGCTGTTCGGAGTCGGACCAATCGCCGCCCAGCTCGGCACGAGCATCGAGTCCGCCTTGTCCGGCGAGGAGCTCGAACGCGTCACCGCATATGCGCGTGACGCGCGCGAAGGGCTCGTCGCAGCGAGCCCCGAGGTCGTCGATCGAGCCGTGGACAACATTCGGTCCGGCTCAGTGAACTCCGTCTCCGATGGCTTCAAGGAACTCGGAACGGCGTTCAACGCGTACATCAGTGAGACGTACACCGAAGAGGAACTGAAGGCGGCGACCGAGGAGTACAACTCGACTCCGGTTGTGCCGATGTGCGGCGCGGTCGCGGTGTGTGTCGCAGCGGTTGCAGTGGCCGCGTACGCGGCAGCAGCTGTCCACAACGCAGCAGTCCTCACGGCAGCTGCCGCGGTGGTGGTGTCCGTGTACCTCTGGTGTGGGGCATGGACCGGATGCGGGCGTGGGACCGAGGTCACTGGAAGCGAACGTGTGAAGCAGGAGAAGTTGCTGGCCAACGCAACCCGCGTCGGTCAGTCGCTGCCCGCATGAACATGAGACTCGCCGGGCGCGTCGTGGTCTCTGTCGCGACCTTTGCCGTGGCCACGGTCGGCTTCGCCTCCCTCCCCGTCGGCATTCATGCGTCCGGCTTCGTTGCTGACGGTCTGCATGCGGTTCAAGAGATCACGCCCCAAGGCTGGGGGTTCTTCACCCGTGACCCCCGTTCTCCGATCACGCAGGCTTGGCTCATGACCTCGGGTGGGGAGTGGGAAAACGTGACTCGGGGTCCGAACGCGACGTTGCGGAACGCGTTCGGGTTCAATCGCTCGTCACGACTCGATGAATACGACGTCTCACAGGTCACGGGCTCACGCGATGTCGATGAACTCTGGACGGACTGCACCGGTCGCTCGATCGCTCAGTGTGCGGGGCGTGCGGCTTCCAACCGCGGAGTACAACAGTGGACGGCCGGAGGGTACGACCTCCGGCTCTGCGGCGAAGTTCTCCTGCTCGCCATGGATCCGGTACCGATCGACTTCGCGGGCCTCCAGTACGAGCCCGCGACCAAGGCCATCCGCGCGACAGTTCGATGCGATTTTCTGGACGGGCGCAGATGACCTCCAGTGCTCTGCAAAACCACCGCCGCGGCGGGCAATCTCGGGGAGCATCCTGGGAGCGCTACATCTCGGCCATCAGTCCGTTCACTCCGGTGCTCGGACTTGTGCGGTCTCTGCTGGCAGCGGCCGCCTTGCTGACACTCGTGCTCACTCCGACTGATCAGCTGTTCTTCCGGAGTTCGACGTTTCCGAGCGGTGCGAACTGCGGAAACAGCACGTCGTGGATGTCGCTGTTCTGCATCGGTGCCGCGAACGGACATCTCGAAGTGACGAAGTGGGTCGCGGTGTTCGTACTCGGCGTCGTCGTCACCGGGCTGCTGCCGGCGATCACTGCCGTTCCGCATTGGTGGGTCACCTGGAGCCTGATGGCGTCGAGTACCGATGTTGATGGCGGCGACCACCTCGCCGCGAACCTGGCTCTCATCCTCGTTCCGCTCGTGCTACTCGATCGACGCCGCTGGCACTGGATGCGAGACGGGCAGTACTCCGGTCGGAGTTCGTGGGTCGTCGTGATCGGGTACGCCTGCCTCGGCCTCTGGTGTCTCCAGATGATGGGGGTGTACTTCCAAGCGAGCGTCGCGAAATTCGCCGTGCTCGAATGGTCGGACGGGACGGCGCTCTGGTACTGGATGCAGAACCCGGTGTTCGCCCCAGCCGGAGCTGTGGGAGAAGTCGTCCGACTGGCTCTGCAGTGGTTGCCAGTCACGATCGCCGCGACGTACGGCACGCTGGTGCTGCAACTGGGACTGGTCGGCGCCGTCTTCATGCCCGAGCGAGCTCGACGCCTGCTCCTGGCCTTGGCAGTCGTGTTCCACCTTGCCATCGCTTTGTTGATGGGGTTGTGGAGCTTCTCCATCACCATGATCGCCGCTGACCTGCTGCTGCTCCGCCGTCCTCACGAGTCGCGGAGCCTCACGAGCGTGACGCACTGGAGGTCACCACTGGAGAGGATCCCGCACAATGTCAGTGCCTGACAAAGAATTCTCCAGCCCGGCGGACCGGGGGGTCGTCGTCGGAACACTGATGGTGCTCATGCCCATCGCCGTGATCGGGCTCGCGGGCGCCGCTGTCCGGCGATTCGATGCGCCTTCGCTCGTCGTGCTCGTTCTGCTCTTCAGCGCGTTGATCTGGATGACGGCGCTTGCCACGAGAGCAGCCGCATACGTCAAGTGGTCGCAGGAGCAGGTCACCGTCGGTCTGGCCCCCTTCTGGCGGAATCGTTTGAGACGTTCTGACATCGTCGAGGTCACCGTCGTCCGGATCGACGCCTATGCCGACTACGGCGGATGGGGGATCAAGGGCTCCGCGCGCAGTGCGCACGGGAGGCTGTACTCGGTGGGCGGGGACTCTGCCGTGCGTATCCTGGCGCGAGACGGCCGAACGTTCGTCATCGCGTTCAAGGACGGGGAAACACCGGCCCGTATCCGCGGCGCGTTGCAATCCGCCGATTGACGTGCCGGACCCTCGAACCGACGGGAACCGCGCTGTTCCGTGCACGCTCGGCGCTGAGAACTCACGCGCTTGTCGGGCCGTCTGCCGGGGCGTTCAGTGGGTGGGTCGCGCGGTCCTTGTCAGCTGCCGGCGCGACCGAGCGCGCCCACCCACAACCCGTCCCGCGCTCGCGTCATCCCGACGTACAGCTCGCGGCGGTCGAGCTCTCGACGCTCGCGAGCGGCAACGGATTCGGTGTCGGGAGCGTCCGCGAGGAGCTTCGCAGGGACGTGCGGCAGCAGGACCTGCTTGAACTCGAGGCCCTTCGCGCGCTTGATGGTGCCGACGCGGACCATGTCCGAGCTCTTGCCCGCGTAGTTCTTCAGCGAGACGGACGGCACACCGGCAGCATCGAGGACCGCCTTGACCTTGTCGGCCTGCGGGTTCGTCGCGGTGAGGATCCCGACGTCACCGCGGCCGGTCCCGACCCGACGGAGGACCTCGTCCACGCGTGCGAGCAGCGCGGCGTCGTGCTCGTCACGACTCACGAAACGGTGGACCCCAGGCTGCGGGCCCGAACGGGTGACCGCAGAGACCGCGTCGCCGGCGCCGTCCACGCCTTCGATGTCCACGAACTGGTCGTCCGCGACCATCTGCTTGGCGAAGTCGAGGATCTCGGCGGTGTTGCGGTGGTTGACGTCGAGGACCACACCGCGACCGGCCAAGCTGATCCCGACCTCACCGAGCGTGTAGCCGCCCGGGTAGATCGTCTGCTGGCCGTCACCGATGAGCGTGAGTCCGTCGGGGCGATCGCCGACGAGACCGTGCAGCAGTGACACCATTGCGCACGACAGGTCCTGCGCCTCGTCGACGATCACCGCGTCGTACCGGTCGAGCACCTGGTCACGCAGCGCATCGCGGGCGAGCAGGACCAGGTCCTGGAAGTCGCAGACACCCCGGCTCCGCAGGTTCGTCGAGTAGGCCTCGTACAAGTCCCACACCGCCTGCCGGACTTCGACCGGCAATGCGTGCTTCCGCCCGACGCGTGCCAGGTCGGCGTACTCGTCGAAGTGCGTCAGCCCTCGGCCCTTGATGACGTGGCTGATCTCCTCCTCCCAGTACCGGCGCGTGAAGCGCGCGGCGCGCAGTGGACTGGAGGTTCCGATGACGTTCCACGCATCGGCGAACGCGCGCTGGGCCTCCAGGCTGTCGATGCGGAACGCGACCCCGCGCTCCTTCAGAAGCTGGCTGGCGAACGCGTGGACGTTGACGAAGTCGACGCGGTCGACCATGTCGGGCGCGAGACGTTCGAGGAGTGAGTGCAGGACCGCGGGGAGGGTGCGGATGTAGGTGGTGAAGAGGACGCGGACTCCGGTCGCGCGCGCCAGGTATGCGGCGCGGTGCAGGCCGACGACGGTCTTGCCGGTGCCGGCGGCACCGCGGATGCGTGCGGGGCCGTTGAAGCTGCGGCGGACGAGTTTCGCCTGGACGGGGTCGAGGAAGGCCATCCACGGTTCGACAGCGCCTTAAGGACACGGTGGAGGAAGGGTCCTGGATTTACTCGGGCTTGATGACAGGGGCGGTCGCGGGCGAGGACCGTGGCGGGTACGACTATCGGCGTTAGTGCCTACTGCTCGGGCGTCTGTCGCTAGCCGGCGATGGTGGGGAGAAGTGCGAGGACGGCGGCGAAGAAATGGTCGACGCGAGTGGCTAACAGGCGCCGGCCCCGCTTCGTGACCTCTGCGGTGAGGTCGTGGACGCCGACGACATCGACCGATGCGACCTCGCTATGCACCCACGTCTGACCCGCGAGGGCGACAACGGCGTGAACCTCTCCGGGCGGAAGGCCGATCTCCGCCAGGGTGGCGAGGTTCGCGACGTCGTCCTGGCCGCGGGAGATTCTGCCTGGTGCCGGAGGACCTACTCCTGGTTGCGTTAGCGAGAGGTTTCCACGGGTGCCGGATCACCGGCGATTATGACCGTTTGTCGCCCCGACGGGCGTCCGACTGCCCGGAGCGTGCGGTCCTAAACGACGTCCGGCATGTCTGGCAAGCACCGACGTCCGCATCCTGGTCCGCTAATCGAGCCTTGTTCCAGGACGCATCACGAGGAAGTGCGGAACCGCGGCGCTCAAGAGACCTAAGTCGTTGTGTTGGTCGAGCTGAAACCGCGCGACGTATCAGCTGCGCGTTGACGGGCGATGCCCGGGCAGCACCTCGCTTTGTGAATGTGCTCGGTCAAGCGTGTCGTCGACCGGCTGGACGATGATCACCCGTTCTTGTCGCCCTGCTCGATGCCGAACTTCCCGCCTGTCACCGCCACTACAACGGTTCCGATCAGAGCCAAGGAAGCGACCGCTACGGTACCGAGTGCCGCGGCTTTCGCTCGGTGGTTCTGTGCTTGCAAAGTGGCCTGCTCTCGCACTGTCTGACCGATCGCCTCGGTGACGCGGAGCTTCTCGTCGAGTGAGATTGCGGGATCATCGAGCACTTTCCGAAGAGCGGATCTCCACTCCTCAAACGCCTCGTGCAGCTGATCCTCGTTATGGCTCATCGACCGCAATGTCTCTCGATGAGCCTCGGTCAGCTTCTCTAGAGCGCCGGAGGCAAGCTTTTGAAACTCGGGGAGCTGAGCAATGAGCTTCATCTGGGCCTCGGTGCTGAGGTGTTCCACCTGGAGCGCAAACTTCGAGAAGTTGCTGGCAGCCATCTTCTTGAGCTTTGCTACCTTCCGAGCGCTCGTTTCTTCGGGAGAGTCGTTCGTCATGTCCTTCTTTCCGTCTTTCATCGAGAGCCTCGCAACAACGCGATCGGCCCAGGCCGCCGAGACTATGACCGGCGTCTGGACCTGCCAGAGGCACGACACTGACGCTTCGGAGCGTACGGGCCAGGCACGGAGGCGCTGTACCATACTGTCCGCTTCGCGGACCCGTGACCCGTGGATCAACAGACAAGCTGAAGTCCTAGGCCCCTCATGCCACGGAGGCAGACTGTGATTGCGAACCTCGTGACACTCCTCGTCGACTTGAATCGCCACTGACCTCGAAATCGTAGCTGTGCGCTGGAGGGTTCCTCTTGCAGTCGTGGAGCAATCGTTAGACTGCTCCTCCGCGCACAGCGCGCTCGATTCGCATTGCGACATCCTTCGGTGCTTCATGTTCCCAGTAGCGCAACACTCGCCACCCTGCGTTCTCGAGAGCGGCGTTCGTGTCCGCATCCCGCTCGGTATTGCGAGCGAGCTTTGGCGCCCAGTACTCGGCGTTCCGTTTCGGCTGGGTCGCGTGCTTGGGGCATCCGTGCCAGAAGCATCCGTCGATGAAGACGGCGAGGCGGGCTCGGGTGAACACGATGTCCGCACGACGCCTCAGAAGCGACGGTAATGGCGCGTAGTCGACCCGGTAGCGCAGGCCCCACGCGTGCAGCAGCCTGCGTACCGCGAGCTCCGTCGTTGTGTTTCGCCGCCTGTTCGCGAGCATCGACTTCCTCGTGCCTTCCGAGGTCGCCCAGGATTCAGACATCCGCGACCTTCGATGCCGCCGTGGGTTCGATCGGGAAAAGGTGTCCCTCCGAATAGAGCATCGAGAACCGCTGTCGCAGCCCCGATGCGAAGTCGGCGTCGCGGATGATCACGCCGGCTTCGAGATTCCGCTCGTGGGCGGCCTCCGAGAGATTGGCGCTGGTGATGAACGCGACTCGCGAGTCGACGATGACGACCTTCGAGTGCTGAATCCCACCGTCGGGTCCTGGTCTGAAGCCGAGAAACCGAGCCCCTTGGAGCTGCTCCTGCATCCATGCCGCCGTCTTGCTGCCGTTCAGCTTCGGGTCGACGAGCACGGTGGTTCTCACACCACGGGCAACAGATCGCCACAGCGCCTTGAGATATGCCGAGGCCGGGCTCGCCGAGTAGGTCGACGCGAAAACTTCGTCGATGGCCTCGTCGACGAGATGGGCGATCGCGGCGGTTGTGTGATCACCGTCGCCTGGGAAGGTCGGTCCACTCCAAACCGCGCGCAGATCTGTGCCTCCGGCTCTTGAGGCCGCAGCAAAGCCGCGGAGCACGGCGGCCAGATGCCCGGCGCCGAGCGCGTCGAAACACTCGCTGAAGAGCTTCCGGGAGGCCTCGTCGGGCAGCTTCGCCGCCGCCTTCACGGGGCTCCCGTCGATTTCCAGACTTGAAGCGAGCTTGAGCGCGAGCGAGGGCGAAACCTTGCCGGCTAACTTCTCGATCGTATCGCCCATCTCACCCCGCCTGGTTCTCGGTCACGACCGCCCCAAAGAGCGGAGCGACACCCAGCGATCCTTCGTGCAGGTCGAGCACGAGGCGTCGGTCTATGAATCGGTTGGCGCGTTCGCACGAGGTCTCCGATAGGAAGCCGCAGAAGTGGCAAGCGGCACCGTGCAGGAAGTCCTCCTGATCCTTTGGCACGCGGTGCGCGCAGATCGGGTCGGAGGAGCAGCGCTGTGCCCGATGCAACGCCTCATGCACTACGCCCTCAAGGCGTGCGGTGCGGGCGAGATCGACAAGCCCGCCGAGCGTGCCTTCGCTATCCGGCGAGGTAGTCGTGATGAGAATGCCCGCGGCAGGGTCGCGACCGTCGTCCTCCCGCCACGCGTAGATACGCTCTGCCAACGATGCGGATCCGTACCCGCTCGACATCGCCATTTCGCGGATGAGTAGGTGGGAGATCGTGTGCAGCGCCCAATAGCGGGGTGGGGGCATCCGCTCGTCGGCATCGAGCTCGGCTGCGGTTCGGCTCTGGCGTCGAGCGAGGTTGCGTTCGTGCGCTGCGACGTGCGATGCCCACACCTCGCTGTTGAGCACGCCGGCCTCCCACCGGGCAACCATTTCCTCCGAGAAGCGAATGAATACTCCTTCGCCGCGGTCTTCGGTGGCCGGCACCCATTTGGGCTTACCCGAAATCGAGATCGGTACGATCCGTGCCGCATCGTCGCCGACGCGATCGAGCGCGTCGATGCGGGTAAAGCCGACGAAGGCGTTCGCCTTGCGGATGCGGTCGACAGCGACGACTTCCTGCACGACAGGGCCGAGGGTGAGTGCTACGGGGACGGGGTGCACTTTGAACCCGTTGCGTCGATCCTCGGCGAGGAAGTCGTCAGGATGTGTGAGCGTGCTCCACTCGGGAACGAGCAGATGGTTCGGATCGTACCCGGCCGGCCCTGCGGCAGCCGCGATGAGCGGCGGGAGGTCGCCCTTTGCAACCTGGATTGCCAGCCAGAGGTCTTCGTCCGAGGTGCCGTCGAACTTGGCCGTCATGCTCTCGGGGGCGAATTCCCGCCAGTTCGCGACCGAAGCGGCCGACGTGAGCTTGACCAGTTGTGCTGGCGGCAGCCCAAACACCTCCTCGACGATGTCGAAAGGCTTTGGCTCTTTCCGCGAAGGCAGCACGAGCACGCTGATCGTTGCGGGGAACCACTGGTTCGCCGCACCCAGCAGCATCAGCCGCACTTCTCCCTGGCACGGCTCGTCAGGCGAAGCGAAGGTCGGTAGATGCGGGTGGCGTCCTCGACAATTCGGGAGGGACGCCTCCCCGCCGCCGCGTGTGAGCTCGGCGACGTTGCGCGAGGCGTCGCACTGCTGGCATTTGATCGACACCTGCGGGCCGAGATTCGAGCGCCACTCCATCATCCGTAGCTGCGGGTTGGCTACGCAATCCCTGCGGTTTCCGTCAGCGCCGTGCACCCAGTCGTTGTAAGGGAACTCGTCGAGGTGCCCGTTGGTGCAGGCGATGAGGTACCGTGCGGGCACCGCGATGCGGTCGCGCCCGTCGCCCTTGAATCGTCCCTTGCACTTTCGGTGTACGAAGCGCGCTAGATCGGGCCGGTGCTTGCGTGTGTTCTCGAATCGGAACATATTCGCCGACACGGGAGCGAGCAGGTCGCAGCCGGTACAGCGTAGCCACTGCGGGAAGACGCGAGTCGGGATTCCGATTGGCGTCGAGTCGCCGCCGAGTTCGTCCGCCAGCCACGGCGGCTGGCGCAGCTCGCCGACCTGCTGCCCGAGCTGGCGGCGTACCGCCTCGAGCAGCCGGGGCACGAGTACAAGCTCGGGCTCACCACCCATGCGGGCGTACGCCTTGTCCCACGCGTCGATGCCCTGCGGCATCACCGCGAGATGCGGCAGGTCGACAGATGCCCCGATGCCCGACGTGTAGAGCATCGCGTTGGGCCGGATCGACCCGATGCGCGCCCGGTTCTTTCCCTTTTGGGAAGCTTCGCCGAACGGGTCGGCGACTTCCCCTGGCACCCCCACTATTGCATCGGCGCCGGTCTCGCCGGCACCGACTTCAGCGGCGGAGGTCATGCTCTGGTCGTCGGTCACTTCGCGTCCTTCCTCGGAGCGAACGTCCACTTCGGCGTCGCCGTCGTGACGAGTTCGGTGAGGTTCAGCGGCGAGACGAGCAGGTCGATCTCGGGCTGCACTTCGCGCATTGAGTTCGCGACTCGGAACAGCCGGTCGCCGTCTTCGCCGAGCGAGTCCTCGGGGCTCGCAAGCAGCGGCACGACGTGCTGTTTCGGCAGCGTTTTGCGGACGTACGTAAGTCCGCCGCCGTTGAGGTCGGCGCGCTCTGTCCACTCGTCGAGCCGCAGCACGAGCTTGCTCTTCGCGAGCTTCGCGGCTGCGTCGTCGCCGGCTTGAGCGACACGCGCGACAAACCGATCGACGAGTTCATCGACGGAAGCTCGTCGGTGCGCGATCTGCCCGGCACCAGCAGTGGAATCAGGCGACAGCGATTCGCTCGCTGCGCGCCCCGCGTCGAGGACGCGCGCCGCCGAGACGATGAGTCCAGTGAGTCCGCGCTCAAGCGATGCCTCGGAGAACGGCGTCACAGACAGCGCCTCGACATTGGCGTAGAATGTATCATGATAGTACCCAAATTGCTCGTAATGAGCCATGTCGCGCGGGCGGGACCGGTTCGCAAGCGTCACCACGAGACCCGGCTTGGATGCCGTGCGGCCGACGCGCGACGAGGCCTGGATGTACTCGGCGGTGTTCTTCGGCTGACCGACGATGAGCATGAGTCCGAGGCGCGGCACGTCGACACCGACCTGTAGCATCGAGGTGGCGAGCACGACATCGAACGGTAACTCACGATCCGGCAGCTTGCCACCGGCCCTCAGCTTCACGGCGATCTCTGCTCGGCCGGCGGTGGTATCGAGCGCCCCGTCGAAGGGCGACGCGAGGTGCGTCAGCGTCCGACCGATCTCCGACGAGGAAACGCGCGACGTGAGCTCGCCGAGCCGGAGCGGGGTGCGACGGCGCGAATACCCCGTCGACTTGTCGGGGCTGCTGACGCGCGTCGTGACGTCGTCTTCGAGATATCGGCGCATGCCGGCGAGCTCGCGAGTCGCCGAGAAGTAGTCCACCAAGGTCATGTAAGGCTCGGCGGCGGCGCCGTGCTCGTCGAAGACCTTCTGCCCGGCAAGCAGCAGTATCTCGCTGAGCCGGATTTCGGCGAGGGTGAGTCTCGCCCCGTGCAGGCAGGCGCCGAGGTACTGCCGGCCGGGCTCTTCGTCGAGCGGCACCTCCTTCGAGAAGAACGTGTCGCTCACCGACAGGACCTGCGGCGGGAACACCTCGACGTCACGTGCGTAAAGCCGCTGCACCTGCTCGCCGGCCCTGCGGACTGTCGCGGTAGAGGCGATCACCAGCGGCTTGACGGGCTTCGCGTATGCCTCGGCGCCGAGTTCCCAGCTTGAGAGCACATCGATCGCGCCCTCGAAGAGCCCGACCGCGGTCCCGAGCGCGCCACTGATGAGGTGGAGCTCGTCTTGGATGATGAGGTCGGGCGGACGGAGCCGACCGACGGGCAGTACCTGTGTCGGCGGATAGCTGCGACCGTTCTTCGTGCTCTCGTTGTGACGGTCCGCTCCGCAGACGTTGGCCTCTGAGTCGGCATGCTTGTAACCGTGCCGTGGGCACTTTCGCGAGACGTAGCCAAAGAGGCTTGCAGCTTCGCCTTCGCGCGCGAGCCGGGCGAATTTGTCGACCGTGGCAAGCAGGAACGTCGGCGGATGCCGGTAGATCTCGTCGTCGACCGTAAGCACCGGCAGGCCCTCAACGGCTTCGCCTCCGGCGGCGAACGGGCAGCCCGAGCGGCGGTCGCCGCAGTAGACACGGATGCGCTTCTCGACATCGTCGGCCTCGACGTCCGCTTTGGGGTTGATCGGCGCTCCGCACCAGGGGCAGTGGTCGAGCTGAAGCACCGATAGCCCGTAAGCGGAGTTGCCCTCACTCTCGCGCACGTCCTTCACCTGTTCAGATGCCTCGGAGTAGCGCTTCGGACTGACGCTTGAGCCGACCCAGAGGCCGATTCGGAACGGCGCCAGGCCCCACCTGGTCGGATCTTCGCGGCGAACGAGCTCGGCGGCGCACATGAGGGTCGTCGCACGGATGAACTGCTGCGAGGTGAGTAGTCGCAGCGTGTATCGCATGAGCACGGCGACGCCGTCACCGCCGTCGAGTATCCCTTGGGGGGTCTCGACTTTCCCCTGCAAGCGACGAATGCCAAACGTGAACGCCGCGAGGCCGAGGTAGGCCTCGGTCTTGCCTCCACCGGTGGGGAAGAATAGGAGTTCGGCGCGTGGGAAGTCCGAGGATCGTCGCACGTGTGTCGGATCAACCACGGCAGGCAGCTGCATGAGGATGAACGCGAGTTGGAACGCGCGCCAGGACGCGACTTTGTCGCCAAGGGCGTCAACCTCGCTTACGGCTGCGCCGATCTTTACCGACTTCTGCTCGATGCGCAGCGCAGCAACCTGCGAGCGAAGACGCTGGTCGCGCATCGTGCGATTCATGAACCAGAACGCCTGTTGGGCCTGTTCGTTCGACTCGAGAAGATCGAGACCTAGTGTCAGCCGGTGCAGCGCCGCAGTCGCATCCTCGATGCCGACCTCGCCCTCCTTCCTGAGCCAGGCGGGCAGTTGTGCGTTTGCGGCGGATTGCTTCGCGATCCAGTCGGAGTATGCGTCAACGAGCGGCTGCAGACCTATGCGGAGTTCGGCGGGCGACGACTCCATGAGCATCCGCATGCTCAGCACCGCGCCCGCAACCTCCGGCGCGCGAGTCTGCGGCACCTCGGCGGTCGGTAGCCACGTCGTACGCACCGCGGTCACACGACGCGGGTCGTCCTCGGCGACGTCCCAGGCGACGGAAGCGGTACGGCCGACGGCGAACTCGAGCCGGTCGCGGTAGAGCAGGTCGAGGCGGCGCACCTCTGGGTCGCGCGCGCCACGATCGTGCACGAGCGCGTCGCGGGCTGGAAGGAACACCGCCGCGCCGTCAGGCGCCGACACTTCGAGCTCGGCCTGGAAGAGCCAGAGCCTCGGCGGCAGTTCGCGATCCGTGACGGCGGTGTTGAGCAGCGCGGCCTCGACCACGCGGCGCCCCTCAAGGTCGAACACCTCAAGCGAGATCGCGACGTCGTCTTCGAGCTCTGCCCGATGAGATCTACCGTTCAGGAGGCTCGCGAGGTCGACCTCGACGGGCACCTCGAACGGCGTGCGGTCGTAGAAGGTCTGGACGCGGCCCGTGGCGGGGTCGGTCTCGCGACGAGCGGCGTAGCGCCCCCATCGGCCGGTGAACCGCAATGTGCCCGTGTCGGCCGCCACTTGAAAGCGGAGGCCCATGGATGACGGTGCGATGATCTTCGACTCCGGCCCCCGGTCTTCATCGGGCTCCGAGGGCGACGCGTCGCCGACGGATTCCTCTTCATCGACCGGCACACCCGCGGACTCGTGCGCGCCGGTGAGGTCGAAGACCGCGAGCGATTCGTCCCCGCGCACGTCGTCGAGTGTCGTCGCCGGCGGGCTCGCCGTGTTGGCAATGGATGTCCGGCCCTCAGATAGCGAGATCGGCGCGAGAGCCCCGGCGAGATAGCGGGCGCGAGGGGTGCCGACAATCTCCTCGGTCGGGCCACCCCAAGGTCCGACGAGGTCTCGGCCGAGCATGTCGAGCAGTTCAGCACGCACCTGCGCTGATGTGGTGGTGGACGCATCGGGCATCAGAACATCGCTCCTTCGGGCTTCTCGGTTTCCTCAAGGCCCTTGCCCTTCTTGGCCTTTTTCGGATACTGCTGCGCTTCGACCGCCGCGCGCCGATGGTTCTCCTTAAGCAACCGGTCGAGGATCTCGACTCGCGCCGCCGGACTCACCGTCCACCGCTCCATTTGTCGGTACGCGTGGAAGCCGTGGTCGAGCGGAACGTCTGTCCAGCCGTACGCCTCCGTCACCGCCTCATCAATCTGCGCATGAATGGATCGGATGAAATCGACATCGACATCGCCCTCAACTTTGCTGTTGTTCACCAACTTGTACAACGCGGTCAAGTTTAGCCGTCGCTCGATCATGATCGCGCGGCGTCGGTCATCGAGTTCTTGACCAAGATTGCCCATCCTGCCGGTAGTGGTCGGCCGGGGCAGCGTTTCGAACACATCTGACGGCGTGTAACGAGAGGCGGCGTCGAGGCTCGACCCCCACCGCATCGCCCAGAGTTGGTGGATAGACGAGCTCAGGAGACTTAAGGTGCCAAAATCGTCGAAGAGCATCACGCCAAGTGAATTGCTAAATACGGCCGCTGAAGGAAGGCGTACCGGCATGAGCGTGTCACTAGTAAGGACGATCACGATGGCAGCGTCAATCTCGCTCAGTCCCTGGCTTAGGCCTGGCGCGCGCTCAGCAAACTGCCACCAGCGTTCTCTGTACTGCTTCTTGCGGACCTTGTCTCTCGCGGGCTTTACAAGTTGGCGGATTCGAGCGAGCGCCTCCGGATACGCGCTAGCCGCAGGGAGGGACATGGTGCCAAAATCGATGACGTACTTGGTTGATCCAGGTGTAGGCGTCCCGTTGACATCTTCACCGGTGATGAATGGGCGGCAGATTGCCGCTGATGCCGCGTCTCGGTCAACGAGTTCTTTCCAGTCCTCCGGCTCAAGAATGAATCCCTTGCCGGAGAGGATTGCGCCCATGTAGCTCCGGCCCGCATTGCTAATTAGCCGAACGGGGGGAGCGATGGCCTTCACGGCTGGCTCGAGCGCCGAAGATATTTCCGCGACGCGTTCTCCGTCACAAATGGGTTTTGAGGCTGACGAGCGATCAGTGAGCCAAATAAGCGATACGTGAACGCTTGCCTCTGTTGGCCATTTGCGGCGTTTGACTGCCATGAAAACGCTCCACTTAGCGCGCAATAGCGGGTCCAGCGTGACTCGACGGCCATCGCCTTCCGCAAGCGACTCAGACACGATCAGGCCCGTTACCGAATCAGATCGAAGCAGTTGTATAACGCGCAGAAGGAAGTAACCGACTAGGTCTGCCTCGCCCTTGCGGTGATCTGCGAGTGTCGCAACTAAAAACTCGCGGAAATTCGATCCGGAGCTCCCCGAAATCTTTTTGCCGCCGAGGAATGGCGGGTTTCCGACGACTGCGTCGAAGCCGCCGTGGTCGTGGATCACGTCGGGTACTTCAAGGATCCAATGGAGCGGCTTCCAGCGAGAATCGCCGGTGTCGACTTTCGGTTCCAACCCGGCGTCGATGATCATCTGGAGTCGGCGTCGGTCGCCGCCCGGTCCATCCGTCGGGTAGGCATCGCGCAGCGCGTCCGCGAGTTCGTCATAGCGCGCTTCGAGCTTGCGGCCCGGCTTGCCGCCCTCAAGCAAGGCTGTCGCGATGATGCCGTCGGCGGCGTCTCGAAGCTTCGCTGTGGCGAGCTTCGACTGTTCGAGCAGGGCGCGTTTCATGCGCGTCGAGCGCATGCGGTCGGCGTCGTCGACCTGCCCGGAGGCGAGTTCGCGGCGGAGGCGCGTGGCATCCTCGAGGTCCTTCGCGACGTCGAACGCGGCGAGCTGGCGCTTCATCGATCCCTTCGGGTAGATGTGCTGCGCCTTGAGCTGCGCTTCTGTCGTCACGCCCAGCAGCGAGTTACCGTGGAAGACGCGGTCATCGACGAATGAGAACGGCTTGTACGGGTCCATAGAGATAAGCCAGAGCGAGAGCTTGCACATCTCGACGGCCATGCCGTTGATGTCGGCGCCGTAGAGGCAGCGGGCGACGATCTCGCGCACAGCGAACCGCCTCGGGTCATCATCTCGGATCGGTACGCCCTCGATTTCGCGCGCCTCTATGAGCCGATCGGCGAGGTACCTCGCCGCGGCGACGAGGAACGCGCCGGAACCGGCGGCGATATCGGCGACCTTGAGATCGAGGATCTCGGCCGACGACTTCAGCACCCACTCGTCGGAATCCTCCGTGTCGAGCGGCCCCGGCGAATAAACAAGAGGCTGAAGTGCGTTTGATACGACCTCCTGAGCCAACGACTTGGGTGTGTAATGCGTCCCAGTATTCGCCCGCTGCGACGACTCCGTCATAACGAGGCCGCCCGCAGGTACGACGTACGGGAAACCGCGCAGGTCGTCGCGGATGAGGGCGTGAAATGGTTCGAGACGCGCGGCGAGTTCGTCGTCGCCCAGCAGCGCGTGCCGCAGTCTGGTGCGGGCGTCGGCCGCGGCATCCCTGTCGATCGTGCCGTAGGCTTTCGCGATCCGACCCGCGCTGCGGGACCTCGCGCGGTCCTGCGTTGTCTTCAGATGAGCGACAAGCCTCTCTCCGAATTCCTTCGGCGACGAGGAATTCGTTGCGAGTGCGTCGAGTTCGTCAAGTTCGATCTCGGGCTCGAACCCTGGCCTGCCGTGGAGCCCGACCGTCAGACGTTCCACGTATGTGGCCGAGTAGCCGAGCAGACCCTCGTACACGTAGCCGATCTGCTCGACATCGAGGTCGCGAAACGACAGCTGCATCGCGCCATCTTCGATGGTCTGCACAGCGCGAAGCACCGCGAGCATCGCGCGGTCGGAGAGTCGAACCCGTAGGCGCCCTTGCGTGTCCGTCGATTGCAGCCACGAGAAGCGATCCGGGTCAAAAAGCGAGCCGCCGTAAGCGGGCATCCGCATGTCCTCGAAGCTCGCTCCCCCGTAGACGGCGTTGCTCGCCGCGAGCAGCCGGTGCCACGCCTCCCATGAGTGGTCAAGCGCTTCCTCAGCGGCCGAGGTGGCCTTCAGCTGCAACTGCTCGCGGATACCGGCGATCGCGTACGAGGAGCGGTAGAGCTCATGCTCGGGTAGTAATCCGCGCTCCTCGGCGAAGAGCAGGAACACGATACGCATGAGCATCGTGGCCGCGCCTTCGTAGACCGCTCGAGGATCTTCAGGGAGCGGCGACGCAGCACCTTGGGTGACGGCACGCAGGTGAGTGTCCGACATCGACTGCAGTACGAGCTCGACCGCGCGGCGCACCTGATCGCCGAGCGCCGCGGTGATCTGTTCGGCGCTCGCTACCGACTCGGCAAAAAGCAGCGGCAGGCGCAGCTCCGCCTTGCCGCCGGCGAGCGAGGTGAAGCTCGCGAGCGCGAGGAATGCGTTGCGACTTGGGAGCTCCTCCCGCCAGAGCAACGCGTCCCAGACGCCGCTTGCCGTCGTCACTCCCATTGCCGCCGACACGAGCGACCACCAACGCCCGTCGGTGACAATACCGATCGTCGCACCGGTCTCGTGCAACAGCACCGCCATACGATCGATAGCATTCGCGGCCCAGCCGTCGGCGCCGACGGCACGCAAATCATCGGTGCGATCCACGAGCGAAACGAGCGCAGCAGGGGCGGGGCTGTCGCTGCAGAGAACGGCGAACGGCTCGATGACCACCGCGCCGTCCGGCGACTTCGCCGAGAGCCCCGTGGGCGCGAGCTCGAGGCCGTCGTTCCAGTCGAGCAGGGTGCGAAGCACGACCTCCACCCAGCGGTCGCGAGTGGCGGAGTAGACCTCTGGCTCGGCCGACCATGCCGACGACCAGCGGTCGAATTCGTCGGCGAACGTCGAACCGATGTCGTCGACGGAGGCGTGCGCCCTCGGCAGTCCGCTCGGGTAGAACGACTTGAGCGCCGCCTTCGACAGGAACGGGCCGTCGGCGTCGACGAGCGACAGCCACTCCCACTCAGCGTCTTGCGGCTTCCGCTTCCTAACGGCCACCGGCGGCCTCCAGCTTCTCGATGTCCCCGGGCGTAAGGGCGAACACGAGTGCAGCCACAAACACGTGAGCCTGTACATCGCGGTAGCGGCGTTCGATAGAGGCACGCTCGGCGAGCTGCTCCTCGTCGAGCATCGCGAGACGAGTGCGCACGCGAGCGAGATCCTGCTCGCGCTGCCGCTTTTCATCGGGGAACTGGAACAGCATTTCGTCGCCAGCACGATTGGCCTCCTCGGCGGCGTCGAGGGTGCTCCGCAGCGTGCCGCGGAAACGGTCAAAGATCTGATCGACTGCCACGAGGTCAGACTCGCGACGGGCATCCAGATTTGTCTCGACCTCGCGTCGCAGTCTGTCAGCGCGTCGGTCGACGGCTCCTGCAACGCGGGCGCGTATGCCCTCTTCGTAGGGCATACCCGAGTTCCAGTGCTCCACGATGCGATCGAGCGCGCCCGAGCCGGGCAGCGAGATGCGCAAGCCGTCGAGGGCGGTGACCAGCAGGTCCTCCGCCTTTTCGATGCCGAGCTCCTGGCGACGGTAGAGGCGCGTGCCCGCAAGGAAGACCTCCTCGTGCAGGCGCACGCCGCCCTCGCCGACGAGCACGAGCCTCGCCACACCAGCTGCGAAGGATTGGTCGAGCCCGTCGACCACGACGGCGCTGATGCCGCGCACCTGATCGGTGCGCGTCCATACCTGGCCGCGGAGCTCGCGGGCCGCGCGCTGCACGAGCGGATGCCCAAGGTGGGCGTAGACGACGTCGGACTGCTGACGGGCGCGCCCCTCGTCGAAGGTGATGGGACGCTGGATGTCGCGGTGCAGTCGCATCTCCAGTCCGGACTGCTGCAGCGTCTGCTGCCATGAACGGGAAAGATTTCGTGGCACTTCGAAGACGCGAGCCTCCTGCCGAGGATCGGCGATTTCGATCAACTGCGGTTGCCCCGAAATTCGGAGTCCCTCCTCAATGACTCTCAAGAGATTGTCCTCGTGCAGGTGCATGCCGTCTCGCGAGTTCTCGAGGCGTTCGGCGAGTCGCGTGAGCTCACGACCCAAATCTCGCTCGCCCTGCAGAGCGGTGTTGATCACCTGCTCGCCACGGCCAAGCTTTGCGGCGCGCATCCGACCGGCGCCGAACCCGAGTTCGCGCTGCAGGTTGGGAGCGATGATGTCAGCCGCTGGAACACCGTCGTGTTCAGAGTTCGAGATCTTGCTCGCCAAGCGGGCGAGGAGGTCGGTGTCCTGCGCGAACGGCGTCGAATTCGTGGTAGTTGCTCGCGGATACCAGATTAAGGGGGTCTCCTGCTGGCCGAACCGGTCGATCCGACCGATGCGTTGCTCAAGCCGATTCGGATTGAACGGGACGTCGAAACTGACCAGACGGTGGCAGTAATTTTGCAGATCGATACCTTCGCCCGCGGCGTCCGTCGCGAGCAGGATGCGAACCGGCTCCTCGGCCGGCGACGCAGTGAAGCGGGCGCGGATGTCCTCCCGAGTCTCGGCATCGGTCGAGCCGTCGATGATTTCGAGCCGATCGCCGCCGAGACCTTCGGAATCGAGCACATCGCGCAGCCACGCGAGCGTGCTGACGTACTCGGTGAAGACGACGATGCGCTCGTCGCCCCACCCACCATCAGGGAGGAGCAGCTCTCCGCGGATCAGTTCGAGCAATGCGGAGAGCTTGGAATCGGGGCGGCCTTGGTAGCGGTTACCCCAGGCGATGAGGGAGCGCAGATCCGCCTCGTCCTCGCTCGTGAGCGCCAATTGCAGCCGCTTTGTCGCGCGGAGCGCGTCGAGCTCGGGCTGCTCGAGGCGGCCCTCCTCCTCGTCTGAGGATTCGTCGCCGAGCACATCGTCGTATTCGGGCAGTCGGGCATCACAGTCCCCGTGTGAAGCCAGGTGACCCTCGGCCGTCGACGCGAACGCTACCGGCGACGAAAAGAAGCGCTTCTTCAGGATGAGGGTTGCCAGATCGGAGGCCTGTTTGCTCTTCTCTTGCTTCACCGCGGCGTTACGGCGCCGCGTGAACGCGATTAGCCGGTCGTACGCCTCTGATTCGTCCGCCGCAGGATCGAAGCGGAGCTCGCGCACTTCCCGGAGCCGGAACCCGAGGTCGGGGAGATCCCGCTTCAACCGACGCACCGCCACCTGCCGCAGTGCTCGCTCGTCGAGATCCGCTCCACGGGCGAAGCGCTGCGGGTCGATCATCTCGAGTAGCGCCGTGAACGACTCGGTATAGCCGTTGTGCGGAGTCGCGCTCAGGAAGAGCCGATGCTCGCAGACTTCGGCGAGACGGCGCACCGCGATTGTGCGCTGGCTGTCGACCGCATAGCCGGGGCGGCCGGAGCCCGATCGGCTGGGCGTCGCCGGCGCTGCGTGATGCGCCTCGTCGACGACGAGCACGTCGAAGGCGCGCTGTGTCGCCGTTCTCGCATCCTTGATGCTCGAGTACACCTCTTCGAGCATTCGCTCGGCGCGTGGTTGCGGAAGCCATGACATGGAGACGATCACGCGCGGATACACGCGGAAAGGGTTGGCGTGCACGCCGAACTTGCGGCGGAACGTCTTCATCGTCTCGGAATTGACGATCTCGAACTGCAGACCGAACTTGTCGCTCAGTTCCTCTTGCCACTTGATGACGAGACCCGCGGGGCAGATGATGATTACCGAACGGGCTCGGTGGCGCAGCAACAGCTCTTGTATGACCAGACCGGCCTCGATCGTCTTGCCGAGGCCAACGTCGTCGGCGAGGAGCATGTTCGCGCGAGGGGAGTCGATCGCGCGGCGGAGCGGTTCGAGCTGATAAGCCTGAATGGAGACGGAGCTACGAAACGGGGCCTGCAACGTGCGCGGGTCGGCGCTCGTAAGGGCGCCCCAGCGCAGCGCATCGACGTACGCGGCGAAGGTCCTCGGCTCGTCGAACTGCTCGGAGCGGATCGTATCGGGCAGCCCCTGCTCGCGCACCACGCTGCGACCGGGCTCAAGCTCCCAGAGAACCGTGAGCGCAAGGCCGTAGCGCTCCTCCTCAACAGACTGCATCGTCACCGCGTGCTGCAGCTCGGCGGTGCCGTCGTCGGCGCTCGACCTCGGCAACGACTGTGCGACAACGTCGGTGACGATCCACCGTTCGCCGCGCACGTTCACGAGCAGTCCGGGTTCCGGCACTTCCGGGACAGCGCGATCCGTCTCCGCGATCGATTCCACTGGGCGTTCCTCTCCTCCGTCTGTGAGCAGCTCTTCAGTATCTCCCTAATGGTGAAGAAAACTATGCGGACCGAGAACGCCTCAAAGCCTCTTCCGAGGCTTCCTCGCCCGGAACCTCGCACAGTTCCAGTACTCGCTGCAGGATGGCGCTCCCCAGTTGTGGGGGTACTGCGTTCCCGATCATGGTGGCAAGGGCGGTGCGCGTCGGGCAACCTGAGAAATCGAAGTAGTCGGGGAACCCCTGGATGCGAGCCGCCTCGTGGGCCGTGAGCGCTCGGGGCAGATCCGGGTGCATGAAACGGCCCTGACCGATGCTGCCGAAGCCGCTCGTGATGGTTTGGGCCGGCTGATTCCAATTCAGGCGGCCGTACATCGACTTGTAAGAATGCGTATCATTCTGGTGACACTTCGGCCGGCGGTCGTTCGGCAGGTCGTATTCGTTTTCCTGGAGCATCCACTCCATGCGCGCGAGATTATCGGCTTTCGCTTGCGGTGCGCGGTCGCGGAGGGTGCCATCATCAACGCCAAGCAGGTCGTAGATCGCCCAACGCAGGTCGTGACGATCCTCGGCATGCGCAAGGCTGTCGAAGATCGTCTCAGGATCGATGCTCTTTGCGCGCGTCGCCAGCATGAGGTGCCGGCGGCGGGTCTGCGCAGCACCGATCGTCTCGACGGCGACGACCTCGTGCGCCACGTTGTAGCCAAGTCCGCGCAGGTGGCGTTCTGCCCGCGTCACGACGCCCTCGCCATCATGCCGATCACGGAGCACCGCGGGCACGTTCTCGATCAGTACGATCTCGGGCTCGAGGATCTCGGCTGCCCGCGCCATTCGCAGGTATAACGCGTTCTTCATATCGACCCGACGAGTGTGATTGTTGAGGTTGCTGTGCCCTTGGCATGGCGGCCCCCCAGTGAGGACGGTCACTTCGCCGACGTCCGCCTTCGTTCGACTCTCGACAAACGTGCTGGGTGCGCTCAAGTCGCCGTCGAAAAAGTCCTCGACGGGAGCAGTCTCGACGCGCTCGGCGAACGGATAGTTCTCTCGGTAGACCTGCATCGCCAGCGCTTCGAAGTCGATTGCAAGCGGAATTTCGACCCGTCGCCCGCGTTTCGCTGCAGCCTGCGCCAACCCGAGCGTCAGCCCGCCACACCCGGCGAACAGATCCACGATCCGCACGGGCGGCCCATCGCCGAGCTCGAAGGCAGGCCGAACCCGCTCCCGTAACGGGTGTTCTTCGTTACGCGCGCCCGTCTCCACGGGTGCTAACTCTAGCTTGGAAGCTGTGTCGGTCCGGCGCACCGGACGGCTGGGCCAGGCCTAATCGATGCCCTGGCCAGACGGCTCGCGTCCGGGACCGGTGCAGGTTCAGTTGACTCCTGACGGGTAGGGGCAGGCGCTCCTGCTGGGAGGACGTGCGTCGTGGTCAAGGCGTTTCCGGAAAAATTCCGGCGTGACGCGATCGCAGATGCCCCGAGCGTTGCACTTCGAGTCGAAGTTGATGCAAGGCAGGAATGCGACCACGTTAGCAAGCCGTTGGTTGATAGGTAAAGGTTCAGTTGAGTGGCCGGTCGGGGCGGCTCCCTACGATCGGCAGGGTGACGAACGACGTGACCCCCGGCCGCTACCGCCACTTCAAGGGCGGCAAGTACGATGTCCTGTTCATCGCCCGCGACACCGAGACCGAGGAGCCCGTCGTCGTGTGCCGGGCCCTCTACGGGGAACGCGGCCATTGGGTTCGGTCACTTGCCGACTTCACCACGCACGTGACACGCGGTGACTACGACGGCCCGCGATTCAGCCGTGTTGAACCGGACCGGACCTGACCGCCCGGATCAACCCGGTCCTCCAGTCCGCGCCCAGACCGCGTCTATCGCGCGGACGTCAGCGCCCTCACGAACGGCCCAACCGCCTCCTCCGACCGCCCGACCACCACGATGTCGCGATGGAGTCGCGGTCGGAGCCGCGACCGCTCCGCGTCGCCCGTCAGCGTCGACTCCGGCACGACTGCGAGCCCGAACCCGGCCGAGGCAAGCGCAGCAGCGGCGGCGGGGGAGCCGACGAGGGTCGTGACGATGGGCACGAGCCCGCGCTCGACGAACAGCCTGGCGAGCCAGCTCCCGTAGCCCGTGTCGCCGGAGATCCCGATGAGCGGACCGGTCGCCACGGTCTCGAGGGTCACGTCCGGGTCGGGCGAGCCGATGACGACGATCTCCTCCGTCCCGACCTCCCGAACGACGAGGTCGGGAGCATCCACCGGTCCGGGCACGATCGCGACGTCCTGCGTCCCACGACGGACCTCGTCCACCATCTCGAGTGCGCTCGAGCCCTCACTGAGCTCGGGAAGCGCGCCACCGAGGACACGGAGTGCCGGCACCACGAACGGCACCGTGAAGGTCTGCGCCACGACGAGTCGGATCGGTGCTGCGCCACGTGCCGCTTTCTCCGCCCGGAGTGCGGCGTCGAGGGCATCACGCGCGAGAGGAGCGAACGCACGACCAGCGGGCGTGAGGGTCGCGCCACGACGTCCTCGGTCGAACACCGCGACGCCCAGGTCCCGTTCCAGGCTCGACACCTGGTGTGAGACGGCCGGCTGCGTGAGGTGCAGCTTCCGAGCGGCGCGGGAGATCGACCCGGCGTCGACGACCGCTAGGAAGACCTCGAACGCTCGGAGGTTGGGCATAGAAGCAGTCTATGGAAGCCAGAACAAACATCGACCGATGTTTGGGACTGGTGCGCAGGAAGGGCTGGTTCTCGTCCATGTGCAGCAAACGCTGTACACCAGAACGGAAGGAATCGACATGACCAAGCGCATCCTCATCATCGGCGGCGGGTCCGGAATCGGGCGTGCCCTCGCGAGTGAGCTCACGGCCCGCGGTGACGACGTGCTCATCGGCGCGCGTGACACCGCACGGGCTGCAGCGGATCTCCCGGACCTCGACGTGGCGCACGCCGACCTCGGCGACGAGGCTTCGATCGCCGCTCTCGCGGAGATGGGCCCGTTCGACGCGGTCGTCTCCCTCGCTGCGGCGCATGCCAACGGCCCCGTCGGCGACCTCGACCGCCAGGCTGTGGAGGGCGCGTTCGGAGCCAAGGTCGTCGGGCCGATCCTGCTCGCGAAGCACCTCGCCCCGGTGATGCGGCCCGGCGGCGTCCTCGTGCTCTTCTCGGGTGTCGCAGCCTGGAAGCCCGCGCCGGGACTGGCGGTGATGGCGACGACGAACGGCGCGGTGTCGTTCCTGGTCGAGGCGCTCGCGGTCGAGCTCGCTCCGCTGCGCGCGGTGGCCGTCTCTCCGGGGATCATCGACTCCGGCGCGTGGGACGGCATGGGCGACGACGCCAAGCGGCAGATGTTCGAGGAGACGGCAGGAGCGAACCCGGTGGGCCGTGTCGGGGCTCCAGCCGACGTCGTGTCGGCGGTCCTGCTGGCGATCGACAACACGTTCGTCACCGGGACCACGCTGCACGTCGACGGGGGTGGCCGCCTGCGGTGAGCCGCCGGGGTCGTGCGGTGCCTGCCGGGGGTGAGGCGAGCCTCCCGGCCGGGTCGGTTGCCGAACTTGCGACGGACGCAATCGGAGCGACGCGGGCGGATCCGGAGGGCGGCGCGGCCGCCCTACCGCCGGTACAACGTCGCCGGCTTCCCCGGACCCTCCGCAGCCTTCGCGTCCGTCGCCGTCAACAACGGCACCATCGCCCGCCGGAACGAGTCCGGCAGCAGCCGCTCACCGAGGACGGCCTCGTGCAGCGCCCGGAGCGCCGACATGGTGAACGGCGACGGCAGGAGCCCGTGCGGGTCCGGCGCCCCACGGTGATCGGCACGGAGCCGATCGACCGCGAACCCGAGGATGTCGTCGTGCCCGTGCACCATGCCCGTCGCCTCGCCGATCGGCACGAGTCGCGCGTCGTCCCCGAGGTCGAGTGACGCCGCAGGAACGACGTCGAGGTGCGCCACGGACAGCACCCACCCGCGGTCGTCCCGCGAGGGCTCGTCGAACACGTGCAACTGCCGCGGCGCGAGCCCGGTCACGCTCGCTTTGTCGCGAAGCGATCGGAGCACCGCGTCCGCGAGCCGCTCACCCTCGTGCACGAACGTCCCCGGCAATCGCCAGTCGCCGTCCGTCTGGTCCCGGACCTGCACGACCGAGAGCGCCCCGCCGACCGGAACGGTGAGCACAGCGGTGTCGACCGCGACGGAGGGTCGCGGGTAGTCGGACAGGCGCTTGCCGTTCGCGTCGCGGTACTCGGTCACGGCACGAGTTTACGCATGCTTGCGCAAACCTGTCGACAGGTGCATGCTGGATTTACGCGAACCTGCGTAAAACTGGAGGGGCCATGACGAACACCACCGACCGAGCCATCGGAGCAGTCCTCGGATCCGCGGCGGGCGACGCGCTCGGCGCCGGCTACGAGTTCCAGCCGCCCGCCCCGGAGTCCACGCCCATCCGCATGAAGGGCGGTGGCGCGTTCAACTGGGCACCGGGGGAGTGGACTGACGACACGAGCATGGCCGTCCCGATCCTGCGGACCGCCGCTCGCGGCGGCTCGTTCGCGGACGACTCTGCGCTCGACGGGCTCGTCGCGGCCTGGGCGGATTGGGCGCGGACCGCGCCGGACGTCGGCATCCAGACGCGCAGCGTCTTGGCCGGTCTGGAGGCTCGGACCGCGTCCGCCTCGCGGGCGTCGGCCCGACAGGTCCACGACCAGAGCGGTCGTTCCGCTGGCAACGGATCGCTGATGCGGACGGCGCCGTTGGTGCTCGCGTACCTGGACCCGGCGGAAGACACGGATCGTCGGCTCGCCAACGCTGCCCGGGCGGTCAGTGACCTGACCCACTACGAGGCCGATGCCGGCGATGCATGCGTACTCTGGTGCGTCGCCATCCGACACGCGGTGCTGACGGGGTCCCTCGACGTTCGGCGTGGACTCGACCAGCTGCCGACGGACCGCCGACGGGTGTGGGCTGAGCGACTGTCCGCTGCCGAGGCCGGGCAGCCCGTCGACTTCACCGCGACGAACGGCTGGGTCGTGTCCGCCCTGCACGCTGCGTACGCCGCGGTGCTCCGGAGCGACTCGCTCGAGAGCGCCCTCGTCGCCGCGGTCCGATCGGGCAACGACACCGACACCGTGGCAGCGATCGCCGGAGGACTCGCTGGGGCGCTGTACGGCGCGTCCGCGCTGCCGGGTGACTGGCGGGAGCTGCTGCACGGCTGGCCCGGGCTCCGCGTAGACGACCTCGTCGCACTGAGCTCGCAGGCGGTCCGCGTCCGAGCGGCCTGACCTCGGCGGTGTTCTCGGCGGTGTTCTCGGCGGTGTCGGAGGCTTCGATGGGGGGAGCCTCCGGCGCCGCCGTGCACGTCGATAGGCTGCGGGTGATGGTCGAGCTGGTGGAGCACCGAGCGGAGTGGAGCGCGTTGTTCCGTTCGGAGGCCGATCGGCTCGCTCCCGTGCTGGGCCCGGTCGTCACCGCGATCGAGCACATCGGGAGCACTGCGGTCCGGGGGCTCGTGGCGAAGCCGATCATCGACCTCGCGGCTCGTGCTGCCGTAGGCGTCAACCCGTTCGTGCTGTCGTCCCTCGTGGCACCGCTCGGGTACGAGCAACACCGTCGAGGCCCGAAGAACCACGGCGTCTACGTCCGCTCGACAGGGGAGCGACGGTCGCACATCCTGCACGTGTTCGCGGCGGACGAGTGGGAGACCTGCAATCAGCGGCTCTTCCGCGAAGCACTGCTCCGGGATCCCGAGGCTCGAGCGCGGTACGGGGCGATGAAGCGGGCGCTCGTCGGCGCCGACGACGGGCGGGACTACACAGCGGGGAAGCGGGACCTCGTGGAGGAGATCCTCAACGCCGAGCGTGCACGACGCGGGCTACCGCCGACGTCGGCGTGGGACAAGTGAGCGTCGGAGTCACTCGCGTTCCGTCTGGCAGGCTGCTGCCGTGACGTCGAAGCTCCCTCGCGGCCTGATCGGATGGGCCGCTGCGGCGTCGGTCGGCACCGGCATCGGACTGGCGCTGCAGCTCTGGATCTGGATCGTGCTCGCGCTGCGGCCGGTCAGCCATGGGAGCGGGGACTACCTGGGCTACCAGTACGCTGCGCTGGTCCTCGCAACCCTGCCGTCCGTGATCGCGTTGGGTGTCGTGATCCGGTTCATGCTCCGGCACGGTCGGCGTCGGTCATCTGTGTGGTTGCTCGTCACTGACATCGTCTGTCTGACGCTCGTGGGAGTGCTGATCGTGCCCCCGGCTCTCACGGTCTTCCGGTTCGCGCCAACCGACGATGCGGTCTTCCGTGAGCGCGCACGCCTCGGCTACTTCGCCCACGGCGATCCGGGCTCGGAGTTCAGGCCGGACGACGCGCAGTACGCGTTGCAGAAGCGGGTCGACGCCATCGCGCACGACTTGGGGTTCGAGGACGATGACATTCCGTACGTCAAGGCGCCCGGTGACGCAACCCATCATCCCCGTCCGGGAACCAGTCCCGCGGGGAACCCGTGCACGACCTACTTCGAGTCCTTCACCCTGCCGTCGTCCGTCGACCAGGGCCGAGCTCAGGCCGAGGTGTCGGCGACGTGGGCGAAGCAGTCGGCTGCCGGCGTGGGCGACTTCGTCGAGGGGCAGAGGTGGCTCGTCCTCACGCTGAACGCCGGTGGGTCCATCAAGTACACGCCGGAGAACCGGACCTTCGTCACGCGGACGGAGTGCTTGATCGATGAGCCGGCTCGGCCGATGGGTCAGTGAGGTCTCGCGGTCCGCGGTGCCGACGTTCCATCGGCCGATGCTGCGTGTGCGAGACATCGCCGCCACGACGTCATCCCTGTTCGGCAACAGACGCACACATCGACTCGACGGTGACGGTTGACGTCCGAGGGTTCGCAGTCACCGCAACCATCGGCTTGCCGTCCTCGTCTGCAATCGCCTGATACAGCGTTCCGTACTTCCCGCCATCGGCTGACCGCACGGCGACGGTTCGATCGTGTTCGCGCAGCATGTTCGCGACGGACTCGATGTACGCCTTCGGGTCACTCGGCGCTGAGCCCATGGCGTTCCAATGGTCCCGTCTTCCACCATGCGGATCGTCATCGGCCGTGCACTCCGCGTGCGCCGGCTCAGCGTTGCGGTCATCTTCTGGCCACTCGGATCCGTCGACCTCGAACACCTGGTGCAACACCTGCTCGGCGGCCTGTCTGCTCTGCTTCTCGTCCACGGCGATCCCACCTCGCGGAGGTGCCGAGCACCCCGACATCGTCATGGTCAGTGCGACGGCGACGCCTAAGGCGGCAACCATCGATCTTCGCTGGATCATGCATTCACCACGAGTCGAGGGTCCCGAAATGACGTCATTGCTCGTAGTCGGCAACGTTCCCGGTGCCACAGGACGACTCGACTTGGATCGATGTTCGGTGTTCGGAGGCGTTGAACGAGATGGTGCGAACCGGGTCGCCTTCGGCCGCAACGGTGTACAGCGTGAGGCCGTCCTTGCGTTTGCCGTCCCGATGAGACAGCGACAGGCCGCTGGCTTCCCACTCGGCGCCGACCTTCTTCACGAGCTCGCCAGGCTGCTCAACCCCTGACGCGAGCTGGTTCCACGAGAAGGCAACCCCGGCGCCGCCCTCGCTGGTGCCGCACTCGAACGCGATCGGTGAGCCACCGTCGCTGACCCAGTCAAGACCTGTCAGGTCCATCGTCGACTGCACGAAGTCACGCATCTGCCTGCGTGCCTGATCTGCGTCCACGGTGTTCCCCCGACCGTCAGGTTGAGCGCATCCGGCGAGAGTGGCCATCGCTCCGATCAGAAGCACTGCAATGACGGCCCGGAAGCGACGACTCAATGCTCGACTCCTAAGTCGTTCCGGTCGTGATCCGCGAGATCGCCGGCTGCGCACACCGAATCGACGGTGAGAGAAGAGGTCTGCTGGTTCGCGGTCGCTGATACCGCCGGGCGGTCCTCGTCCCTGGTGTGTACCTGGTAAAGAACGCCGTACCTGCCAAAGTCCGTGCTTCGGGTGGACACCGAGTAGGCCTCTTCCCGAAGTTTGGCAGCGACCGCGTTGATCCAAGCCTCGGGATCGGGCGGAGGGGTGCCGCGAGAGTTCCAGTGGAATTGCACCCCACCATGCGGGTCTCCGCTCTGGCTGCACTCGGTCGGAGCCGGGATCGCAGTGCGAGCAGCCGAAGGCCACTCGGAACCCGGAACGTCGAGCACCAGTTCGCGTGCGGTCGCTGCGGCCTGGCGATTTCGTTCGACGTCAGCAGTGTCTGCTTCCGTTGCTGAGCAGCCAGCGATCAGTGTGGTGGCGGTGATGAGGGTGGCTGTGAACGGCATCCTCAAGGCCCGGGTGAGTGTCGCCTTCGTGTCACAGCCTCTGGCCCGGACGTGACCCGCCAGGTCAGTCTTCGCTCGCGTGTCGACCACCGGAATCAACCGCCCTCGTTGACGAAGTCGTCGACGATGCCCGCACCGCAAAGCGACTGCACGTTGATGGACATCCTGTCCGTGATGGCGTTGAACTGGATCGAGTCGACTTCATGCCCCATTGAGTCGACCCGGTGCAATGTCTCGCCGTCTGCCCGCTTGACGCTTTGTGTCGTCGTCGGGAGGCCATGGTCCCGCCACGCGCGGTCGACCCGTAGCATCACGGCCTTCGGATCGCTCACGCCGTCGGCGTCCTGATCCCACGAAAACCAGACTCCCTCGTCACCCTCCGGAGTGGTGCAGGGGTCCGCTGCAGGACCGTTGCTCGTGCTCGTCCAATGTCCTCCAGCGGCTTCCATCGTGACGCGCACCAACGACTGCATCTGCTCGGAAGCCCGTTCGGCGTCCACAGGCGGTGGCCCCTTCGTTGAGGAGCATGCGGCGATGGAGCATGCGACCGCCACGATGAGCGCGGCGGTCGCTGTGCCGCGGATGAAGGAAGTCATCGGGTCAGGAGGTTTCCGGTCGTGGCTTGAGTCGTGCTGCCGAGGGATTCGAATTCACGTGAAGTCGTCGACCTTGCCTTCACCACAGAGTGACTGGACCTCGATCGTCACACGACTCGTCGTGGCCGCGAACAGGATCGAGTCGACATCTTTCCCCGTCGAGCCGACTCGGTGCAGGATCTTGCCGTCTCCCCGCTTGACGCTCCGCGTGTTGGTCCTCAGCCCCCCATCGCGCCAGGCTTGATCCACCCGCTCCATGACCGCTTGAGGATCGTCAACTCCAGCAGCGGTCTGATCCCACGAGAACGTGACCCCGTCCTTACCGGCGGGAGTGCTACAGGGATCGGGAGCGGGGCCATTGCTTGCACTCGTCCACTCCCCGCCCGCGACCTTCATAGTGTCGCGTACCAAGCTCTGCATCCGTTCGGAAGCCTGTTTCGCGTTCAATGAATCTCCCGGAGTCGAAGTGCATGCCGTCGCGGTGACGGCCAGCGTCAGGATCAGCGCCGCAGAGCCGATGGACCGCATCGTGGAGCCGTCCGAGTTCGGGCACGTGTCACCGTTGGCAAATAGATCGTGCCTGGTGACATCGAGCATGCCTGGGTCCCGCCATGCGCCAGCATGCGGCGTTCTCCATCGAGACCGCTGCACCAGCCCTATCCGTTGTTGTCACGATCGACGTAGTCCAAGACATCTCCGGTCCCGCACAGGGACTCCACCTGGATCGAGGTCCGGTGTTCGCTCGCGTTGATCGAGATGGATCGAACGGGGTCGCCTTCTCCGACCACCGTGTAGAGGGTGAGCCCATCCCCTCGCTGACCCTGCCGTTCCGAGTTCGCGAGACCCTGCGCTTCCCAGTACTTCTCGATCCGACGGACCAACTTCTCCGGGTCCGCGACGCCTGAGGTCTGCTGGTTCCAGGAGAACGAAACACCAGAGTCTCCGTTGTCCAGACCACAGCTGTCCGGAGAGGGAGCGCCGCCCACGCTGGTCCATTCACCGCCGACTTCAGACATCGTGTCCCGCACGAATCGTTGCATCGCAGAACGAGCTTCATCAGCGTTCATCACGTCTCCATCTCCATGCGACTGGGCGCAGCCGGTCACCGCCAGCGCTGTGGCAAGTGTCATCGCTCCTGAAATCAGCAGGGCTCTGCGTCTGATCGTCAATTCGGGAAGCTCTTCGTCGTGGCACGGGCGATGTTGTCGAGGGATTCGGTGTTCATGTCAAAGTACCCGTACTCGTCCGGATGGCGCGGGCCATGGATGAGGGGATCGTGTGTCGTGACTCCGTGCATCTGCGGGTCGCCAGGTTGTCCTGCTGTGGGGAGGTACGTCGCGCCGAAGGACGGGACCGCTGGATCGGTGCGGGTCATGCTGAATGCCTGCCCGATCGAGGACCACTGATCGCCCTTACCGCCGATGAAGGGCAGCACTCGCGGCGCTTGCGCCGCATAGACCACGCCCGCGTGGATGTCTTGCGCGTCGGCGATCCGACGCTCGATACCCGCTGAGCCTGCCATCACGAAGGAATCCACACCGAGGTCGTGATCGGCCAGTGTCAGGGACGACGTCGTACTGCCGTAGGAATGCGCGACGACGTTGAGCGATCCCTTGCCGTCACCTCGGGTGGCGTTGAACCCGGCGAGGTCGTCAGCCAGGCGGACCGAGCCCGTCCGAGCAAGGTCTCCGTGAAGCACCGTAGTAGGTGTCGGGGTCGCGTAGTTGATCCAGGCCACGACAGCCGTCGTGTCGTCCGCCCAGTCGCCTTGTTTCGTGCGCAGGTTGTAGGCGGCCCGCTCCACGACGGTCATGTTCCGGGTGTCTGAGTTCATGCCCGGGACCACATAGGTCACGTTCTCCGCTGTGTCCAGGTCACCCATCGCGACTGCGGCGAGGGGCGGGTGCTCGGGATACAAGCTGATCAGCGACGCGTCGTCGTACTTCTTCAAAGCAGCTTCAATGTTGCTGTAAGCGGCCGCATCAGCACCTCCTGCTCTCCGGAGCTCAGTCTTGAGCGTTGTCCGATTCGCCTTGTCTCGCGCCCAGTACGCGACACCGTTGAGGTTGCCGATCAACGACGGGATGCCGCTTATCAGGGCCTGCTGCACGGCGCTGTGCTTCGCCGAGGTTCCCTTGCCGTCCGCACCACCGAGCGAGTTCCACCAGTCAGCGATGACCTGCGGGTCCTTAATCTGACCGAGCCGATCGGCCACGGCCTTGTCGAGTCCGATCCGGGGGAGCGCATCTGCCGGTTGACTCGCGAGCCACGCGAGGAACGCGGTGTCGCTCATGCCATTGAGCGTCGCGGCCGACGGAGGCGGCGTGCCGAGGACTGCGTCGCCGTGGAGCTTCGCGACGACGGCTGCATCGGCGGACTGACGGCGGGCGACGAGGTCCGTCCACGACCGGTCGAGTGCGAGCTTCGTAGTCTGGTACGCAACCCCGAGCGCCGATGCCGTGACGACCTTCGTCATCGAATCCTCGTCGTCCGCGGAGTTCAACCGATCGAGCGCGCGGGCGTTGGAGGCGATGTCCTGGTCGTTCCGGAGCTGTGCGGCGCGGACGGTCCGTGCGTCCGTCTGGATCTGGTCGAGCTTCGCTGCGTACTCCGACAGCGCGACGGCGACGTTTTCGATCCGGCTCGACACCCGACCGACCTGCGTCTGCAGCTCCTGAGCCTTGGAGGTGAATGCCGTCCGCGAGGCGGCTTCCCACACGCTGCTGGTCGCCGAAGACGAAGCCGAGCTGATCGAGTCCCCAGCCGTGTCGACGGAGATCGACCGCTGTTCGAGTACCTGGGCAAGCCGCCGGATCGAGTCGACGTCGCCGGCCATCGGGTCGACGCTCATCCGCGCGCCTTCTTCGCGAGGTCCTCGTCGGCGCGGGTGAAGCTCGTGACCGTTGCTCGAACGCCAGAAGCGAGTGCAACGGCGGACGACGCCACCGACTGCACCATCGCCGACTGGATCCGGACCGCGTCCTCGATCGCGGCTGTGACGGTCGGACTGCCGGTGTCCGCGCCCCCGGCTCGTGCGCTCAGCGTCACCGCGGACAGATCGTCGCCGCTCTTGCTGACCTTGTCCGCGATGTGACCGACGGCCCCCTTGTCGAACACCAGTTTTGCCACGAAATCGCCTTCCCCCGAAGTGGTACGTCCGGCAGCATATCAGCCACGGTCCCGGTGTCGGGCGCCGCTGTTACGGTGCAGCCATGCAGATCACGCCCGAGGGCCACGCGCTCCTCAGCCCGAGCGACCTCACCACGTGGGCGTCGTGCGAGTGGGCGTTCCTCCGCAGACTCGACGCCAAGCTCGGCCGTGGGGAGCCCCTGCCCGAAGCACACGACGACATGCTCGACCGGACGGCGAAGCTCGGGGACAAGCACGAGCTCGACTACCTCGAGATCCTCAAGGCCACCCACGACGTCGTGGAGTTCGACCGCCCGGCACCGCCGGAGTACAGCGCAGCAGCCGAAGCGGCACTGCAGACCATGCGCACGGGTGCGGACGTCCTCTACCAGCCGACGTTCCACCGACCTCCGACCGCGGACGAGGCGGGCTTCATCGGCTTCGCGGACTTCATCATCCGCAACGACCGCGGCGAGTACGAGGTGTACGACACGAAGCTCGCCCGGCACGCCAAGATCAGCGCCCTCCTGCAGCTCGCCGCCTATGCCGAGCAGATGCGCGCGCACGACATCCCGACGGGCGAGCAGGTGCACCTGGTCCTCGGCGACCGCACCACGACCACGCACGACCTCGCCGACATCACGCCGGTGTACCGCACGCAGCGCGCCGAGCTCACACGGGTGATCGCCGAACGGATCGCAGCGGACGAACCCCTGCGGTGGGGCGATCCGCGGTACAGCAGCTGCGGTCGCTGCTCCGTCTGCCAGACCCAGGTGGAGCAGCACCGCGACCTGGTCCTCGTCGCCGGGATGCGCCTCGACCAGCGGACGAAGCTGATCCGGCAGGGGGTGCTGACGATCGACGACCTGGCGGTCCGCACCGCACCGGTGCCCGGCATGTCGAGCACGACGCAAGGTCGCCTGGTCCGTCAGGCGAGCCTCCAGGTCGAGTCGGAGCGGACGGCGACGAAGAAGCCGGCATGGGAGCTGGTAGACGCAAGAGCCCTCGACGCGATCCCCGTACCGGACGCGGGCGACGTGTTCTTCGACTTCGAGGGGGACCCGCTCCACACCGAGGACGGCGTGCACTGGGGACTCGACTACCTCTTCGGCCTGGTCGACGACCGCGCGGAGTTCACGGCATTCTGGGCGCACACGATCCGAGACGAACGACAGGCCCTGGTGGACTTCCTCGCGTTCATCGAGGAGCGTCGGCGGGAGCACCCCGGCATGCACGTCTACCACTACGCCGCCTACGAGCGGACGCACCTGCTGTCCCTCGCCGCGCGGCACGGTGTCGGCGAGGAAGCCGTCGACGACCTGCTGCGCGCGGGCGTGCTCGTCGACCTGTACCCGATCGTCCGCAAGGCGCTCGTCGTCGGCAGCCACAGCTACTCGATCAAGAAGCTCGAGCCGCTGTACATGGGCGAGGACCTGCGCCTGAGCGACGTGACGAACGCCGCGGACAGCATCACGGCCTACGTCGACGCGATCGAGGAACTCCGCACTGGCGACGCCGCCGAGGGCCAGCGGATGCTCGACCAGGTCGCGGACTACAACGCCTACGACTGCCGCTCGACCCTGCGCCTGCGCGACTGGCTGCTGTCGCTCCGGCCGCCGTCCACGGACGCGCCGGCCGAACTCGACCTCCCGTCGATCCCCGTCGAGCGCGAACCGAACCCCGTGTACGTCGCCCTGGCGTCCGAGCTCGAGCACGTCGAGGCGCTCGACCGCACCCCTGACCAGACCGCCCTGGCGCTCGCCGCGGCCGCGATCGACTACCACCGCCGCGAGGCCAAGACCTTCTGGCAGGACCATTTCGACCGGCTCCGCAACCCGGTCGACGAGTGGGCGGACACCCGCGACGTCCTCGTCGTCGAGCGTGCGTCCGTGGAGCGCGACTGGGACACGCTGCCGCGTGCCCGCTCGCAGTCCCGAGAACTCCGGTTGTCGGGGACGCTCGCGCCCGGCAGTCGGCTCCGGCCTGGAGGCTCGCCCCACCTCGTCTACGACGACCCGCCTCCGCCATCGGTCGGTTCACCGGGCCCCGGGTCGAAGGGAGCGACGGACCGCGCCGTGATCCTGGACGTCCACGACAACGGCGAAGCGACAGAAGTCGTCGTACTCGAACGCCTGCCCGTCGGTGGGGAGCCGCACCACGAGTTCCCGGTCGCGCTCGCACCGTCGTCGCCGCCGCGCGCGAAGCCCCAGCCCGAGGCGATCGCCGAGTGGGGTGCCGAGGTCCTCGACGCCCTGCCGGAGATGCTGCCGGACCCGGCGTTCGATCTGCTCCGACGGGTGCCGCCGCGCGGTGCGATCTCGCCCGTCGTCGGGGATGACACCGTCACCGCGGTGGTCTCGACGCTGCTCGGGCTCGACCGGTCGTACCTGGCGATCCAGGGCCCTCCCGGAACGGGCAAGACCTACGTCGGGTCGAACGTCGTCGCGCGACTCGTCCGTGAGCACGGCTGGCGCGTGGGCGTCGTCGGACAGTCGCACGCGACGAGCGAGAACTTCCTGTCCTCGGTCGTGCGAGCGGGCGTGCCGGCCGACCGCGTCGTGAAGCAGCCGAAGGCCGGTGCCGAGGCCGACGAGATCGAGGCGGCGGCGTGGACCCCCGTGAAGAACGGTGCCGCGATCGCCGCGTTCCTGGAGTCGTGCGAGCAGAGCGGCACCGGGGGAGTCGTCGGCGGCACCGCGTGGACGTTCGCGAACGAGTCGACGATCGCGCGGCGCTCACTCGACCTGCTCGTCGTCGACGAAGCCGGACAGTTCTCGCTCGCCCCCACGATCGCGTCCTCGATCGCCGCGACCCGGCTGCTCCTGCTCGGTGATCCGCAGCAGCTGCCGCAGGTCTCGCAGGGATCGCACCCCGAGCCCGTCGACGAGTCGGCACTCGGGTGGCTGGCGGACGGCGAGCACGTGCTGCCTGCCGAGTTCGGGTACTTCCTCGCTCGGACCCGGCGGATGGAGCCGGCGCTGACGTCGGCCGTGTCGGGGCTGTCCTACAACGGGCAGCTCACGTCGATGGCGACGGGGCGGTACCTCGACGGCATCGACGCCGGTGTGCACCCGGTGCCGGTCGTACACGCGGGCAACACCACGTCGTCGCTCGAGGAAGCTGCACGCGTCGTGTCCCTGGCGAAGGACGTCGTCGGCCGGTCGTGGACTGACGGCGACACCGTCCGGACCCTGTCCGACGAGGACGTCATCGTCGTCGCGCCCTACAACGCGCAGGGCGCAGTGATCCGCCACGAGCTCGACCGAGCTGGGCTCACGGGCACGCAGGTCGGGACGGTCGACATGTTCCAGGGGCGGGAAGCCGTCGTGTCGATCGTGTCGCTCGCTGCGTCGAGCGCGGCCGACATCCCACGGGGGCTCGACTTCCTGCTGATGCCGAACCGCCTGAACGTGGCGCTCTCGCGTGCGAAGTGGGCGGCGTACCTCGTGCATTCGCCCGCGCTGACGACGGCCCTACCGCCCTCGATCCCCGGCCTGTCCCTGCTGTCCCGCTTCATCGAGCTGGTCGCCCCGCGCTGACGCCCAGACGGGGGCGTGTCCACCGTCGCCGTCGCTCCTAATCTTGAGGGGTGATCGATTTCAGTAACGGCTCCGTCTTCAAGCTCGCGCAGTGCGATCCCGCGGAGATCGCGCCCCAGGTTTCGGCGCTGCTGCTCGACGGTGAACAGATCCTCGTGGCCGCGAAGACCATCCGTGATTTCGTCGTCTTCACGGACAAGCGCGTCATCGCGGTGAACGTGCAGGGCATGACCGGGAAGAAGCGCGATTTCACCTCGCTGCCGTACAGCAAGATCCAGGCGTTCTCCGTGGAGACTGCGGGCACGTTCGACCTCGATGCCGAACTCGAGCTCTGGTTCAGCGGACTCGGCAAGGTGAAGCTCGAGTTCAAGGGCAGGTTCGACATCACCTATCTCGGCAAGCTCATCGCGCACCACGTGCTGTAGGCAGAACAGTGAACGGGAACGATCGAATCCCCGCCGACGGCTGGGACCTGCCGTCACCCGAACCGTTGGCGGACGCTTCGGTGCCACGCGGGGACTTCAGTGCTCGGCCTGTTCCGTCGGCGCAGCCGATTGCGTTCCCGATTCCCGGCCCCGGCGTTGCGTCGATCAACGGCCTGCCCATGCACCAGACGCCATGGGGGTTCGTCCCGCTGGTCGCCGTTGCGCCGCTCCCGACGAACGGGATCGCCGTGGCAGGTATGGTGCTCGGGATCATCGGAGCCGGCACCTCCTTCAGTCTCGCGCTCACGTGGTGGCTCGCCGCGCCCATGGCTGTCCTCGGTCTCGTCTTCGGGATCGTCGGTCTCCGTCGTGCGCCGAGCCGCGGCAACCGTGGCCGGGGTCAGGCGATCACGGCGATCGTGCTCTGCGGCATTCCCGTCGCTTTCTTCGTGCTCCTGATGGCCGGGCTTGCCGGAACGACCGATTGACGTGGCAGTCGATCTGGAAGCGACCCGCCCGCGTGGAGCGGCGCCACTGACGCTTCGTGCTCGGAAGCCCGGGTACGCGGTCATGCAGCAGTGCCTCGCGATCCAGGCCGACGGACCGGCAAGGTCGGGTTGGGCGCGACTCTGGGGGCACCGCCCGCTCCGACCCGAGGCGGAGTCCTGGTTCAAGGGCGCGCAGGGTGAGCGGCAGGTCGCGGCACAGCTCGAGATGCTCGGACCGGAGTACACGGTCCTGCACGCGGTTCCGATCGGCACGGGTGACGGTGACATCGACCACGTCGTCGTCGGTCCGACCGGGGTGTTCTCGATCAACACGAAGAACCACGCCGATCATCATGTGTGGGTCGGCGGTCACTCGCTCTCGATCAACGGCCGGAAGCTGCCGCACGTCCAGAAGTCACTGAAGGAGGGCTCCAGGGCGAGTCAGTTGCTCTCGGCCGTCGCCGGTGGTCCGGTCCGGGTGCAGCCGCTGATCGTGGTCGAGTCGGCCCGCCTGAAGTTCGGGCACACGCCGCCGCCGATACCGGTGCTCCGTCCGAACGAAGTCGGCCGCCACATCAACTCGCAGGCGCGCATCCACTCCGATGAAGCGGTCCGGTACCTGGCGATGCTCGCCGAGGAACGCGGTACGTGGCACGTGGAGGCGGTCGTCATCAACGACACCCTCCGGCACGTGCAGCGCTTCGAGCGACTCGAGCGTGAGATCGCCCAAGCCGCGCGCCAACGGCGGTTCATGCGTCGAGCGGTCGCGCTCGCGCTGCTCGCGGCGCCCGCCGGGGCCGTCCTCGGCTATTGGTGGGCTCAAGCGGCGCAGGCGCTCGCAAGCACTTGAGAATTGGCCGATCCGGTTCAGATCGCCGGCTTCTGAGAACCGGATCGGCCAAACCGGAAACCGCAACACGGCTCGTACCGAGCGCCGTGCGCGTCAGTCCGCCGTTGCGTGCAGGCATGCGCCCCGGGAAGAAGACGCAGACGGTGGTCATGCTCCGGCCCGAAGAACCTGGCCGGTGGATCAGCGATGCAGAACCAACTCTGACGGATCTGGTTCGCAAAACCCGCGGTTCGGGAACCGGATTCGTCATCGGGCCGACCGGAAACGTCCGTCGACCGGAAACGTCCCTCGACCGGGACGTCGGGTCAGCCTTCGTCCGCCTCGTCGTCGAGGGCGGCCGCGCCACGGAGCTCGGCGCGGATGGCGGCGAGGGCGTCTGCGTGCAGGAAGTTCGCCGCGTCGCTGCTGGTCGGGTCGATCACGATGCCGAACTCGTCGGGCACCGCGGTCACGAGCTCGGCCATCCGGACCGGGCGTGCCTCGGCGTCCGGAAGACCCGCGGCGAGCTCAGCTGGGTCGGTGAACACCGGCACGAAGGGCAGGTCGCGGATCATCACGTGGGCGATGCTCCCGCCGTCCGGGTCATCCGCTGACTTCCACGGGACCCAGGCCGCACTGCCGAGGAACCCGGCCGCCGACGACGCCATGCGCCGCCGGAGCTCGGTCGCTGCGGTCGACGCGGTGTTCTCGACTCCGCGTCCGAATGCCGAGCCGCTCGACTGGTCGTTGCTCATCGTGCTCCTCCGAGTGGTGGACGGCCATGGTCCCACGCGCGATGTCCACGGGCCTGGATGCGCACTCCGGACACCGGTGTCGGAGCCGGGGCATACAGTCCGATCCAATGCCCAGTTCCAGTGCCGACGTCGTCCGAGGAGTTCCGTGCCACCATCGCAGTTGACCCGCCGATCGCTGCTCGCTGGCGCGTTCGGAGTCGCCGCCGCGACGGCGCTGAGCGGGTGCGTCGCGAACAACGGCCCGGCGCCGAGCAGTGCCGCAGCGGGGTCGAAGGCCGACATCGGCGAGGTCGAGGGCACACTGCGGTTCGCGTTCTGGGGCGGCAGCGACGGCGAGAACACCGGGTTCGCCCGGGTCAAGAAGGCGTTCGAGGCGCGGCACCCGAAGGCCACGGTTGAGCTGCAGACCCTGCCGTACGACGGGTTCTTCTCGGGCATTGATCGCGGCATCCTCTCGCGGACGGCGCCGGATGTGTTCCGTGTCGACTACACCAGCATCGGTAAGTACACCTCGCACGGGGTGCTGCTCGACATGACGCCGTACCTGAGCGCGACGGAGTCGGAGGCCTTCCTGCCGGCGCTGTACGACGCCGTCCGGTTCGAGGGACGCACCTACGGCGTGCCGCACCAGACCGACACGTCGGCGATCGCGTTCAGTCGCACAGCACTCGACGAGGCGGGCATCGGCGCGGTGCCCGACCGGCTCGAGGACGCGTGGACCTGGGACGAGTTCGCGGCGGTGAGCACGAAGCTGCGGAAGACGCTGCCCGACGACAAGTACCCGTTCGCGTACGACTGGACGGCAGCGGGCGCCTACCGGTGGGCGAGCTTCCTCTACCAGGCGGGTGGATCGCTCCTGACGCCGTCGCTGAAGCACTCGGCGGTCGACGGTGACCCCGGCCGGAAGGCGATGGCGTTCACGCAGCGGTTCTTCGACGAGCGCTGGGTCCCGGCGAACAACACCATCAAGACGACGGTCTACTCGGACAACTTCTTCCTGAACCAGACGGTCGCGATGACGTTCATCGGTGACTTCCTGGTGCCGGAACTCGCGGACACCGCGAACGGGTACCAGGGCGGCGAGTGGGCGACGACCTACATGCCGCGTGACCGGGCAGCGGCGTCCGACCTCGGCGGCAACGCGATCGTCGCGACCCGCGACACCGCGAACCCCGAGCTCGCGGCCGCCTTCCTGAAGTTCCTGGTGGAGGAGGACCAGATGCGCGACTTCTGCCAGCGGGCCAACGAGCTGCCGACGCTCCGGAGCCTGGCATCGACCGACCTGGACTACGCCGTGCGACCGGACGTGATGGACGTCTTCACGCAGCAGGCGACGACGATCACCGAGACCGCGGTGCGTGAGACCGTGGTCCCGGGGTTCGCGTCGGTGAACACGGCCCTGCAGGACCAGCTCGAACTCGCCTTCCACGGCCGGAGCACCGATGCCGCCGTGCGGGCGATCGACGCCGCGGTCGATGCGGCGGTGTCCGCGTGACGGGCGCGGCGGAGCGCATCGGAGGCGCCACGGCGGGTGGAGCCGTGCGGCGCGGACCGCGGCGGACCGCCGGGCCGTTCCGGGCCTCCAGTGGGGCTGCGGCGACCGCGTTCCTGGTGCCGAACGTCGTGCTCATCGTCGTCTTCACGCTGTTGCCACTGGTCTACGCGCTCGTCATCAGCTTCCAGGACCTCGACTCGCTCGGCGGCTCGAAGTGGGCCGGGCTCGGCAACTACGCCAAGCTGCTCGCCGACCCGGTGTTCTGGCAGTCGGCAGCGAACACCGGCGTCTTCACGCTCTTCACCGTGCCGGTGGGCATGGCGATCGGCCTCGGCGTCGCGGTCCTGCTGAACGGCGTGCTGCCGGGGCGGGCGCTCTTCCGGACGATCATCTTCCTGCCGCTCGTCGTGTCCGGCGTCGCCACGGGGGTGCTCGGCGCGTGGATGTTCGACCAGAACAACGGCTTCATCGACAAGTTCCTGCACGTGCTGGGGCTGCCGCAGGTGCAGTGGCAGTCCAGTGGCGGCTGGGCGATGACCGCGGTGATCCTGATGACGCTGTGGCAGCGCATCGGCTTCGACATGCTCATCTACCTCGCCGGACTGCAGGGCGTCGACCCGGCTGTTCAGGAAGCGGCGACGACCGACGGGGCGAGCGGGTGGCAGCGCTTCCGGCTGATCACCTTCCCGCTGCTCGGACCGTCGACGTTCTTCCTGCTCGTGATGAACCTCATCTACTCGTTCCAGGTGTTCGACACCGTGTGGGCGATGACCCGTGGTGGCCCCGGGTACGGCACGACGACGATCGTTTCGTACGCCTACCGGGTGGCGTTCGACGAACACGGGCCGCAGCTCCTCGGCTACGGCGCGGCCGTCGGCATCGTGATCTACCTCGTGACCCTGCTGATCACGGGGCTGCAGTGGCGCTTCAACGCCGGACGGGACCAGGCCGACTGATGACCTCCTCCACCTGGGACACCGGCGCAGCCGCCGCGCCGCGGAAGCGTCGCGGTCGCCTGCTCTGGCTGCGGCTCACCGTCGCCGTGATCGTCACCGTGGTCATGGCGTTCCCGCTGTACTGGATGCTGCTCACGGCGTTCTCGACGCGCGCCGACCTCTACGCGCCCGGGCTGCAGCTCTGGCCGGCCCACCTCACGTTCCAGAACTTCGTGCGACCGTTCCAGGAGTTCCCGGTCTGGCGGTGGTTCGGGAACTCGCTCGTCGTCGCGGTCGTCGTCACGGTCATCACCGTCGTGTGCAACCTGCTCGCCGGGTACGCGTTCGCGAAGCTCCGGTTCCGTGGGCGCAACGCGCTGTTCCTGGTGCTGCTGTCGACGCTGATGATCCCGCCGCAGGCGATCATCGTGCCGCAGTTCTTCATCTCGATCGGCCTGCACCTCTACGGCGGGCTGTGGGCGGTCATCCTCCCGGAGGCCGCAGCGATCTTCGGGGTGTTCTTAGCGCGGCAGTTCTTCCTGGCCGTGCCCGACGAACTCATCGAGGCCGCGCAGCTCGACGGCGCCGGGCGCTTCCGCGCGTTCGTGTCGGTGGTGCTCCCGCTGTGCCGCCCGCTGCTGGCCGTCCTCGTGCTGCTGACGTTCATGGGGGAGTGGAACGCGTTCGGGTGGCCACTCGTCGCGCTGTCCGGGAACCAGGACCTGTTCACCGTGCCGATCGGCATCGTCGGCACGTTGCAGGGGCAGTACACGTCGGACTACGGCGCGATCATGGCGGTCAACCTGCTGATGATCCTGCCGATCGTCGCGCTCTTCCTCGCCTTCCAGCGCTACTTCGTCGAGGGCCTGTCCCGGAGCGGCCTGCGGTGACCTCGGCTCGACCCCGTCCGAGCGTCGACGATGCCCGGCGGTGGGTGGCAGCGGACTTCGGCGTGCACGCCGTCGACGTCGAGGAGGTCACCGGCGGCACCGACACCTCCGCGGTCGTCTGGCGCGTGGTCGACGACGCCGGCGTCGCCTGGGCCGCGAAGTGGACGACGCGTCCGACCCGCACCGGCACCCGGTTGGTCACCTCGATGGCGGCGGCGGGACTCGAGAGCACCCCACTGTCACGCCCCACGGAGGGCGGCCGCCGCCGCAGCCGTCGCGCCGGCGGCAGGCTCGCACTCTCGCGGTGGTCGGACGGCCAGGACGCGGCGACGGTAGGCCTCGACCTGGAGGCATGGGGAGCGTACGGCGCGCTGCTCGCGGACGTGCACGCACATGCGTTCCCGCTGCCGGCTCGCCGACAGGGCGTTCGCCGCGGCATCCGCCGGCGTCGCCGCCGCTACGTGGCCGAGATCCGCGCGCTCGACGCAGCAGCTGCGTCGGGCACGGATCCGGTGCTCGACCTGTGGCGGCAGGCGCGTGCCCGCATCGACCTGCTGCTCGAGGGCACCACGCTCGTGCCGGGAGCGCCCGGCGAGGCGGTTCCGTGCCACGGAGACCCGCACCTCGGCAACGTGCTCGTCGAGGAGGACGGCGGGCTGGTCCTGGTCGACTGGGACGAAGCCGTCGTCGGCCCGCGCGAGATCGATCTGCACCTGGTCGAGTTCAGCGTGCTGTTCGATCCCGCCACCCCCGAGCAGCTCGACGCGTTCCGTGCCGGGTACGGGCCGATGGTCGTGGACGAGCGGCGGATGGTGCGGTTCGCGTGCGTCCGAGCGCTCGAGGACCTGACCTCGACGATGTCCGAGGCGGTCGCGGCCGGCGTCGGACCGGATCGCGACGAGGCGATCCGGGTGTTCACCGGCATCCTCGGGCCGACCGGCTCGGCGTCCTTGGTCGAACCGCGGCTCCGGTCCGCGCTCAGCTCGTCGAGCTCGCCGACATCCGAGGATGCCGGAGCTGCGGAGCCGCGGATCCGGCCGTGACCGATCCGGTCCTCGAGACGCGGGTTCCCGGCACCGGATCGCCGCAGCACTTGGTGAACACGCGTCAGGACGTGGAGGCCGAGGTCGCCGCAGACGCCGCGATGATCCCCGCCATCGCCGCGGTCTGGATCTGCTGGAGGACGGCCTTGACCGCGGGGGACGCCCAGCTGCCGGCGGCGATGTCCTGCACGAGGGCCTTGTCGACCTTGCCGAACTGCTTGCGGATCGTGCCGGTGGCGTCGAGCAACGCGATGAGCGCGGCGGTGAACGGAGTGGGAGGAGTGCGTTCGGCGAGGACGTCCGCGATCGCCGAACGGACCAAGGCCTCCGGTGCGCCGTCGCGTTCGGGGTACGCAGTCGAGGCGAAGATCCCGAGGGTGTACCGCTGTTCGGTCGAGAGCAGTCCCTGCGTCACCAGGCCGGAGAGGACGTCGTCGCGGAGCTGCCGTTTGCCGAGCTTCGCCACCCACCACTTCGCCTTGCGGGAGGAACCCGCAGCCGCGATCGTGCCCATGACCCCGTCCAGGACCGGGTCACCGGTGGCGGCGCCGTCCACGACACGGACCTCCTTGCCCTCGAGCGACACCGCCCCGCGGAGCGCGAGGTCCGCCAGGACCGCGCCCGCGAGACCGGTGTCGAGGCGTTGGCCGTCGACGGCGCGCTTGCCGTCGGCTTCGATCTGGAGCAGCGCGAACGCCTGCGGGACGGTGAGTTGCTCAGCCATGTCAGCATCGTGCCACTCGTGGCTGAGTCGGGGCGAGCCTCCAGGCGCCGCCCGGGTTCAGTACTTGGCGGACTGTCCGCCGTCGATCGGGACGATCGCGGCGTTGACGTAGCTGGCGTCGTCCGAGAGCAGGAACGCGACCACCGCGGCGATCTCCGGGGCCTCGCCGTACCGCTTGGTGGGGTTGACCTGGATGAACTCCTCGGCGGCCTTGCGCGGGTTCTCCGGGTCGATCTGCTTCATCGAGTTCTCGACCATCGGCGTCCAGATGGCACCAGGTGCGATCGCGTTGATGCTGATCCCGTACTGCCCGTACTCGACCGCGGAGTTGCGGGTGAGTCCGACGACGCCGTGCTTGGCGGCAGCGTAGCCGGACTGGTTGCCGACGCCGCGGATGCCGCCGACGCTGGCGGTGTTGACGACCTTGCCGGAGCCCTGTTCGCGCATCACGGCGAGGACCTTCTCGAGACCGAGGAAGACGCCGCGGAGGTTGATCGACACGACCTTGTCGAACTCGGCTGCGGTGAAGGACTCGGTGGGGTTCTGCTTGCCCTCGATGCCGGCGTTGTTGAAGAAGCCGTCGATGCGGCCGAAGCGCTCGGTGGTCGCGGCGACGTACGCCTCGACCTGGGCTTCGTCGGAGACGTCGGCGACGGTGGTGAGGACCTCGGCGTCGGGGGTCGCGTCGAGCACGGCGGCCTTGGTCGCCTCGAGGCCCTGCTCGGAGACGTCGACGAGGGAGAGCTTCGCGCCCTCGGATGCCAGGCGGACGGCGGTCGCGCGGCCGAGGCCGGAGCCGCCGCCGGTGATGAGGACGACGCGGTCGGTGAAACGTTCGGACATGGGGGAGGCCTCCTGCGGTCTTCGACGATGAAGTGGATGCGTGTGCATCGGCTCAGACTTACGCTACACCTGTCGTCTTGAAGTCAGCACCGTTCGAGCACGCGGGACATGGCGTCGCGCTCCGCGGGGACGACCCACAGCCGGTACGTCGTCTTCACCGTGATCTGGTGCTCCACGTAGGTGCAGCGGAACGCGGTGTTCGCCGGCAACCAGGTGGCGGCGTCGCCGGAGCGCTTTTGCGCGTTCGAGTGCTGGTCGACCGCGTAGAGGTTCTCCGGGTCGTTCGCCAGGGCTTCTCGCTCGGCCTGCGGCAGCTGCTGGGCGCCGGTGGTCCACGCGTTCTCGAGGGCGACGACGTGGTCGATCTGGACCTCGGTCGAGGTGGCGTCGCCACGCACGAAGTCGATCGTCCCGCCCGTGTACGGGGAGACGAGTTCGCCGCTCGTGACCGTGCACGGGCCGCGCTTGGTGATGGCGGTCAGGTCGCGTGCGAGGACGTCGTTCCGGGTGTCGCACCCGTTGTGGTCGACGTCGAGCCAGGCGGTGCCGAAGTCCGCCGTGCGGTCGTAGCCCGTCGCCGGAGCCTTCCCCTTGACGGGGAGGGCCGCCAGCAGGGCGCGCGCACGCGCCACGTCGGCCGGACTGGAGGCTCGGCTCGGCTCCGGCGCGCTCGCTGCGGTCGGCGAGTTCGTCGGTTCGCCGACCGGGCTCGCGCCGACGGACGCGGTGGCCGTGGGTGCCGCGTCTGCCTCGGTCGGCCGGACGTCCGTGGTGTGGAGGGCGTACCCGACGACGGCGATGCCGAGGACGATCAGTGCGGAGGTCAGGGTCAGGCGGGTCCTGCGGCGTCGACGTGACGGCATGGTGGGTGGTGCTCCAGGTGGTGCTCGGCGGGGTGTCCCTCGATCCTGGTGGCAGCGTCCGACATCGCCGCGTAGACACGTTGGCATGACCGATTTCGCAGAACCGTCCGTACCGGTGACCGGCGGAGCGATGCCGCTCCTCGGCTTCGGGACCTGGCAGATCGCCGACGCCGACGCTCCCGCCGCGGTACACGCAGCACTCGAGGCCGGCTACCGGCACATCGACACGGCGACCGGCTACAGCAACCAGCGTGGTGTGGGGAAGGCCGTCGCGGCCTCCGGGCTCGCCCGCGACGACGTCTTCGTCACGACGAAGCTCCCGCCGGACAACGCCGACCGTGTCCGCGCGACGGTCGAGGAGAGCCTCGACCAGCTCGGACTCGACCACCTCGACCTCTGGCTCGTGCACTGGCCGCCGAACGGCGAGGCGCGACCGGACGTCTGGGAGCAGGTCGTGCAGGCGCAACAGGACGGCCTGACGAAGGCCGTCGGAGTGAGCAACTACTCGCTCGCCCAGATCGACGAGCTCACCGAGGCGACGGGTGTCACCCCGGCGGTGAACCAGATCAAGTGGAGCCCGGCCGAGTTCGACCGGACCGTGGCCGACGGGCTGCGCGATCGCGGCGTGGTGCTCGAGGGGTACAGCCCCTTCAAGGCGAGCAACCTGCAGGACCCGACGCTGGTCTCCATCGCCGAGGCGCACGACGTCGACACGGCGCAGGTCATCGTGGCCTGGCACGTGGCACACGGCTTCGTCGTCATCCCGAAGTCGTCCCAGCCGGAGCGCATCGCCTCGAACGCTGCCGGCGCCCGCGTCGGGCTCACCGACGACGAGGTCGGCCGCATCGACGGACTCGGGAGGTAGCGTCGGTGGAGTGAGCAGCGCACTCCTCGTCATGGACTACCAGAACGGCATCGTCGAGCGTCTCGGCACCGACGAGGGACTCGCCGCCGCGACCGCCGCGGTGTCGGCGGCGCGGGAGCGGAAGATCCCGGTGCTGTTCGTCCGCGTCGCGTTCCGACCCGGTGCGCCAGAGGTTGCGGCGTCGAACAAGATGTTCGGGGGCATGACGTCCCGTTCCGCGAACCAAGCTCCCGGTGCGACCGAGATCCACCCGGCGTTCGGGGTCGGCGGCGACGACATCGTGGTGACGAAGTTGCGCGTGAGTGCGTTCGCGGGTTCCGACCTCGAGGTGCTCCTGCGCGGCCTCGACGTCCGGGACCTGGTGCTCTGCGGCATCGCCACGAGCGGCGTCGTGCTGTCGACGGTGCGGCAGGCGGCCGACCTCGACTTCGGGCTGACGGTGCTGTCGGACGCGTGCGTCGACTCCGATCCGGAGGTGCACCGGGTGCTGCTCGAGAAGGTCTTCCCGCGCCAGGCCGACGTGGTCACCACGGCTGAGTGGACCGCGTCACTCGGCTGACCGTGCCACGTCCGATCAGGTGAGGAGCGAGCGGATGTCCTCGGCGGTCAGGTCGTCGGCGAACAGGGCGTCGTCGTCGATCATCGTGGCGAAGAGCTGGGCCTTGCGGGCCGCGAGTGCGAGGACCTTCTCCTCGATGGTGTCCTCGGCGATGAGGCGGTTGACGTTCACCGACCGGGTCTGCCCGATGCGGTGGGTCCGGTCGACGGCCTGTGACTCGGCAGCGGGGTTCCACCACGGGTCGAGGACGAAGACGGTGTCCGCCTCGGTGAGGGTCAGCCCGAAGCCGCCGGCCTTGAGCGAGATGAGGAACGCCGGGGCGGTGCCGTTCCGGAAGCGGTCGATCACCTTCGTGCGGGCCCGCGTCGAGCCGTCGAGGTACTCGTACCCGATGCCGCGGTCGTCGAGGGCCGTGGACACCATGCGGAGGAACGACGTGAACTGGCTGAACACGAGTGCCCGACGGCCCTCTGCCGCGAGCTGCTCCAGTTCGTCGAGCAGCAGCTCGAGCTTGGCGGACGGGATGTCCTCGGACTCCCCGGACACCAGCGCGGGGGAGAGCGCGAGCATCCGGAGCAGTGTGAGGGACCGGAACACGATCATCCGGTTGCGGTCGAGGTCGTCGATGAGGTCGAGCACCTTGAGGCGCTCCCGGTTGAGCGTGCGTTCGTAGACGTCCCGGTGCGCCGGGTCGAGCGTGACCCGGACGACCTGTTCCTGCTTGGGTGGCAGGTCGGCGGCAACGCTCTCCTTCGTCCGCCGCAGCATGAGCGGACGGATCCGACGGCGCAGGCGTGCGGTGAGCTCCTGACGCGCGGCCCCACGGAGGTCGGGGGAGGCGAGGGGCTTCACGTAGTCGTCGCCGAACCGCGTCCACGACGACAGCAGCCCGGGCGCGACGATCGAGAACAGTGCCCACAGGTCGGTCAGCCCGTTCTCGAGCGGGGTGCCGGTGATCGCGATCTTCACGGGGGCCTGCAGCTCGGCGGCAGCCCGGTGCGTCTGCGACTGCGGGTTCTTCACGAACTGCGCCTCGTCGAGGAGCAGCGCCGACCAGGGCAGGTCCGTGTAAGCCCGGGCGTCGAGGCGGAGCAGCGCGTAGGAGGTCACGACGACGTCCGACGCCGCCGCGGTCCTGGCGACGAGTGCGGGGTCCTTCAACGAGGTCGTCTCGATCGTGGCGACCCGCAGTGACGGGACGAACCGTGCTGCCTCCGCCGCCCAGTTCCCGACGACCGAGGTCGGTGCGACGACGAGGAACGGTGGGGCGTCGGGCTCGGTACCCCTGCGTGCGGCGATCATCGCGAGCGCCTGCAGGGTCTTGCCGAGTCCCATGTCGTCGGCGAGCACCCCGCCGATGCCGTTCGACACGAGGAACGACAGCCAGGCGTACCCGGACAGCTGGTACGGCCGCAGATCGGCGTGGACGGTGTCCGGCACGGCGACGTCACCGGGGGGAGACGCGTCGAGGAGCCGCGACGCCATGGCCGTCCACCGTTCGTCGTGGTCGGTCTCGTCGGCGAGCTGGTCGAACTCGGACCACAGCCCGGCCTGCAGGGGCGTGACCGTCATCGGCTGCGACGGTTCCCACTCGTTCTGGTCCCGGGCTTCGTCGATGAGCTCCTTCAGCCGGTCGAACGCCGGGTCCGCGAGCGACAGGTACGAGTTGTCGACGAGCTTGAGCCGCCGCTGCCTGCTCGCGAGCGCGGTCAGGAGCGGCGTGAACGGGATCTCCTTGCCCTTCACGCTGACGATGATCCCGAGGTCGAACCAGTCGTGCTTGTCCGACGGCATCGTCGTGACGCGGATGTTCGGCTTGCCGGTCAGGCGTTCGTAGTCGAGGCGCTCGCCCTGCACGACGACCCGCACGCCGTGCTCGGGGAGCGCGGGGAGGAGCTCGTTCGCGAGCACCGCGACGTCTGCGCCCTCGACCGTGCCGTCGACGAACCAGTCCAGCGACTCCGCCGCGTCGTCGGCGGCGCGGACACCGGTCAGGTCCGGCAGCGGCCCGTGCATCGACACCGGGTCCTTCCGGCCGTCGACGTGCCAGCGCCACTGCAGGTGTGCGACGTCGTCGGTCCGCGGTGCGCGGGCCGGTTCGAACGTGACGGTGAGGACGAGTTCCGGGGGAGTCCGCTCGGGGAGCTCGATCGAGCCGTCCGAGCTGACCAGCCCGAGTGCGCCACGGAGTCGTGGTGACCAGTCCGCCAGGAACTCGGAGACCTCGGCCGCGGGGACCTGGATCCGGGTGCCCTCGACGAGCATGCGCCGCTGGTCCTCGGGTACGGGCTCCGGCGTGGGGGCGAGTTCGACGCGGAACTCCGGCGACTCGCGGAACACGTAGAGCCCGTGGTCGCCGATGAGGCGGGCGGCGCCGTCCACCACGGGCCTGCCGTCGAGCACGGCGCTGGCGCCGATCACGAGACCGGTGTCCGAGCGAGCGACGTCGAGCAGGACGCGGGCTTCGGTGCCGAGCGTGGCGCCCCCCTCTCGCTTCCCGGTCACGAACGCGACGCCGAGCGACGGGGCCTGTCGTAGCAGTGGCCAGAGGAGCGGGCTCTGGAAGTCGTCGAGGTGGATCCAGTCGCTCTCCCCGGGGAGCCCGGCGAGGGCTCCCGCACGGTGCAGGGCGGCGAACTGCAGGAACCACGCGTGTTGTTCGGCGCCGAGGCCGAGCCGGTTCACCGAGTAGGGGAGCGTCCCCCAGGTGAGCTGCCCACGCACCCAGTTGCCGGCGTCGCTGCGGGTCACGGGGCGGACGCCGAGCCGGACCGACCGGGACGCCGTCGGCAGCGCTCGCCCAGCCGATCGCGCACGCGCAGCCATGCGGGCGGGCACCGCGTCGCGGAGCTCGAACTGCAGACCCAGTGGGGTCGAGGCGGTGGACGTGACCGGTGGCGGTGTGTCGCCGGCGAGGCGGGCGACCTCGTGCCTCCAGTCCGGGGCCGGCGGAGCCGGTTCTTCCGGTCGTGGGCCGGCGTGCGCGGCCACGGCACGGGCGTTGATGGTGAGGAGCGCGGCGGCGACGTGCTTGCACTCGCCGCCGATCGGGCACGTGCAGCGGGACCGGACGGGGCGGACGAAATCGCCGCGTGCGGCGGTCGTGTCGACGTGGACCTCGTACGGTTCGTCGGCGGAGCCGGCCACGATCCCGGTGATCGTGCCGTCGTCGTGCCAGGTGGCGTCGTCGACGAGCCCGCGGCGGACGATGTCCCGCGCGCGACCGAAGGTCTGGGGCCCGACGAATCGGATGACGTCGACGGCGTCGATCATCGGGGCGGCTGGCACGGGTCCATCGTGCCAGCAACCACTGACCCCCGCGGTCGGAGCCGATGGCGCACAGCCACCCGGACAGGGGCTGTCAGTGGCGGCGTCGGCAGGGCATGCTCGGACGCACGATGCTGCATTCACTGGTCTACATGAGCTCTGCTCGCGAGCGCTTCGACGACGACGAGCTGGAGGCGGTCCTGTCCTACGCGCGGGAGCGGAACACCGGCGACGGTCTCTCCGGCCTCCTGGTCTACCGCGCCGGTCGGTTCATGCAACTCCTCGAGGGGCCGTACGACGCCGTGATGGCGACGTACCGGCGGATCCTCGAGGACGATCGGCACCACGACGTCTCCCTGCTCGTCGAGGAGTCGATCCACACGCGGCGTTTCCCGGAGTGGACCATGGCGTTCGACCGCGACGAGTCGTCAGCGTTGCCGGAGGGGTTCAGCTCGTTCCTCGGCGCGGGGGACTCGAGCGCCGACCAGAGCCGAGCGCGCGAGCTGCTCCGGTGGTTCCGGAACCACCCGCTCGCCGATCCGACGGCAGCGGCCGGGAAGCACCGACGCTGACCGGCCTGACCGCGACGGCTGCCGGGAGCTACCGCTCAAGAGCTCCGCGGCGCGCCGAGCTCGCGCGGAGCGCGGTCTCCTGCCGTCCACGCGCATGAGGAGCCCCCGCCGCTCGAGTTCGAGCGACGGGGGCATTCCTGTTGTCGAATGTGCGGGTGTCAGGTCGTCGAGATGTCCTTGTAACCCTGCAGTGTCTGTGGTGGCTGGTTCACGTACTCCGCAATACCGATGTTCCGGCGGAACGTCAACTGGGTACCGTTCCAGATGCGCGCCTTCGTGTTGTCTTCCAGGTTCACGGACCACCAGACCTGGCCTGTGCTGCCGTCCGGCACTGAAACAGTGATCACATTTGCCATGTCGTCTTCCTCTTCTGATTCCGGGGGTTTGGTGGGAACGTAATTGCCGACGTACTCCCAATGCCAGGCTTCGGGGTGCGCTCCCCCCGGTTCAGCCCATGACGGGTGAACCCATGAGTACTTACCGGCATTGGACTTCATCCACAGGTAGTACGGATTGGACCAATCGGTGATCGCGACGCCGATGTCCATCGCGAGCGCCCAGCCGTGATTGGAGGTGCCAGCCGCCGCTGCGTTGCCCGGTTGACCCCGGTCGGCCCAGTACTTCACCCAGTACTCCTGCTGAGCCAGGTCGCGGTAGGCGCTGTTGACCGGGAGGTTTCGTCCGAAGCTCTTCTTGAACGCCTCGTTCAGCGACATGAGTGCCTGAACGGCGTCGCCGCGGAGATACAACCCCGAATTCCAGGGGATCGGCGAGAGGGCGGTCATGGGGATTGCGCCGTTCGAATACCCGCCCCAGGCGCCGACCGCAAGTGCGGGTGAACTCGTCAGCAGTGGAGAACCGAGAACAGCGAGTCCCGCAGCTGCTCCGATGACGTTCAAAGCGCCCCGCCTGGAAATGCCCGGCCGTTCGGCCCCCCCGGTGTCCATGCAGTCAATGTAGGGGAAGGGCGGAGGGCCGGTCAAGATCCTTTCCGATATCAATGATCGCCTCGGTCAACTGGACTACCGAGTTCCCGAGGCGCCGGACTGCGCGAGCTTGCTGTGCTTACGGCTGTAGCCGAAGTACACCCCCAGCCCGATCGCGAACCACACCGCGAACCGCACCCAGGTCTCCCACTGCAGGAACGTGACGAGCCACAGCGACGCGATGACGCCGATGATCGGGACGATCGGCATCAGCGGCAGCTTGAACTGCCGCGGCAGGTCCGGCTGGGTGTAGCGGAGCACGACGACGGCGGTGCAGACCACGACGAAGGCGAGCAGGATGCCGATGTTCGTCAGCTCGGCGACGACACCGATCGGCAGCACCCCGGCGAGGACCGCTGACGCAATGCCGAGGATCCAGGTGACGCGGGTGGGCACGTGGCGCTTCGGGTCGGTCTTCGAGAACCACTTCGGCATCAGGCCGTCGCGGCTCATCGAGAACCACACACGAGAGGCGCCGAGCATGAACGTCACGAGCACCGTCACGATGCCGACGATCGCGCCGATGGCGATGATGTTCGCCACGCCGCCGAGCCCGACGGACGCGAACGCCGACGAGAACCCGGAAGCGGGGTCGATGTCCGTGTACTTCTGCATGCCGGTGAGCACCAGGGTCGCGAGGACGTAGAGCACCATCGAGATCGCCAGGGACAGCAGGATCGCCTTCGGCATGTGCTTGCGGGCGTCCTTCGACTCCTCGGCGGCGGTGGACATCGCGTCGTAGCCGAACACCGCGAAGAACACCGTCGCGGCGCCGGTCATCACGCCGCCGAAGCCGAACGGGAAGTAGGGCGAGTAGTTGGCGCTGTTGATGTGGAACACGCCGAGCACGACGATGAGCACCACGAGCAGGACCTTGATGCCGACGGCGACGAACTCGAACCGGGCGGCGCTCCGGATGCCGCGGGTCAGCACGAACGCGGTGAGCAGGCAGAGGATGATCGCGAACACGTCGATCACGTGGCCGTCCCCGGTGCCCGGTGCGCCGAGCATCCACGCGGGCAGGTCGATGCCGAACTGTCCGACCAGGAACCCGACGTAGCCGGAGATGCCGATCGCGACCACCGCCACGATCGCGGTGTACTCGAGCAGCAGGTCCCAGCCGATGAACCACCCGACGATCTCGCCGAGGACGGCGTACCCGTAGGTGTAGGCGCTGCCGGCCTTCGGGATCATCCCCGCGAACTCCGCGTACGACAGCGCCGCGGCGGCGCTCGCGACCCCCGCGACGAGGAACGAGATGAGCACCGCCGGACCCGCGATGCCGTGCGCGACGGTGCCGGCGAGGGTGAAGATGCCGGCGCCGATGATGCCGCCGATGCCGATGGCGGTGAGCTGCCAGAGGCCGAGGTGGCGTTTCAGGCCGTCCTCGCCCCCTGCTTCGTCGTCGATCTGGTCGATCGGCTTGCGGCGGAAGAGCGAGGGCTGCGGCGTCGTTGTCACCTGGCCACTCTGCACCCTGCGGCGCTCCTGCGCGCGCACTGCGCGTCCGGCCCGCCGGGGGCGGTCACGGTGCGCGGACGGCGGACGGGAGGCTCCTGGCGGGCCCGCCACGAGCCTCCAGGCCGTCAGCCGGCCAGGTACGGAGCCCAGGGTGGCGGCGGGACGGCGCCGTTGGTGGCGATGGCCAGCATCTGCCAGACCAGGGAGACGAGGCCGGCGCCACCGATCACGATGCCGACCCACGCCCAGACGCGTGGGCCGATCCGCCTGCCGGCGATGGCGATCGCCCGCCACCCGCTGAGGACCGCCACGATGCCGAACACGGCGCACAGCACCACGTGACGGACCATCGACTCGGCGGGGATGACGACGCCGAGGTAGGCGGTGACGAGGCCGAGGACCACGGCGACGAAGGCGGGTGCGGCTGGTGGCTCCTGATCGCGGGTGCGTGCAGCCATGTGCTGACCGTACCCGGGCTCGCGGGTGTCCGGGAGACGCCGGTTCAGGGGGCACCACCGGGCGTCCGGCCACCGACACGGGCATGCTGGGTGCATGCGTTCGTTCGTCCGTGTCCTGCTCGGTCTCGCGCTGGTGTTCGCCGGCACGTCCCACCTCACCTTCGCTCGGCAGGAGTTCCGCGCGCAGGTCCCCGAGTTCGTGCCGATCGACGAGGACACCACCGTCCTGGCATCCGGCGTCGCGGAGATCGGTCTCGGTTCGGCGCTGGTGCTGGCCTCGCGCCGTCGTCGACTCGTCGGGACGGTCGTCGCGCTCTTCTTCGTCGCGGTGTTCCCGGGGAACATCGCGCAGTGGGTGAACCGTCGGGACGGCTTCGGCCTCGACTCCGACGAGAAGCGCATCGCCCGTCTCTTCGGCCAGCCGCTGCTGGTCGCCGCCGCGCTGTGGTCCACGCGCGGCGGGTCGCGTCAGCGGTCGTGATGGCTGCGCGCGTGCAGTCCGGTGCGGTTCCGCCCGGACTCCCGTCCGGACTGGAGGCTCGGCACCGGTTGACGGGTGGGCGACGCGTTGCGGACATGGTCGCCACCATCGCCGTCCTCACCATCGCGACGGCGGCTGCGGTGGTCGCGGGGTGGGGGATCGTGTTCCTCTCGCTCGCGTTCCACTCGTGCACCGCACCGGGGAACCGGTGTGACGAGACGCTCGGCGGGGTCGTGGTCTACGCGGGGCCCGTGGCGGTCGCGCTGGTCCTGGTGCTCGCGATCCTCTTCTCGGTGCTGCGGATGGTGCGCCGTCGGCTGGCGTGGCCGATCGCGGTGATCGGCTTGGCGGCGGTCGTCGCGGCGTTCTTCGCGGCGCTGCTGCTGGTGGACAGCGCGATCTCGCACGGGATCTGAACCGGTTCCTCCACAGGGGGTCGTTCTGCTCGGTCCTCCACCGGGTCCGATCCAGTCGCCCTGCACGGGGCTCGTTCCGCGACCGTTGAGCCATGCCAGACACCGACGTGCTCGACCGACTCGAGCGAACCGCAGTCCGTACCGATGACGACGTCGTCGACCTCGTCGTCGCGCTCCTCGAACGCCCGCACCGCCGACAGTGCTGGGTGCTGTTCCTCGGCGCCGATGCCGTGCCGATCCGTTTCGTCATACCCATCGGGGACCTGCCGTACCAACCGGACGACCACGTCGAGGACTTCGGCGCCCTCGTAGCGGACATCGTCGAACAGGTCGGCGCGGCCGAGGTGGTCCTGGCCTGGGAACGGCCGGGTGCCCTGCACCTGTACCCGGTCGACTGGGAGTGGGTCGACGCGATGGCGTGCACGCTCGACGAACACCGGGTCCGGGTCCGCGGGCAGGTCGTGGTGCACGACGGCGGCGCGGCGTTCGTGGAGCTCGACGAGGACGAGGTGACCGAGGCCGCCGCGTGACAGCGGTGGTGGTGCCGGCGGTCCCGGTGCCGCGCCCTGGGTCAGCCCTGCGGCGCCGTGTCGGGGACGGTCTCGCCCGTCAGACCCTCGACGACCTGCTTCGCCGTCGGCCAGAACTTCGCGTAGTGGTCCGGGTCGGCGTTCACCTGCACCGCGTGCGCCATCTGGGTCGGCGTCATCGTCTTCCAGCCCGGGACCTTCACGAGCTTCGCGTAGAACATCGACGCCGCGGTGTAGGGGTCCATCCGCTGCTCGTACGTGCCCCACGCGCCGTTGTCCCGCTGCTGGAACAGTCCGCGGCTGTCGGGCCCGACGGCGTCGCCGTGGTCCAGGTTCTGCAGCCCGGACTCGCCGATCGCGGTCATCACGCCGACGGCCTGCGTGTGCGGGCCGATGCCGAGTGCGCGAGCGGCCTCGATCACGGACGCGGCGTTGACGAGCCGGTCCTGGCAGTAGCCGGCGACCGGTCCCTCGGGCACCGCGATGCCGCCGACGGTCTTCGTGGCGGCGGCCGGGCAGGTCACGGCTCGCGGCGTGGACGACGAGCCACCGATGCCGGACAGGGAGTTCACCGCGATGACCACGAGCACGACGACACCGATCCCGACGGCGACGATCCCCGCACCGAACACGGACGCCAGGGTGATGCCGACGCGGTGCATGCGGGGGTCCTCTCGTCCGGGTGCCTGAACGAGGGTACGAGGGCGACCTGGGAAGCGCCGCCCCCGTCCCCGCCCCAGTTCGGGTCAGTTCCGGTGGTCTCCCTCGTGCGAGCCGCCCTGCGCTCCGTCGCGGACCACGCTCGTCGGCTCCGTGACGAGGCCCGTCGGTGCCTTGTCGGCCTGCTTCCTGCCGTGCGTGAACCACGTCACGATCCACAGCAGGATCCCGAGCGCCAGCAGGGCACCGGCGATCTGGTACTGCTCGATGTCACGTCCGGACGAGAACGGCAGGACGAGCCACAGGCACGTGACGACACCGATGACCGGGATCACGACGCCGGCTCGGAAGTGCTTGTGCCCGACCTTGTCGCGGCGGAGTACCAGCACGGACAGGTTCACGACGGCGAACACCGAGAGCAGCAACAGGGACGTGGTGCCGCCGAGCACGACGACGATGGGGGAGTCCGGGCTGAGCGAGACCCAGCCGATCAGTGCCAGCGAGATGAGCGTCGTGAAGACGATCGCGGTGGACGGGGTGCGACGGGTCGGGGAGACCTTCGACAGGAAGCCGGGCAGGACGCCCTGCTTGCTCATGCCGTACAGCAACCGGGACGCCATCATCATGTTGATCAGGGCGGTGTTGGCGACGGCGAACATCGAGATGAAGGGCAGCAGGTCCGCGATCGGGAAGTCCGGCGCGGCGGTCTGGACGACGGTGACGAGCGGCGTCTCGTTGCCGGCGAGCTGCCCGATCGGCACGACCGCGACGGCGCAGATCGACACGAGCACGTAGATCACGGCGGTGATCCCGAGGCCCGTCAACATCACCTTCGGGAAGATCCGGGACGGGTCCTTCGTCTCCTCGGCCATGTTCACGGAGTCCTCGAACCCGACCATGGCGAAGAAGGCCAACGACGTCGCGGTCGACACCGACAGCAGCAGGCCCTTGTCCTCGGGGGTGTCGAACATGACCACGCGCGAGAAGTCCGCGTTGCCCCCGGCGATGGCCCAGAACCCGATCATGATCACCATGACGAGACCGCTGAGCTCGACGAGCGTCAGCACGACGTTCGTCTTCACGCTCTCGCTGACACCGCGGAAGTTGACCGCCATCACCAGGAGCATGAAGCCCATGCCGATGAGCATCACGACCACGTTCGGCAGTTCGAGCCCGAAGCCGGCGCCGAGGTTCGCCGCGAACGCGCGGGATGCCGTCGACGCCGAGGTGATCCCCGAGCACATCACGATGAAGGTGACGATGAACGTGACGAAGTGGATGCCGAACGCCTTGTGCACGTACAGGGCGGCTCCCGCGGTCTGCGGGTACTTCGTCACGAGTTCCAGGTACGAGAACGCGGTGAGCAGGGCGACGGCGAACGCGATGAGGAAGGGGAGCCACGCTGCTCCGCCGACCTCCGCCGCGACCTGACCGGTGAGGGCGTAGACGCCCGTGCCGAGGATGTCCCCGACGATGAACAACAGCAGGAGTTTGGGGCCGATGACCCGACGGAGCTCAGGCTGCTCCTGCTTCGGGGCCTCGGTGTTCGTGGTGGTCATGCACCACCCTCTTCCGGGGGACAGCATCCTGTCCGGCTTCACAGGGTTCTCCCCGCCGATCGCAACACGAACGTGTCCTGCTCGAAACTGGGCAGTCGGCGGACCGCACGGATACGCTGCGCACCATGTACGAGGAGTCGAACACCACCGAGGAACCCGTCGAGTTCGCCGACTTCAACACGAAGCTGCTCGTGCTCGACGTGCTCTGCTACGACCTCGACGTCATCGAGTCGTACGACGGGGAGTCCGCTGACGAGACCGAGGAGGACCTCGACGTCGAGGGGCAAGACGACCGTGCCCGCGAGTACTACGACGACGTCGACCTGCTCCCGTCGCACCTGTCCCTCGTCACCGAGGTCACGTTCGACCCGGACCTCGAGATCCTGCAGGACGTGCACCCCGGGTGGGACGGCTCCGACGACCGCTACGACCCGCAGAACTGGGATGACCTGCTCGAGCTCCCTGCGCTCACGACCGTGTACGCGACGACGCGGCTCCCCGCCCACGTGGCGGACGCCCTCGCCGCGAAGGGCGTCGAGGTCCAGTCCGCCTGACGTCCCGCCGGCCCCGAGACACCCCGAACACGCCGAGACGCCGTCGATTTCGGCGGCGTCGCGCGGGTTCGGCGGCGTCTCGCGGCGAAGGCGGGCGGGACGGCCGTCAGCGGTTCAGCGCCGCGAGCTGCTCCGTGAACTGCGTCGCACCGCCCTGCGCCGGGTGCCGGACCGCGATCGCCTCGATGCCGGCGAGCGCGAGCGCCCCCTGGGCCTTCCGCCCGACGGCGATCACCCGCGACGCCCCGAGCGCCTCGATGAGCGCGAGCGCGACGGGCGCCCCGTCGCGGACCTCGGCCGGACGCGGCGTGCGGTTCGTCAGCCGGTCGGGTGCGACGAACGGATGGTGCGGGAAGATCGCCCACGCGGCGGGGAGCGGTCCGCTCCAGCCCTGGAGTGCTGCGTGCACGACCCGCGACGATGCCTCCCACGGCGCGGTCGGCTCGGGCGGCATTAGGTACGACGGACCGAGTTCGCGGACGCTCGTGAACGGCACCCCGGTGTTCGTCATGCCACGCCACCCGGGGGCCTCGGCGACGAGCAACGTGTCCGCGCCGGCGCCGACGTCGGACAGGTACCGCGACAGGTTCGCCCGGCGCAGTCGCCCCTCCGCATTGCGGACGTCGTAGAGCGCCTCGGCGTCGTCCGTCACCGGCACTGCGTCGAGCGCAGTCCAGAAGCCGTCGAGGTCCGGTGCGGTCACGATCGACCGAGGACCCGCCGGTAGACCTGCTCGAGCCCGGCGGCCGAACGTTCCCAGCTCAGGTGCTCCGCGTGTTCGCGTCCCGCTGCCGACAGCTCGGCGGCGTACGACGGCTCGGTCAGGATGCGCTCGATCTCCGCGGCCCAGACCTCTGGCGCACGGGACTCCAGCACGACGCCGGTCTCCCCGTCGAGCACGGCCTCGCGGAGCCCACCCGCGGCGGCGGCCACGACGGGCACGCCGGACGCGGATCCCTCGAGCGCGACGAGGCCGTACGTCTCGGAGTGCGACGGGACCAGCACGGCTGCCGCGCCACGGAACAGGAAGGCAAGGTCGGCCCGTGACTGCGGTCCGATGAAGGTGACGCGGTCGGCGATGCCGTGCGCGGCCGCGAGCCGACGCAGTTCGGCGAGGTAGTCGCCCGCTTCGCTCGAGGAGTCCCCGGCGATGACGAGGGTGGGGCGGGCCTCCTGGCTGATGCCCGCGATCGCCTCGATGGCCAGGTCCAGTCCCTTGAGCGGCTGGACGCGCGCCGCGGCGACCACGTACGGGACGTCGGCGCGGCGGGCGCCGGCGGCAGCCGGTCGGAACACCGAGCCGTCGACGCCCGGCGGCACGATCCACAGGCGGGCGGGATCGCCGCCGAGTCGGGTGCGGACGGTCTCGGCCTCGGACTCGCTGACGACGACGACCGCGTCGGAGTCGCGCGCCAGCATCGCCTCGCCGGCCATGCGTCCGGCTGACTCGGGGCGTTCACCCTCGGACAGCGGGGTTGCGGAGTCGGCGGCGATGGAGTGGAAGGACTGCACGTGCGGGATGCCGCGGTCTCGGGCGACGGGCAGTGCGGCCGCGCCGGAGAACCAGTGGTGCGAGTGCAACACGTCGAACGGCCCGAGGGCTCCGAGTCCGTGCCGGAACGGTTCGATGAACGCGTCGTGCTCGCCCTTCGGCACGGATTCGGCCGGCCCGGCGGACAGGAACCGCAGGCAGACGCCGGGCACGAGCGAGACCGAGTCCGGCTGCGCGGGTGCCGAGCGGCGGGTGATGATGTCGACGTGGTGGCCGCGGTCGGCCAGGGCCTCCGCCTGGTGCCGGACGACGACGTTCATGCCGCCGACCTCGCCGGAACCCGGTTCGTCGCCGGGGGAGGTGTGCAGCGAGACGAGCCCGATGCGCAGCGGTTCGGTCGTCGTGCTCACGACTCCAACCCTAGCCGCGGGCGCCGTTGCGACTCACGGGCGGGTGCCACGACCACCGGCTTCCGGCCCGCCTCGTCCAGCGGGTCGGACGGGAGGCTGGGCCCACGCCGCCGGTTCCCGGGCGACGCGCCAGCGGCGTCCGGGCCGTGCCGGTGGGGAGGGTCGCCTCCCAGCACCTGCACCCGTTGGTCGCCGTGCCGGTCCCAGAACGCGGCGGTCCAAGCGCACAGCACGCCGTCGAGCAGGTCTTCCCGATGCTTGTGCGTCGGACCGTGCAGCACGGACGGGTCGGCGAGCGCGGCCGTCAGCGGGTGCGAGTCGAGGGCGAGCGGTGGGTCGAGCGGCGTCTCGCGGAGTCGTCGCACGAGGTCGTCGAACGCCTCGGCCCGCCGGGCCCTGGCCGTCGGGGGCGGGATCCTGGTGTCGAGGCGCTTGTACCGGGGGCGTTCGTCGTCGTACCCGAGCTCCTCGACCCCGACGAGCGTCGTGTACGGGTAGCACTCGAACAGCACGGGCGTGGTGCGCGCGTGCATCCCCGCGGTGTCCGACACGTACCCGACGCCGAGCGCGGTGAGCCGGTCGAGCATCCGGGCGCCGGCGCTCGCCACTGATGACAGGTTCGTCGGGTTCGCGGCGACCTTCCACCGGCCGTAGCGCTGTCCGACCTGCCGTTCGGCCTCGCGGATGCCCGTCGGGTTCGTCACGACGAGCGACGCGTCCACGCCGATGAGCGTCCGTGGGCCGAGGTGTTCGACGACCCACTCGGTCACGGCGTCCACGCCACGGGCCCACCCGGCGTCGAGGACGTTCCCGTACTCGTCGAGCGCCGCGAGCCCCGTCTCGTTCGCGGCTCGACGTTCGGTGCCGAGTCCCCACGCCAGGTCCACTCCGAGGTACGCGCTCACCGCCCCATCCTCCCGCGTGCCCCTCCCGAAGGCCCCCACCCCGCCCGGCGAGGGAACAGAAAACGGCGGGGCGGCGGGCGCGACCCGACGTTTTCTGTTCCCTCGATCGTGGGC
>JASCOI010000050.1 GCA_029959665.1 Microbacteriaceae bacterium PS02333
CTTCAATCCAAAAGGAATTGTCTCCGTACCTCCACAAGTGAAGGCAACGGGGTCAATAAATTGGCATTGACAATGTGCACGCTGTTGAGTTCTCAAGGACCAGACGCACTCCCCGCTCGACCCCGAATGAGGTTCCGCCAGAGAGGCATTCGTTCTTGTTCCCCGAGCATGCCGAATCGCTTCGACTTCTGCGGGGGTGTGGTTGCCAGAGCGGGAACCCGTCCGGACTGCGACTTCCGGGGCTTGCACCCTGGTGTCCGTCTCGGCCGTTCCGTTCTCCGCCTCAGCGGCAACGAGTGATTACTTTACACACGCCCTGGGGGCCCCGCCAACCGTCGTTCCCCCCGGGCGTGTCGCGCGTCCGCCGCCTCGGGCCAGGCGCCGCGATCGGCCCGAGTGCGCAGAAGTGGCGGCCAGTCTGGCCCCGGACGCGCATCGTCCGCGGAGGCGGAGTCCCCCGAACGACGAGGGAAGCCCCGGAACGACGAGGGGCACAGTGCGCGAACGCACTGTGCCCCTCGAGGTGGAACGGCCGACTACTCGGCGGCGGCGAGCTGCCCGCAGGCTCCGTCGATCTCCTTGCCACGGGTGTCCCGGAGGGTTGTCGGGATGCCGGCCGCGTTGAGGCGGCGGACGAACTCGTCCTGCACGTGGACCTCCGACGAGGTCCACACCGATCCGGGCGTCGGGTTGAGCGGGATCGGATTGACGTGCACCCATCCCTTCCCGCGCTTGTTGAGCTTCTCGGCGAGCAGGTCGGCTCGCCAGGCGTGGTCGTTCATGTCCTTGATGAGCGCGTACTCGATCGAGACCCGTCGACCGGTCTTGACGTAGTAGTTGTGGGCGGCATCGATCGCCTCGTCGGCCTTCCACCGCGAGTTGACCGGGATGAGCTCGTCGCGGAGCTCGTCGTCCGGCGCGTGCAGGGACAGCGCGAACGTGATCGGGATGTTCTCGTCGGCGAGCTTGTTGATCGCGGGGACGAGCCCGACGGTCGACACGGTGATGCCGCGGGCGCTCATGCCGAGGCCGTGCGGCTGTGGCGCCACCATCGTCCGGACGGCGTCCATCACCCGCTTGTAGTTCGCGAGCGGCTCCCCCATGCCCATGAACACGATGTTCGTCACGCGTTCGGCGTCGACGCGGTCCTTGCCGCCCTTGCGCGGGTCTCCTCCGAGCTCACCCGCGGCGATGGCGGCGTTCGCGCGCACGATCTGCTCGATGATCTCGGCGGTGGACATGTTGCGCGTCAGGCCCTGTTGCCCCGTGGCACAGAACGGGCAGTTCATCCCACAGCCGGCCTGCGACGACACGCAGAGCGTGATGCGGCCCGGGTACCGCATGAGCACCGACTCGACGAGCGCGCCGTCGTGCAGCTTCCAGAGGAACTTGATCGTGTCGCCCTTGTCCGTCGCGAGACGCCGGGTCTCGGTCAGCAGCGGCGGGAGCATGCCGGCGACGAGCTGCTCGCGCTGGGCGGCGGGCAGGTCGGTCATCGTCGACGGGTCGGACGAGTAGTGCGTGAAGTAGTGCGTCGACAGCTGCTTGGCGCGGAACTTCGGCAACCCGAGCTCGACCACCTTGGCTTCGCGTTCCTCCACCGACAGGTCGGCGAGGTGCTCCGGCGGCTTGCCGCGCTTGGGCGACGCGAACTGCAGGAGCGGACGGCCTTCGCCGTCGGTGGCCTGGGTCCAGCCCTCGGTGCGCGGGCGCACCTGCGGGCGAGCAGAGCGCTGCTCTTCGAACGGGGTTCGGGTGTCGGCGGCCATCACTCCAGCTTACGGGACGCGTGGCACGGGCCGGCGTCCGGTCAGGAACCGGCGGGCAACAGGCGGGCGAAGTGGTGCGCGGCGGCGTACATCGGGACGATGTCGACGACCTCGCCGGGGTGCGGCGCCTGCAGCACGAGACCCTCGCCGAGGTACAGGCCGACGTGGTCCTCGTTGTCGTACACGACCATGTCGCCGGGCTTCGCCTCGGACTCCGGGATCGTCGTCGCGGCCGCGTCCTGGGTCGGGACGTAGTGCGCCAGCTGGATTCCGACCGCCTGGTACGCCACCATCGTCAATCCGGAGCAGTCGATGCCCGAGTGGCTCGCCCCGCCCTCGACGTACGGGTCGCCGAGGTACTGCAGTGCCGTCGACAGGATCGTCGCACGGTCGCCGCCGGCCGAGAGCGCCGTGGACAGCGCGGCCTGCGCCTGCGCCGTCGTCACGCCGAAGCGCGTCACGAGCGTCGGGTACGAGACGACGGTCGTGGTCGTCGCGCTCATGCCGTCGGTCGTGGTGATCGGCACCTGGACGTCGTGCGCCACGGTGTAGTTCTGGAGCGGCTCGGCGGCGGACACCGTCTGCGCCGCGGGGACGTCCGGCGGCGCGGCGTGCGCCGGCATCGACAGGGTCAGCGCCGAGGTGAACGCGAGCGCCGGCGCGAGCAGGATCGCGGCGCGTTTGGCGTTCGCCGCTCGACGGACGTGCCGGGGATCGAGCGCACGTTCGGCTCGGAGCGCGCCGGAGCGGGACACGAACGCGGCGCCGGCCGGCTGAGCCGCGGCGACCGGCCGCACCGAGGACGACTGCCGGAGTGCGACGACCCTGGCGGGCTTCGTGTGTTCGACGTAGGTGGAACGGGCTGCGACGGGACCGGATGCCGATCGTCGACCGCGGGCACGGGAGGTCGGAAGCGCGGGCGGCGTGGGGTGACGATCGTCGGCTGCTGCGGGCAGGGCGTGGCGTCCCATGGTTCCTTCCGGGTCTCGAGCCGTCGAGCGGTGGTGCGCGGGCGCGGTCGCAGCTGTGCGATCGCGCCGCCGGGAACGGCGACTCGGGAAGATAACGTATTGGTCACGAACCTGATCCCGGCTGGGGAAGACCGGCGAGTCCCTGCGGGCCGTCACAGGAACCGCCCGGTCTCCCAGCTTCCTCAGGCGACCGACTCGTCGACCGTCGGCCGCATGACGGCGGCGAGCCGGGCCTCCCGGTCGGCCGCGACGTCGTCGAGGCGCGCCGCCAGCTCGACGACCGATGCGTCGACCGGCGCGTCCCCCGAGATGTCCCCCGCGATCGGCGCGCCCGCGCGCAGCGCGACCGGCAGGACGCCTGCCCAGACGCCGTGGTCCTCGCCGTCCGCGGGGTCCTCGCCGACGCCGGCGAAGCGGATCTTGACGCTCGCGTGCTCGAGCGGGACCTGCAGCACCTGGGTCTGCCTGACCTCCTTGGCGGCCATCTCGCGTACCTCGTCTCGGCGGCCGGGCATGAGGTGGTCGCTGACCTGCCACAGTGCCTCGGCGCGGAGTTCGGTGGGCACCACGGTCGCGCGGCCGGCGATCATCGCGCTCCGGTAGTTCGCCGAGCTGTCAAAGGTCGAGCGGGCGAAGACGATGCCGTCGAGGTGCGTCACCGTCGCGGCGACCGGCACGCCATCGGCACCGGCGTCGAGGAACAGCCCGCCCCCGGTCGACCCGTGCAGGAGCAGGACCGGCCCGGCACCGAGGTCGCCGACGCCGCAGAGGAACGGCAGCACGATCGGGTGGCCGTCGCGGACCAGGCCGACGTGGGCGACGAAGGCCTCGGCGAGGACCTCGCGGAGGGCTTCGGGATCGGTGGCCTGGCGCTCGCGCTTCCGGCGGACGGACATCGAGGGAACGGCGGGGGTGCTGGTCATGGCGATCACGCTAGGTTCGGGAGTGGACCAGTCAGTAGTCCAGATCGGATCGGGTGCGATGGACCAGATCGGGAAGACCGCCGGCGTCGTCGCCCGGGTGCGCGGCATGGTGCACGACGGGACGCTCCGCGCCGGGGACGCACTGCCGTCGACGCGGGTGCTCGCGGCCGAGCTCGGGGTCGCCCGCGGGACGGTGGTCGCGGCGTACGAGCAGCTCGACGGCGAGGGGTACATCCGGACCAGGCACGGGGCGGCGGCGCGTGTCGTCGCGTCGGTGGACCCGGCGCGGGGAACGAGCACGGGGTCGGGCCCGTCGGCGGGCGCGGGCGCGGGTACGACCGGGGCTGCGCGGGCCTCCGAGGCTGCGCGAGTCTCCGGGGCGGCGCGGGCTCAGGAGGCCGGCGTCATCGACGCACGCCCCGGGATCCCCGCGGTCACCGCGATCTCCGCGCGCGACTGGCGCGCCGCCTGGCGGGCGGCGGCGGGCCTGCCGCTCCGGAACGCGCTGTCCGACCCGCTCGGGCTCCCGGCACTCCGGGAGCAGATCGCCGTGCAGCTCGGGCTGAGCCGCGGGTTCGCCCCCGACCCGTCGCGGGTCGTCGTCGCCGCCGGGACCTCCGACGCGGTGTCGCTCGTGACCGAGGCCCTCCGCAACGCGCTCCGCCGACCGCCGCACGTCGCCGTCGAGGACCCCGGCTACCGCTCCGGCCACCGTGCGATCGCGAGCGCGGGCGGGATCGTCGTGCCGGTTCCCGTCGGGCCGGACGGCATGTCGCTGTCACACCTCGCCGACACCACCGTGGACGCCGTCATGGTCACGCCCACGCACCAGTACCCGCTCGGCTCGGTGATGCCGATCGCGAACCGGCAGCGTCTGCTCGCCTGGGCCGCCGACACGGGCACGCTCGTCGTCGAGGACGACTACGACTCCGAGTTCCGGCACCGCGGACAGCCCGTCCCGGCCCTCGCAGCGCTCGACGCGTCGGTGCTGCATCTCGGTGGGTTCTCGAAGACCTTCGACCCGCGGTTGCGCTGCGCGTACATGGTGCTGCCCGACCGCGATCGGACAGCAGACACCATGGTCGCCGACGCCGTGGTCGCGGCGCGCGTCGCGCGTGGTCCGGTCGTCGCGGAGCCCGTGCAGGCGGCGGTCGCGCACCTGCTCCGGACGGGGACGTTCCGTCGGCACCTCGGGCGGGTGCGGCGCGACTACGCGCATCGACGGGAGTTGATCGCGGCACGGCTGGCCGGTGCGTCCGGTGCGTCCGTCTCGTCCGGACTGGAGGCACGGGCCCTGAACGGTGGGCTGCACGCGGTGGTCTCGTGGCCGGGTCGCCCCGCTGCTGCCGACGTCGTCGCCCGGCTCGCGTCGCGCGGGGTCCTCGTGGCGGAGCTCGCGGACTACGAGGTGACGCGGGGATCCGCGGGGAACGGGGTCGTGCTCGGGTACGGCGCGGTGGCGCTCCCGGCGCTCGAACACGCCGTCGACGCGCTGCTCGAGGAGCTCGGAGCTGGCTGAGCGGCGTTTCGCGACTGTTTCGTGAGCGTGAAGAAAAGTAACGTCACGATCATTCGGCTGGCGGTTTTGGTTACTTCTCGAACATGATTCGTGAACGTTCGAATCAGCAACAGGAGTCACGGTGGCCATCACACCCGAGCAGCGCGAGGTCCTCTCCCTCGTCGACGCGCAGTTCGACGACGCGGTGCAGCTCGTCCGCGACCTGATCGACATCCCGAGTGTCGGCCCGTGGTTCGGCGACGCAGCCGAGGTCAGCGGTGAGGGCGACGTGCAGGCCTTCCTCCGCCGGCACATGGAGGGTCTCGGCGCGACGGTCGACCAGTGGGAGCCGTCGGCCACCGAGCTCGCCGTGCACGCCGACGGACCCGGGTACTTCGCCGACCGCGACTTCACCGGTCGGCCGAACCTCGTCGGGCACTTCCGCTCGGGTGGCCGCGACACCGATGCCCCCGCGCTCATGTTCCTCGGCCACTGCGACGTCGTCCCCGGCGGCCCCGGGTGGACGAACGGCCCCTTCACCAGCTCGATCAGGAACGGCACGGTCGTCGGCCGCGGTGCCTGCGACATGAAGGGCGGCATGGCGGCGGCGCTCGCGGCCATCCGCGCGGTCCGGTCCAGTGGCGTCGAGCTCGCCGGCGACATCGAGTTCGGTTCGGTCACCGAGGAAGAGACCGGCGGGATGGGCACGCTCGCGCTGGTCCACCGCGGGTACCGACCCGAGCTCGGCATCGTCATCCCGGAGCCCACGAGCCTGCAGGTCGCACCGCTCTGCCGCGGCATCATCTGGGGCGAGATCACCATCCCCGGCAAGAGCGGCCACATCGAGATCGAACAGCCCGGTTGGGAGGACGGCGGCGCCGTCGACGCGATCGCGTACGGCCGGGCACTGCTCGACGCCGTCGACGCCCTGAACACCAGGTGGCGCGGCCTGCCGGAGAAGAACCACCGCCACGTCCCGCTTCCCTGCCAGCTGAACGTCGCCGAGATCGACGCCGGGACCTACCCGTCGTCGTGGGCCGGATCGTTCACGATCCGGTTCGACGTCCAGTACCTGCCGGCGGAGCTCGACGAGTTCGGTGGCGGCGGCCTGGTCCGCGCGCAGATCGAGGACATGGTGCGCGAGTTCGTCGGCGACGACGCCTGGTTGAGCGCACACCCGCCCGTCGTCACCTGGCTCGTCGACGCCGACTGCGGCGAGACCGACGACACGCACCCCCTCGTCGTCGCGCCGCAGACGGCCCTCGCCACGCTCGGCATCGAGCCGGTGGTGCAGGGCGTCACGTGCCACACCGACATGGGACTGCCGATCAAGGCGGGCGTTCCGACGATCACCTTCGGTCCGGGGCAGCTGAGCGTCGCGCACCAACCGGACGAGCACCTCGACCTCGCCGAGTACCGCACCTGCATCGAGGCGATGGCCCTGATGATCCTCGACCGCTGCGGGACGGCCGACACCGGTGCCACCGCGACGGTGGCAGCCGAGACGGTGGACACCCGTGTCTGACCTCGTCCAGCACCTGAGCGCACGCGGCGTCACCGACGTCCGGGCGGTGCGTGACACCGGGTCGGAGACCGACCGGACGGTGCTCGTGGACGCCGCGACGGGCCCCGTCGTCCTCAAGGTGTCCGGCACCGCGCGGATGCAGGCGGCGCTGCTCAAGGTCGTCGCCACCACCGCGCCGGCACTCCCGATCCCCCGGGTCCTGCACGTCGCCTCGGGCGACACGGTGACCCCGACCGACGACGGCGACGTGTTCGTCATGACCGCGCTCGAGGGCGTCCCGCTCGAGGACGTCGACCTCTGGCCGGCGCTCGTCGAGGACCTCGCCGACGTCCAGGCCGCACTGGTGGACGCGCTCCGCTGGACCGACGCCCGCGCCGCGGCCGTCCCGACGTCCAACGACTGGTCCATCGAGGCCGTCACCGCGCACGAGGACCTGATCGACCGGGTCGCCGACGTCCGGCACCGCGCCGCGATGCACGCGGCGGTCGACGTGTACCGCTCCGAGCTCGCGCCGGTGCTCGCCGCGATGCCCCGCCAGGTGCTGCACGCCGACGCGAACCTGTCGAACGTGCTCGTCGCCGACGGTCACGTCAGCGGGGTCATCGACTTCGGCGACGCGATCGAGGCACCCCGCGTGCTCGACGTGGCCGTGACCACCTGCTACCTGGCCATCGCGCTCGGCTCCTTCGAGCACCCGCTGCTCGAGCGCTACCTCGACCGCATCGGCACCGCCCTCGGCCTCGACGCGACCGAGACCGGCGTCGTCCTGCCGCTCGCCGCCTGCCGACTCGTGTCCGCCGTCGTGCTGGCCCGCGAGACGGCCCGGCTGCACCCGGAACGAGACGAGTACGTGCTCCGCTACGACCGCGCCGCCGTCGCGCTCCTCGACGCCACGGCCACGCTGCCGCGGACGACCACCTCCACCCTCACGAAAGGCGCCTGACCCGTGCACCAGCAACTCGACACCCCACCGGTGCCGGCGCCGACCGGGACGCCCGACGCTGCCGACGCGGCGAGCGCCATGGTCAACCGGTTCGACCCCGCCGACGCCGCGCTCCTCCCCGAGGACGACCAGCAGCTGCTCGCCCGCCGCCGCGATGTCCTCGGCGACATCTACCCGCTGTTCTACGAGCGCCCGGTCCACGTCGTCCGCGGCGAGGGCGCACGGCTCTGGGACGCCGACGGCACCGAGTACCTCGACGCGTACAACAACGTCCCGGCGGTCGGGCACGCCAACCCCCGCATCGCGCGCGCCGTGTTCCAGCAGCTGTCGGAGATGAACACCCACACCCGGTACCTGCAGGACGGGATCGTGACGTTCGCGGAGCGGTTCCTCGCCACCCACCCCGAGCACCTCGACCGCGTGATCTTCTCGAACTCCGGGTCCGAGGCGAACGACCTGGCCGTCACGATCGCGCAGTGGCGCACCGGCAACTCCGGTGTGGTCGTCACGGAGAACGCGTACCACGGCACCACCCAGCTGCTCGCGGGACTGTCGCCGGAGAACGGTCCGACGATGCCGCTGCACCCGTGGGTCCGGACGGTCCCCGCTCCCGACACGTTCCGCGACGGCGACCGCGCGGGCGAGCTGTTCGCGCAGGCGATCACCGAGGCCGCTGCGGACCTCGACCGGCACGGGTACGGGCTCGCGGCGCTCCTGCTCGACTCGATCATGTCGACCGACGGCATCTTCCCCGGCGAGCCGGGACTCCTCGTCCCCGCGTACCGGGCCGCGCACGCCGCAGGCGGGCTCGTCATCGCGGACGAAGTGCAGCCGGGCGTCGGCCGCACCGGGGACGCGATGTGGGGGTTCCAGCGGCACACCGAGGCGGGGCCGAGCCGGCGGGACGGGGCCGCACCGAGCCTCCAGGCCGGGACCGGCGAGGAAGACGACGCGACGCTCGTCGACATGGTGACCTGCGGCAAGCCGCTCGCCGGCGGGCTGCCCATCGGGACGCTCGTGCTCGGCGCCGAGCTGAGCGACGGGTACGCGGCCGGGCACCGGTACTTCAACACCTTCGGCGGCAACCCGGCGTCGATCGCCGCGGCGACGGCCGTGCTCGACGAGGTGCAGGACCGCGACCTCGTCGCCCATGCGCGGGAGGTCGGCGCGTACCTGCAGGCCGGCATCGAGCGGCTGTCCGCACCGACCGGGCTCGTCGCGGACGTCCGCGGCGCCGGGCTCTTCATCGGCGTCGAGATGGCGTCGACCGGGACGCCCGGCAGCGCGGCCGCGCGGGCGCGCCACGTCGTCAACGCCCTCCGCGACCACAACGTGCTCATCTCGGCGGTCGGCTCCGACGGACGCGTGCTCAAGGTCCGCCCGCCGCTCGTCTTCACCCGCGAGGACGCCGATGCGTTCCTCGACATCTACGACCGTGTGATCACCTCCGTCCCCCAGGAAGGACCCACCGCATGAGTGACGAACCCCGCGAGGTGCTCAGCATCTCCGGCGTCGGCAAGGACTTCGGCGCCGTCCGAGCCCTCCGCGACATCGACCTGACCGTCCACGCGGGCGAGATCGTCGCGCTCCTCGGCGACAACGGCGCCGGCAAGTCGACCCTGATGAACATCATCTGCGGCTCGAACACCGCCGACCACGGCCAGATCCTGGTCAGCGGACAGCCGATGTCCGGCCTCGCCGACGCCAAGCGCCTCGGTGTCGGCGTGGTCTACCAGGACCTCGCTCTCGCTCCGCACCTGTCCCTGACCGAGAACCTGTTCCTCGGCAACGAGCTCCGTCGTGGGATCTTCCTCGACCGGAAGCGGATGCACGCCGAGGCCCGCGCCGCGATCGAGAAGCTCGGCATCTCGACGCTCCGCGACGTGCGACTCCCCGTCGGGTCGCTGTCCGGTGGGCAGCGCCAGGTGCTCGCCGTCGCGCGGGCGATGAACTGGGCCACCGACCTGATCCTGCTCGACGAGCCCACCGCGGCGCTCGGGCCGAAGCAGGTCGGCATCGTCCTCGACTCGATCCGGTCCGCAGCGGGTCACGGCCTCGGCGTGATCCTCGTGTCGCACGACATCCCCAACGTCCTGAAGCTCGCCGACCGGATCGTCATCCTGCGGCACGGGACGATCATCGCCGACCTGGAGCCGGCAGGACTCTCCGTGTCCGACGTCATGACCGTCATGGTCGGAGACGAGGTAGCAGCATGACCGCAGCAGCCCCCGGTGCCGGAGCGGCATCCGACACGTCGATGCGTTCGGCGCCCGCGCTGAAGCACGGCGTCGCCCGGGTCTTCGGGAACCGTGCGGTGCAGATCATCGCCGTCGAGATCGTGCTCATCGCGGTCTTCCAGGTCCTGTCCCCGAGCGGCGCGTTCCTCAGCGAGGCGAACATCCGCGGCATCATGCTCACCGCGTCGCAGGTGCTCCTGCTGGCGGCCGGCCAGGCGGTGCTCATGTCCGCCGGGCAGATCGACATCTCGCAGGGCGCCGTGCTGATCCTGTCGTCGGTCGTCTCCGGGCAGGTGATGATCGCGATGGGGACCTCGTCCCCGGTCGGGGTCGTCATCCTGGTCGGCCTGGTGGTCGCCCTGCTGACGGGCGCCGTGCTCGGGACGGTGAACGCCCTGTTCGTCGGGGTGGTCGGCATCAACTCGCTCGTCACCACCCTCGGCATGCTGTCCCTGGCCACCGGCATCGCCCAGGTCGCCACGAAGGGCGTCAACCTGGTCGGGATCCCGGCGGAGCTCGCCGGTTCGTTCGGGTCCGCCACGATCGGCGCCCTGCCGGTGCCGACGCTCCTGGCCCTCGTGATCCTCGCCGCGATCTGGGCGCTCTACCGGTACACCGCCTGGGGCACCCACACGCTCGCGATGGGGTCGAACTTCCTGGCGTCACGCCGGGTCGGCATCAAGACCCTCACGAACACCATCGGCATCTTCGTCCTGTCCGCCGGGCTCGCCGGACTCGCCGGGTTCATCGACCTGGCGCGCTACTCGACGACGAACATCTCCGGGCACACGAACGACTCGATGGCCGCGATCGCCGCGGCGCTGATCGGCGGGACCGCCCTGACGGGTGGCCGGATCAACTTCCTCGGCGTGATCGTCGGCGCGTTCCTGGCGATCATCCTGCAGTCCGGGCTCGTGATCATCAACCTGTCGCCCTTCTACCAGACCATCGCGATCGGAGCCATGCTCCTCGTCGCCGTCAGCTTGGACCGCAGCAGCCGCAACAGACGAACGACCTAGCGGCAGCGCAGTCCGAGAACCACCCCGCACCACGGCACCACCTCCTGTCCACCCCTCCCTGCTAGGAGACCCCCGTGTTCCGTTCCAAGACCACCTCCGTCCTCGCCGCCGCGTCGGCCATCGGCATCGCCGTGGTCCTCGCCGGCTGCTCCACCGGCTCCACCGCAGCGACCGGCGACTCGTCGTCGTCCGGCAAGAAGACCATCGCGATGGTCACCCCCGAGTCCACCGGCGAGTTCTACGGCACCATGTACTGCGGTGCCCAGGCGGCCGCGAAGAAGGAGGGCGTGACCCTCAAGATCCAGGGCACCCCGGAGACCACCACCGACGCCGAGATGCAGGTGCTGCAGTCGGTGCTCGCGACGAACCCCGACGGTCTGCTGCTGACCGTGTGGGACAACACCGCGTTCAACTCGACCCTGAAGTCGTACACCGACAGCGGCAAGCCCCTCGTGATGCCCGACTCGTTCCTGTCGAACAAGGACTACGTCCAGTCGATCCGGACCGACAACTACCAGTCGTCCTACGACGCGGCGGTGCAGGCGATCAAGGACTTCAAGCTGACCTCGGGCAAGGTCGTCATCGTGACGGACTCCCCCGGCAACCAGGTGCAGTCCGACCGCGCGAAGGGCTTCAAGGACGCCATCGAGAAGGAGAGCAAGCTCACCGCGCTCGACATCCAGTACGTCGGCGGCGACTCGGCGAAGGCCTCGCAGACGGTCTCGTCGCAGCTGTCGGCGAACCCGGACGTGAAGCTCGTCTTCTCGACGAACATCGGCGCCGGCACCGGTGCTGCGAACGCGATCTCGGCGTCGGGCGACGACGGCATCGTGCACGTCGGCTACGACACCGCGTCGAACCAGGTCGCCTCGCTGAAGAAGGGCGAGTACGACGCGCTCGTCGCGCAGGACCCGTACACCGAGGGCTACGACGCGACCGAGCTGATGGCGAAGCTCGTCAAGGGCGAGACGAAGGCCTCCGACGTGACGAAGCAGACGGTGTACTCGCCGTGGAAGCTCGTCACGAAGGACAACGTCGACGACGCCGACGTCAAGAAGTACCTCTACTCAACCGACTGCTCCGCACTCGGTTGACCGATCGGGTGCGGGGCGCTCTGCCCCGCACCCTGCCGGGCGCGGGGACTCTGATCCACCCCGCGCCCGGTTCCACCGCGGCCCCGTGCCACGAACCCAGGAGGCATCGATGCGTGACACCACCATCGCCACCCTGCGCGACCAGCTCGACCGCGGGACCACCACCGCGCTCACGCTCGCGCACGACGCCCTCCGCCGCATCGCCCGCCTCGACCGGGACGGGCCGCGGCTGAACGCCGTCCCCGTGATCGACCCGGCACTGCTCGAACGCGCCGCGGCATCCGACGCCGCACGCGTCGCGGGTTCCGAGCCGGGGCCCCTCGAGGGCATCCCCTTCACCGTCAAGGACAGCTTCGCCGTCCGCGGTCTCACGATGGCGGCCGGGTCGCCGGCGTTCGCGCACACCGTCGCCCGTCGCGACGCGGTCGTCGTCGAGCGGCTGCTGGGCGCCGGTGCGATCCTGGTCGGCAAGACGAACATGCCGCCGATGGCGATCGGCGGCGGTCAGGCCGGTCTGTACGGCCGCACCGGCAGCCCGTACTCGCCGGAGTGGCTCGCCGCCGCCTGGCACTCCGGGTCGTCGATCGGCAGCGGGGTCGCCGTCGCTGCGGGCCTCTGCGCGTTCGGCATCGGCGAGGAGACCGTGTCCTCCGGCAGGTCGCCCGCGTCGAACAACGCCCTCGTCGCGTACACGCCGTCGTGGGGTGTCGTCCCGAGCGTCGGCAACTGGCCGCTGCACCCGTACCGCGACACCGTCGTGCCGCACACCCGATCGGTCGCCGATCTCCGCGAGGTCCTCGCCGTCGTCGCCGGCCCGGACGAGCGCGACGTCTGGTGGCGCCAGGACGCGGTCGACGTGCTCCCCGCCGCCGAGGTCGCGGCCACGTTCCGGTCCCACACGCCCGCGGCGGCCAGCGCTCCGCTCGCCGGGCTCCGCATCGGCGTCCCCACGCTGTACGTCCCGCGCGGCGGCGAGGCCGGCCCGCGCGGCGGCGAGACCGTCCCGCGCGACGGCGGCGACGCTGGCGGCGTCCCGCTCCGTCCGAGCATCCGCACGCTCTGGGACGACCTCGAGGCAGAGCTCGTCGCCGCCGGCGCCCGCATCGTCCCCGTCCCCTTCCCGCTCGTCGAGGCGTACGAGCAGCGTGGCGACGCACCGCCGGCATCGCTTGAGGCGTCCGGGTACCTCCCGGCGGACTGGACCGCGTTCGAACTCCGCGAGCTCGTGACGGCGTCGTGGCAGCGCTTCCTCGACGAGCACGCCGCCGACCCCGTCCGGCTCGCCGACCTGGCCCCCGGTTCGATCCGCCCCGACCCGCCGGACGCCGTCGACGCCGTGGAGAACGGCCGGGTCCACCCCGGACGCGACGTGTTCGACTACACCGCGATCACGCGTGACGCGCCGCTGTCCGAGGACGAGGTCGCGCAGGCCGCCTCGCCCGCGATCGCCGGGCTCGACCGCGCACGCCGCGAGCTCTTCGAGGACTGGCTCACCGCGACCGGCATCGACGTCGTCGCCTTCCCCGCCAACTCCGACATCGGCCCGCACGACGCCGACGTCGACCCGGCATCCGCCCGCGCCGCGTGGGCCGACGGTGCGGTGTTCTCCACGATGAACCACGTCATGCGCCGGGTCGGGATCCCGAGCGTCACGATCCCGATGGGCACCATGGCCGACACCGGCATGCCGGTCGGCGCGACCGTCATCGGGCCGGCCTGGACCGACGCGCACCTGGTCGACGTGGCCGCCGCCCTGGAGGCCCGACTCGCCCCGCGTGCACGCCCCCGGCTCCCCGAGGTGGTCGGCCTGGGCGTTGTGCGCTCCGCTCCGCTCGACGTGGAACCGCGCGCCGGACACGGAACCGGGGACTTGCACGGTTCCGTGCCCGCTGCGCGGTTCAGTGCGGGAACGGGGCCCGCCCCGGTCACCGCATCGCTCACCGGGACGGCGACGGTCCAGCCCGACGGCGGCGTCCTCGTCGAGGTCACCGCGTCCGTGACCGGACCCGGTGGAGCCGTCGCCGGCACGTGGATCGAGGTCGGGACGCAGTCCGTCGTCGTCGCCCCGACCGGCACGACCGCCGCGCGGTTCCACCTGGGGCCCGAGGTACGTCGGCTGCACCGAACCACCCGTGTCCTCGTCCTGCTCACCGCCGTCGGCACGGACGGCCTCGTCGCCGCCGCCGACGTCCTCGACCTGCCGTTCCACCGTCCCGCCGCCACCTCGGCGGCACCCACCGTCTCTGAACCGATCAGGAGCACCCCGTGACGACCCTGCGCCCCACCGACACCGCCCCGGCCACCGCGACGACCCCGCTCATCTGGCGCACCGCCACGGACCTCCGTGATGCGATCGCCGACGGCTCGCTCACGGCGGTCGAGGTGATGACCGCGTTCTACGACCGCATCGAGGCGACGAACGACGCCGTCAACGTCATCGTGTACCGGCTGCCGCGCGACGAGGCGATCGCCCTCGCCGCCGAGGCCGACGCGGTCCGTGCGGCGGGCGGTCCGACGGGACCGCTGCACGGCCTGCCCATCGCGATCAAGGACCTCGTCGACGTCGCCGGGATGCCGACGTCCCGCGGTTCCCGTGCCTTCGCGGACCGCGGCCCGATGCCGACCGACGCGCCGCACGTGGCGAAGCTCCGGGCAGCGGGCGCGCTGGTCATCGGCAAGACGAACTCGCCGGAGTTCGGCGTCGGGACCGTCACCTGGAACGACGTCTTCGGCATCACCAGGAACCCGTTCGACCTGACCAGGCACGCCGGCGGCTCGACGGGCGGGGTCGCCGCGGTGGCGGCCGGGATGCTGCCGTTCGCCGACGGTTCGGACTCCGGCGGCAGCCTCCGCTACCCGGCGTCGTTCTGCAACGCCGTCGGGCTCCGCACCACACCGGGGCTCGTGCCCGCCGCGCAGGGCGCCACGTCGTGGGAGCCGCACTCGGTGAACGGTCCGGTCGCGCGGAACTGCCGCGACGTCGCGCTGCTCCTCACCGGGATGTCCGGCACCGACCAGCTCGCCCCGCTCTCCGCCGGCCGTGCCACGGCGACCGAGCTCGGCGCGCCGCTCGACGCCGACCGGCCGATCCGCGTCGCGTGGAGCACCGACCTCGGTGGGCTGCCGATCTCCGCCGAGGTGCGCGAGTCGCACGCCAGGACGCGTTCGACGCTCGAGGCCGGCGGGGTCGAGGTCGTCGACGTCGAACTCGACACCGAGGGACTCGACGAGACCTGGCAGACGATCGAGCTCTTCGGGTGGTTCGCGCTGCTCGGCACCGACCCGATCGAGCACCCGGACGCGTACCGCGACGACTTCGTCCGGAACGTCACCGAGGCGTCCGGCTACCCGAGCGGGCAGATCATCGCCGCCCTCGACCGCCGGTACCGCGCGTACACCGAGATGGCGGCGCTCCTCGAGGACTTCGACGCCTTCATCGTCCCCGGCGCCCCGGTCGTCGCACCCCCGGCCGAGGTCCCGTGGGTCGCAGAAGTGGACGGCGTCGAGTTCGACCGCTACTTCCTGTGGCAGCGCCTGGCCTGCCGGCTCGTCCCGTCCGCGCACCCCGTGCTCGCGATGGCCGCCGGGTTCTCCGGCCACCTGCCGGTCGGGATCCAGGTGGTCGGCCGGTACGGCGCCGACGACGAGCTGCTGGCGCTCGGCGACCGGCTCGAAGCGATCCTCGGCGTCTCCGGCGTGCACCCCGAGCTCGGCTGATGCCGACCACTACAGTGATCACCGACGAAGGGGTGGGACGACGTGGGTGACAAGCGCGATCAGCGACTGCTGCGCATCGTCGAACTGCTGGAGCAGGGCGGCAAGGTCGAGACCGCGACGCTGAGCAACGAGCTCGGCGTGACCGAGCTCACGATCCGCCGCGACATCGACCACCTCGACACCCAGGGCATCGCACGCCGGGTGTACGGCGGAGCGGTCCTCGCCGCCGGGCGCAGCTTCGAGCCGCCGTTCAGCCTCCGGGTTCGGACGAACGTCGCCGAGAAGCAGGCGATGGCACGAGCCGTCGTCGACCTCATCCCCCGCAAGGCGAACGTGGCGATGGACTTCGGCACGAAGGCGTACCACGTCGCGATGGAGATGCGCGGTCGGCACCTGCAGGCCCTCGTCGCCCCGACGAGCGTGCAGGTGATGGAGGTCCTCGGACAAGAGGAGGACATCCACCTCCTCGTCCCCGGTGGCGAGCTCAAGGCCGGAGAGCTGAGCCTGCACGGCTCCGCCACCGAGCAGTTCTTCCGCGCCCACCGCTGGGACGTCGCCGTGGTGAGCGTCGCCGGCATCAGCGCCGAGAACGACGTCGTCAGCGACTTCGACGAGACCGACGCCCGGCTCAAGGCGGCGATGATCGGCAGCGCCGACCAGGTCGTCGTGCTCTGCGAGGCACGGCACCTCGGCCAGGTGTCGTTCGCCCCCGTCGCGACGCTCGACGGCGTCACGACGGTCGTCACCGACGCCGTCGGCCGGAACGACACCGCGGACGCGCTCGAGTCCCGCGGCATCCAGGTGATCCGTGCGCTGGAGACGCACCGTGGCGACTGACGTCGTCGACCTCACCCGCCAGCTCGTCCGCATCCCCTCCGTCTCCGGTTCCCCCGGGGAGTTCGAGGTGCTCGCGCACCTCGCCGCACTCCTCGGCGACCGGTACGAGGTGCGCACGAGCTCCGACGACGACGGCTCCCTCCGCGCCGTCGCCGCCGTCCCCCGTACACCGACCGGGCCGCTCGCCGTATTCACCGGACACGTCGACGTCGTCCCGACCGGCGACCCCGACGCGTGGACGCACCCGCCGTTCGGCGCCGACCTCGTCGACGGCCGGATCTGGGGCCGGGGCACCACCGACATGAAGGGCGGCGTCGCCGCGATCGTGGCGGCACTCGATGCCGCGCCCGACGGCGCGGCGGTCGCCGCGCTCTTCACGGTCGAGGAGGAGACCGGGAGTCGCGGCGCCGCAGAGGCGGCGACCCTGCTCGGCGGGCTGGAGGCGAGCCTCCTGGTCGTCGCGGAACCCACCGACGGGCGGGTGGTGCGTGGACACCGCGGGGTCACCTGGCTCCGCGTCGTCACCGAGGGCGTCGCGGCGCACGGCAGCCTGCCGCACCTCGGTCGCAACGCGATCACCGGGCTGGCCGACGTGCTGGACCGCGCCGCGCGGTCCGGGACCGGGTGGGACACCCTGAACGTCGGGACGATCTCCGGCGGCACCGCGGTGAACGTCGTGCCGGACCACGCCGTCGCCGAGATCGACCTCCGCACGACCTCGCCCGGTGCCGACCCGGCTGCCTGGTGGCGTGCCCAGCCCGACCTGGCCGACGTCGAGCCGCTGCTGGACCTGCCCGCCGTGCTGCTCGACCCGGACGACCCGGTCGTGCACGCGCTCGGCATCGAACCGGACGACCGGATCGTCGGGTACTTCACCGACGCCGCGGTCCTGGTCGGCGCGCTCGACTGTGACCGGGTCGTGCTGCTCGGCCCGGGAGCGACCGACCTCGCCCACCGTCGTGACGAGTCCGTCGCGGTGGACGCCCTGCACGACGCCGTCACCCGGTACACCGACCTGATCACCCGATGGAACTCGCGATGAGGAACACCATGCCGACCACCACCACGCTCCGCCGCACCGCACGCGATGCCGTCGAGCAGGCGCTCGCCCGCATCGACGGACTCGGACAGCCCGAGATCTGGATCACCCTCCGCCCGGCCTCCGTGCTCCGCGAGCTCGCTGCCACGGTCGACGCCCAGGTCGACGCCGGTGCCGTCCTGCCGCTCGCCGGGTGGACCGTCGCGGTGAAGGACAACATCGACGTCGCGGGGCTCCCGACGACCGCTGCCTCGCCGTCCGTGCTGCACACGCCGGACACCAGCGCGCCGACCGTCGCACGGCTCGAGGCAGCCGGGGCGATCGTCGTCGGCAAGACGAACCTCGACCAGTTCGCGACGGGGCTCGTGGGGGCCAGGTCCCCGTACGGCACCCCGCACGCGGCCGGCGACGCGACTCGGGTCTCCGGCGGGTCGAGCGCCGGGTCCGGGCTCGCGGTCGCGCACGGGATCGTCGACGTCGCGCTCGGTACCGACACCGCCGGTTCCGGCCGGGTCCCGGCGGCGTTCAACGACGTCGTGGGGATCAAGCCGACGCTCGGGCTGCTCGCCGCCGACGGAGTCGTCCCCGCGTCACCGTCGTACGACACGGTGTCGGTGTTCGCCAGGGACCTGGCGACCGCCGTCACCGCGACCGAGGTGATGACCGCGTCCGGCACGCCGCGCGCATGGCCCGGCGACGCACCCTTCGCCGCGCGGGGTCGTCGGATCGGCGTCGCCCGCGCTGCGGACCTCGCGACGATGTCGCCGTCCTGGCGCGCGGCGTACGACGCAACCGTCGCCGCGGTGTCCGCGGCGGGTGCGGACCTCGTCGAGCTCGACGTGTCACCACTCGTCGACGTCGCCGCGCTGCTCTACGGCGGCGCGCTGCTCGCCGAGCGGGCGCAGGCCTTCGGCGCGTCGCTCGTCGAGCTCGGAGACGCGGCCGACCCGACCGTGGCGCGCATCGTGCTGCCCGCGATGGACGTCAGCGCCGTCGACCTCGTGCGCGACCAGCAGGCACTCGTCGCGGCGCGGCGGACCACCGATGCGCTGTGGGAGACGATCGACGCGCTGCTCCTGCCGACCGCACCGGGACACCCCACGCTCGCGGCCCTCGCCGAGGACCCCGTCGGGGTGAACGCGTGGGTCGGGACCTACACGAACTTCGTGAACCTGCTCGACCTGAGCGCCCTCGCGGTCCCGGCGGTGGGGTCCACGCGGTCCGAGCCGGTCGGCGTCAGTCTGATCGGTCCGGCCTTCGCGGACCTGGCGCTGGCGGACCTCGCCGTCGGGCTCGGGCTCGCCGCCTCGGCCGGGGAGCCCGACGCGCTGTGGGGAGCGCCGAGCGTGGACCTCGTCGTGTTCGGGGCGCACCGCACGGGACAACCCCTGCACCACGAGCTCGTGCGTGCCGGCGGACGACTGCTCGGCACGGTGTCGACGGCGCCGACCTACCGGATGGCGCGACTCGCGACGACACCGCCGAAGCCCGGGGTGTGGCGGACGGCATCCGGTGGCGATTCGATCGTCGGCGAACGCTGGGCACTCCCCCCTGCCGGCTTCGCGACCTTCGCACTCGGGCTCGCCGCGCCCATGACGATCGGTCGTGTGGAGCTCGCCGACGGCTCGGACGTGCTCGGCTTCCTCTGCGAACCGCGCGCGCTCGACGGCGCCGAGGACGTCACGGCCGCACGCGACTGGCTCGCGGTGCGCTGAGCGCGGACCGGGCCAGCGCAGCGCGGACCGGGCCAGCGCAGCGCGGACCGGGCCAGCGCAGCGCAGACCGGGCCAGCGCAGCGCAGACCGGATCACAGCAGCGCGGGCGGGGCGGCACGCCGCGGCCGCGGGAGCGTCTCGGCGAGGGACCTGGCGAGGGGCACCGTCCACGCGACGTTGCGGGCGATCCCCGGGTTCGGGGTGTCCGACGGCTGGTGCAGCCGGTGCAGGTCGTTGAACGTCAGGAACACCGACGGGATCCCCACCGCGTGGAACGACGCGTCGTCGGTGCCGCGGGTCGGTGGGAAGCGGTCCACCGTGCGCAGCGTCCGACCGGTGGCACCGGCGTGCGCGGCGATCGCGTCGCGGACGTCGAAGCCGAACGCCTCCGGCCCCACGAACGTCTCGAGGTGGTCGCCCCGGCCGAGCCCGTCGAGGTTCAGCACGAAGTCGATCTGCTCGCGGTCCGGCTCCGAGAGCAGGCCGATGTGGTGCCGGGACCCGAGCAGGTGCCACTCCTCGGCGGTGAACCACACGATGCGGATCGACCGCGCCGGCGGTTCCGTCGCCCAGAGCTCGGCGAGCAGGAGGAGCGCGATCGACCCGCTGCCGTTGTCGTACGCGCCGACGGTGTTGTAGAAGCTGTCGAGGTGCCCGCAGACGACGACCGTGCCGGCGGACGGATCCGTGCCCGCGATGTCGACGACGAGGTTGTCGGACTCGGAACGGTCCCGCGGTCCGGAGTCGAGCGTCACCGACACCTCGACGGCGTCGTGGTCGGCGATCCACTCCGCGAGCTGCAGCCCGTCCAGGTGCCCGATCGCCAGGTGTGCGACGTCCTCGGCGGATCCGCTCGGCAGCGGTTGCGGCGCCGCCGGACCACCGTCGCGGGCGTGGACCACTGCGGCGATCCGACCCGAGGCGTCCCGCACACCGAAGCGCTGCCAGACGATGGAGTCGCCCCAGATGCCCTCTGGCCCCAGCACCTCGAGCCGTCCGGAGACGACCCCGTCGGTCCCGGCGCTCCAGAGCATCGGCCACGCCGGGAGGTCCCGCGCGACGGGGGCCGTGACGCGGACGCTCCAGACCGACCCCGGGTGCCAGCCGGGCAGCGACACGGTCTCGCGGCGGACGTCGAGCCCGACTGCCTGGACCGACGACTCGATCCAGGACGCGGCGGCGGCCATCCCGGACGTGCCGTGGAACCGCGGGCCGTGGGACACGAGCTCCTCGAGCAGGGCGAGGGCACGGTCGGGTGTGGTCATCGGGAGACCTCCAGGAAAGGGGCGACAGCGGGGCGGGCAGCGGGGTAGACGGCGTCGTGGAAGGCGTCCTCGGCGGCGAGCGTGTCCAGGAACCACCCGACGACGGTCGCGTCGTCGATCGAGTCGGGGATCGCGTCGACCGCGTGGGCGAGTTCCTCGACCCCGGCGACGAACGGGCCGGCGGCGTGCATCTCGATCCAGACCCGCAGGTCGGTGAACCGCTCGACCGGGAGCGACGCCGCTCGCCGGCACCACCCGGAGTACAGCGTCTCGGCTGCGAACATCGCGGTCACGGCGCCGGGCGCACCGTGCTCGGTGGTGACCCGGAGGACGTGTGCCGCGAGCACCTCGGAACGCACCACGGCGTCGGCGACGCGATCCGGGCCTCCAGGCCATCGCGACCGGACCGTGCGGAACCAGCCGAGCTGCGGACCGACCAGGCCGGCGACGGCGCGGGCGTGCCCGGCGACCGTCGGCCAGTCCTCGGCGGTCCACGCGAGGTACCCGGTGACCCGCGTTGCGGTGCGGACGAAGCGCTCCTCGATCGCCAGGTAGGCGGCGAAGGCGTCGTCGTCGATCGTGCCGTCGGTCGCCTCGCGGACGAACCGGACGTCGGCCGACGCACGGAGCGCACCGACCGACGCCGCGAGCACACGGTCGCTCCGGCGCGCGGACGTCACCGCGCGGTCAGCCACCGCACCAGCCCGTCGAACAGCGCCGGGTAGCCGGACCAGTCCTCGCAGAACGCCGGGGGCGCCCAGTGCGGCGAGCAGTCGCTCGTGAAGACGGCGGTGCGACCGGCGCCCTCGGTGCGGAGGGCGACCAGCGGGTCGCCGTCGATCGTCACCGGGACGACGGCGTCGGCCTTCGCCACGGTGCGGTTGTACCCGAGGAGGGCCGGCCAGGTCCCCTCGACACCCGTCAGGACGTCGTGCGCCGCCGCCACCGTCGCGACCGAGCCCGCCGGTCGCTCGACCCGGTCGTCGTACGGCGCGATGTCCACGGGCAGGACGTCGGCGATCCTGGTGCCCGCGTAGGCCCCGCGCGCCTGCCATCCGGAGAAGGACAGGTAGCCGCCGATCATCATGAGGGCGCCGCCCGCCGTGACCCAGTCCACGAGCGTCGCGATCCGGTCGATCCCGGGAACGGATCGCTCGAACACGCCTGGTGCCAGCTGCAGGGAGTTCGCACCGATGTCGGACAGCACGACGACGTCGTACGCGTCGAGCGCTTCCGGTGTCTCCGGGAAGTCGGTCGGGACGAGGTGCCCGGGGAGGTGCACGACCTCGTGGCCGGTCGCCGTGAGAGCGGCACGGAGCTGGGTGACGCCCTCGGCGTAGGAGTGCACGGTGAACTCGTCGACACCCTTGGCGTGCGTCGTGGTGGTGATCCAGCTTTCGCCGGCGATGAAGATGCGGGCCATGGTCGTCCTTCGGGGTACGGGCGGTGCGACTGCGTTGGCAATCGATTGCCCGATGACGCTATCCAGGATCGGCTCACCATGGGTTACGGTTGCGTTACACCGGGCCGGGAGGCTCGGCAATCGTTGCCCAGGTCGTCTCCCGGAGGTCGCATGGCCGTCACCCTCGCCGACGTCGCCACGCGCGCGGGCGTCTCGATCACGACGGCGTCACGGGTGCTGTCGCGGTCGCGCACGGTCTCCCCCGGCATCGCCGAGGCCGTCACCCGCGCCGCCGCCGAGCTCGGGTACGCCGGCAACGGGGTCGCCCGGGCACTCCGCCGGCAGCGCACCGACGCCGTCGGGATGGTCGTGCCGAGCATCCGGAACCCGTTCTTCACCGCCCTCGTGGACGCGGTCGAACGCTCGCTGCAGCGAAGCGGCCGCGTGCTCTACCTCTGCGACGCCCGCGACGACCCCGCGGTCGAGGCCGCGCACCTCCGCTCGCTGGTCGCCCGCGGCGTGGACGGCATCGTCGTGAGCCCGTGCGCCGACGACCGGAGCACCCCGGCCGTGGTCGCCGCCGCGGCGCGGGTGCCCCTCGTGCAGCTCGACCGGCACGTGCCGGAGCCCGTCGCCGACTGGGTGGGGATCGACGACCGGGCGGCGATGGACCTCGTGGTCGGGCGGCTCGCGGACCGGGGCGTCACATCAGCGGCGTTCGTCACCGCTGCCCGGTCGAACTCGTCCGTCCGGGAGCGTCAGGCCGGCTTCGACGCCGCGTGCGACCGGCACGGCATCCGGACCGACCCGTCGTGGGTGGTGCCGTGTGGGTTCTCGATCGAGGACGGGATCGCGGCGGGGACTGCGCTGCTCGCGCTGCCGTCCCGGCCGGAGGGGGTGGTGTGCGCGGACGACCTCATCGCGATCGGCGTCGTGCACGCGCTCGGCGCCGCCGGGGTGCGCGTGCCGGACGACGTGGCCGTCACCGGGCTCGACGACGTGGAGTTCGCGCCGTACGTGGACCCGCCGCTCACCACCGTGCGGCAGCCGATCGCCCGGATGGCGGACGAGGTGCTCCGGCTGCTCGACCGGTCGGGGGCCGCCCGTGCCGCGGGCGAGCGGGTGACGTTGCCGCCCGAGCTGGTCGTGCGCGCGTCGGCATGAGCTGGGCGGGGTGCGGCCCCGAGTTTCGGGCTGCGCGACAGTTCTCGCGCTCGATGGCGCGAGAACTGTCGCCAGACGCGAAACTCAGCGCTTGACCGCGTCGATCTTGAGCATCTTGGCGATGACGCTGTCGAGCTCGCTGTCGTCGAAGACCTGCTTCCAGTCCTCCTTGATGAGCTTGTCGCGGCCGTAGCCCATCGCGATGTGGCAGGCGTCCGAGAACGGGTTCGAGCCGCGCAGGCCGTTCGTCAGGGCGATCCAGGTGTGGCCGTAGAGCATGGCGCGGGCGGCCTCGCGGGGCACGCCGACACCGGTGACGGTCTCTTCGAGCGCGTCGTTGAGGAAGTCGCCGATCATGCACGCGATGGTCTCGACGAGCGTCGGCTCGAGGACGGCGAGCTGCTTCACCGTGACCCAGTGCACCTGGATGACGGGCGCGTACATGGTCGTGATGACGGCCTCGGCGATCGCCTTGGCGGTGTCGCCCTCGTCACCGAGAGACTCCGAGGCGTCGAAGGCGGCGATGACCTCCTGCGGGGCTGCGATGCCACCGAAGGTGTCGTCCCACTCCTCCTTGGTGGTGCGCTCGAGGAACACCGACGGGTGGCACGGGTGCGCGACGGCGTAGTGGATGTCGTCGCGCTTCGCGAGCAGCCCGGCGTAGGCGGCGGCCGGGTCGAGGGTCAGGATGCTGGCACCCGACTTCATGACGGGGACGAGCTGCTCGGAGATGCTGCCGAGCAGGACGTCCGGCACGGCGAGGATCACGACGTCGGCGACCTTGGCCGCCTCGACGCTGTCGGTGAGCGACCGGCCGAGGGCCTCGATGCGCTCCTGCCCGGCGGGCGAGGCCTCGCTGTAGAGCGTCGTGTACTCGCTCTTCGCGAAGTTGTTCGAGACGCGCGTGCCCATCTTGCCGCCGGCGCCGATCACGGCGACGGTGACGTCGGCCGTACCGGACCCGGCAGCGACGGTGTGGGTGGTGATGGCGGTGTCGGTCATGATTCCTTGCTCCTGGTGTACTCGATGGTGTGTTCGGTCCACGCCGCCTCGACGCGCGTGGTGGTCTGTGCCGGGTCGCCGTCTGCGCCCACGGTGGCGTCCTGCCACGGGAGCCAGAACTCGATGACCCGGTTGATGTCTCGGCCGTGCGGGTCGATCGCGTCCCTGATGGCCACGTGGTCGACACGTCCGGTGCCGATCGGGACGCCGGTGTACTGGAACCCGACCCATCCCGGCGAGCGGGTGAAGTCGGCGTCCTTGACGTGCCAGTTCCGGGTGTGTGGGGCGCACGCGGCGACGACGTCGGACGGGTGTTCCAGGTTCGCGACGGTGTTCGCCGGGTCCAGGCAGATCCCGAGGGCCGGGGATGCGACCGCTGCGACGAGGGCGACGAGGTCCGCGGTCGGTACGACCTCGTACGTCTCGAGGGCGAGCGTCACGCCGGCGGCCTCGTACGCGGGCAGTGCCTCACGAAGGCGACGTTCGGTCTCGTCGCAGGACGGCAGGTCGTCGCCGGAACTCCACATCGAGCGGACGAGCGTCGCGCCGAGCGCCCCCGCGATGTGCAGGTACCGCGCGAGGTGCGCCGGCGCGGTCCCCCTGGTCCCCACCTCCAGCACGAGCCCGAGCTCGTCTGCGAGCGAGCGGATGTCGGCCAGCCGATCGTCCGACGCGGTGTCGAGCGGCAGGTGGTCGCAGATCTGGAAGAGGTCGACCCCGTGCGCCGCCGCGTCGCGCATCGCGTCGTCGAGCGACATCGGCGACGGCACACGGTCGGACATCCGCCAGAAGTAGGCGTACGTGGAGAGCCCGAGGAGCGACGTCATGCGGTCACCGCCAGCGCCTGCGCTTCGTCCAGGATCGTGCGGATCGCCTCGGGGTCGTGCGCGAAGCGGCCGAGGAACAGTCCGCCGATGCCGCCCTGTCCACGGGTGAGCAGGCCGGGTCCGGCACTCCCGCCGTAGATCACGACGCTCCCGGCGAGCTCCGGCCGGGTCGCAAGATGCGCCTCGATGCCCGCGAGCACCGCGACGATGTGGTCGTCCGGCGCCGGTTGCGGCGCGCCGATGGCCCAGACCGGCTCGTACGCCACGATCAGCGGACCGGCGATGCCGTCGGCGACGGCCGTCGAGACGAACCGGTCGAGCTGCGCCGTCACGTCCGCGATCGCCTCGGGACTGGGCCCACGCGAGCCGGTTCCGGCGCGCTGCGGAGCTTGCGGAGCGGCGTGACGGCCGTGCTCGTGGGGGGAGGCACGGCTCACCTCCCCGACGCAGATCAGGGGACGCAGGTGGTTGCGGAAGGCAGCGTGGACCTTCCCGGCGACGTCGTCGTCCGTCTCGTGGAACAGGCTGCGACGCTCCGCGTGCGCGATCTCGACGAGGTCGACACCGATCTCCGCGAGCTCGCGCCCGGAGACCTCGCCGGTGAACGCACCCTCGTCCGACCATGCGAGGTCCTGGGCACCGAGGAGCACCGGCGTGCCCTCGAGGACGGTCCGCACCGGGACGAGCGACGGGAACGTGGGGACCACGAACAGGTCGACTGCGCCGCTCGTGACCGCGGGGTGCTCGCGGGCGATGTCGGCCACGGCGGACGCCCACTCGAGCGTCCGGGCGTGCCCGAAGTACATCTTCAGTGACACCCCGATCGTGAGTCGGGGCGCTGCCGTGGCCGTCATCAGCGGTCCGTTCCGACCGGAGCCGAACCGTCGTACGAACAGATGGCGGCGACCTTCTCGGCGCTGGCGGAGGTCTGGTCGAACTCGTAGCCGAGCCACTCCTTCGCCATCCGGCGGGCGACCTCGACCCCGACGACGCGCTGCCCCATGCAGAGCACCTGCGCGTCGTTCGACAGGATCGACCGCTCGACCGAGAACGAGTCGTGCGCGGTCACGGCACGGATCCCGGGGACCTTGTTCGCCGCGATCGCCACACCGAGCCCGGTGCCGCAGATCAGGATCGCGCGGTCGGCGTCGCCGTTCGCGACCATGCGGGCCGCGTCGACGGCGACGTGCGGGTACGCGGTGTGCCCGTCCGCGTCGACGCCCACGTCGACGACCGACGCGACGCGCGGGTCCTTCGCGAGGTCGGCCTTGATGATCTCCTTGTAGTCGAACCCGGCGTCGTCGGAACCGACGACCAGACGGAACTGCGTGCTCATGGTGAGGCCTTCCAGGGGGTGCGTGCGGGTCAGGCCGGGACGGAGATCGTCGACAGGACCGCTGTGGTGATGAGGGCGAACGAGATCGCGCCGGCGTCGGGCGTGCCGACGGCGTCCTCGCCGTGGGTGCGTGCGCGGCCCATGCGGGGCAGGAGGGACGCAGTCGCGTCGGCAGCGCTGGTGGCAGCCGCTGATGCCTCGGACCAGGCGGTGGTCAGGTCGTCGCCGGCGGTGATCCGGGTGGTGAGGACGTCGTCGAAGGGGACGAGGGCGTCGACCATGGTCTTGTCGCCCACGACCGCGCCGAAGGCGAGGACCGCGTCGGTCGCGGCGTGCACCGCGCGTTGGACGGTCGCCGCTCTGGGACGCTCCTGGTCCCCGATGACGCGACCCAGAGCCTCCAGTGCGGCACCCCAGATCGCACCGGACGTGCCACCGGCCTTGTCCGACCACGCATCTCCCGCGATCGTGAGGACGCTGCCGGCACCCGCGCCGCGTTC
>JASCOI010000051.1 GCA_029959665.1 Microbacteriaceae bacterium PS02333
GGAGCGCCCCCCCACACCCGAACGCCCCCCGCGCCCCGGAATCCGGGGGCGCGGGGTGCTTTCCGTTGTGCGAAGCGCCTCCGGCGCAGTTGGCCGCGCGGCCGGCGCCCGACCGCGCCGCCGCTACGCCAGCAGCACGCTCCACGCGCGGGTCGACGGCCACAGCTGGTGCTCCGGGAGCACGTCGAGCCCGCACGCACGACTCCCGAGGCCGTGCTGCGCGGCATCGAGGTACAGGTACAGCGCGTCGGGCGTCGGCAGCTCGTAGGGGTGCGCCGCACGGGCGACCTGCTGCGCGGTCCACGGCGTCAGGGTGAACCCCGCCCGGTGCGTCCCGACCGTCGACACCGTGAACGGCCCCACCGTGAGTTCCCGCAGCGAGGGACGGTGCCCGGTCTCCTGCGGCCTCGAGTAGTTCGCGTTCAGCAGCGACACCGGGGAGCCGAACCGGCCGACGTGCGCCGCGTGCGACGAGTCCGCGTACGACTCGAGCGGCCCGGTCCCGAACCACTCCACGGCGGCGTCCTCGGACACGAGCGACACCGGCAGGTCGATCCGCACGCCGATCCGCGGCCACGTCACGTCCCAGGCGCCGAACGGGATCGCCGTCGTGTCGAGCAGCAGCCCCTCGTCCGTCAGGGTCCACCGGTGCGTGACCTCGACCCCGGCACCGCTGTTCGCCGCCGCGACCCGGACCCGCTGCACGAGGCCGTGCTCGGTCCGGTCGACGGACACCAGCCGGTGCGTCAGTCGGTCGAGCCCGGCCCGCTCCCACTTCACCGCGGACGCCGGCGCGGAAGGATCGCCGACACCGTGCGTCAGCACCGGGTCAGCGGTCTCGTACCCGCCCTGCGAGGCCAGCCGGTCGTTGTCGGTCGGCGCACGCCAGAGCTCCAGCCGCGGCCCGGCGACGGGCAGCCCCTTCCAGCTGGACAGGTCCCCGCGCTCGGTGAAGGTCGCCTCCCCGAGCCGGTCGCCGTCCCACCCCTGACGGGAGGCTCGTGGGGCCTGGGCCGGACGGCTCGCGACGAGCGTCTGGGCGCGTGCCACGACGTGGCCGGTGTCCGCCCACGCCGTCGGTCCGGCGAGCTCCGCGACGACGTCGAACCACAGTTCCTCGCCGGGGGCGATGTCGCCGGCTGCTGCTGCGAGCACCTCGTCCGGGACGGGCACCGTCGCCGACTCGCGAGCGGCGATCACACCGGGGGCGATCCGGCCCGAGGACTCGACGACGCCGTTCCGCGCCAGGGTCCAGCGGAACCGCAAGCCCGCGGTCGAGGCGGAGTGGTACCGGTTCTCGAAGAGGACCGTGCCGTTCCCGACCGAGAGTCGGACCGGGGCGACCACGGCCGCGTACTCCGCGAGCCCCGGCGTCGGGATGTCGTCGGGCAGCACGAGGCCGTCCATCACGAAGTTGCCGTCGTGCACGACCTCGTGGAAGTCGCCGCCGTACGCGTAGTACGGGGTCCCGTCGGGGGTGTGCGCGAGCAGCCCGTGGTCGCGCCACTCCCACACGAACCCGCCGTGCAGTCGCGGGTACCGGTCGACCAGGTCCTCGTACTCCTGGATCTGCCCGGGGCCGTTGCCCATCGCGTGCACGTACTCGCAGTGGATGAACGGCTTCGACCGCTGCCGTGCGGCCTCGGCCGGCCCGCAGCCGAGCAGGGGCGTCGGTGTCCCGCCGCCGATCGACTCGGTCTCCTGCAGCGTCGGGTACATCCGCGAGTACACGTCGGTGTACTCGCCCGTGTAGTCGCCCTCGTAGTGCACCGGGCGCTCGGGATCACGGGCGTGCACCCAGGTCGACATCGCGGCGAGGTTCCGACCGGTGCCCGACTCGTTGCCGAGCGACCACATCACGATCGACGGGTGGTTCTTGTCGCGCTCGACGGTCCGCTCGATGCGGTCGAGGTAGGCGTCCTCCCACGCGGGGTCGTCGGACGGGTTGCCCTGCCAGTCGAGGAACACGAAGCCGTGCGTCTCGAGGTCGCACTCCAGGATCACCCAGAACCCGAGCTCGTCGGCCAGGTCCAGCACGCGAGGGTGCGGCGGGTAGTGCGAGGTCCGGATGGCGTTCACATTGTGGCGCTTCATGAGCGCCATGTCGGCCCGCGCGTGGACCTCGTCGAACACCCTCCCGCGCTCGGGATGGGTCTCGTGTCGGTTCGCCCCGTGGAACACGACGCGCTCGCCGTTGACCAGGAACCGGTCGCCGACGATCGACACCGTGCGGAACCCGAGCCGGAGCGACACGGTCTCCCCGCCCTCGGTCCCGCCGGCCGCCGAGCCCGTGGACAGCGTGGCGTCGTAGAGCTTCGGGAGCTCGGCGCTCCACGGCTCGACGCCCTCGACCTCGATCGGAGCGACGTCGTCGGGCGACTGCCACACGACGGACACCCCGAGGTCGGGTACCTCGAAGCGGACCGGGAACACCGCGTCGAGCGTCGGCACCGTGATCGTGCCGGAGCCCGTCGACGGACGCCCGTACGCAGCGGTGCCCGCGGTCGCAGCGGTGCCGAGCGACGCCGCCCAGGACGCCCTGACGAAGACGTCGTCGATCGGTGCCGTCGGGCGCGCGAGCAGCGTGACGTCGCGGAAGATGCCCGGCAGCCACCACTGGTCCTGGTCCTCGAGGTACGAGGCGGCCGACCACTGGTGCACGCGGACACGCAGCTCGTTCGACCCCGGGCGGAGCAACGACGTCACGTCGAACTCAGTGGCGAGCCGCGATCCGGTCGACCACCCGACGAGCTCGCCGTTCAGCCACACCCGGAAGTGCGACTCCACCCCGTCGAAGCGGAGCAGCACGCGCGCCGCCGCGTCGAACGTCGTCGGCACGTCGAACGTCCGCCGGTAGTCGCCCGTCGGGTTCTCCTCCGGCGGGTTCGGCGGGTCGATCGGGAACGGGTACTGCAGGTTCGTGTAGCTCGGCGCCCCGTGCCCGTGCAGGACCCAGTGCGCGGGGACCGGCAGCGTGCTCCACCCGTCCGGGTCCTCGAACGGCGCTGCGTCGGCGACGGGCGACCAACGGAAGTCCCACTCCCCGTCGAGCGACAGCGACGGTGCGTCGGTGTGCAGCCATGCTCTGGGCGTCAGCCGGGACGCCGATCCGGGTGCGGTGGACGCGAGGTCGGGAGTGGTCAACCCTTGACCGATCCTTCCGTGAGGCCCCCGCGCCAGAAGCGCTGCAGGACGATGATGGCGACGACGAGCGGGATGACCGAGACGAGCACCCCGCCGGTGGTGAGCTGGTAGAACTCCGGCAGCCGGTCGACCTGTGCGCGCCAGTTGTTGAGCCCGAGCGTGATCGGGTACAGCTTCTGGTCGGCCAGCATGATGAGCGGCAGGAAGAAGTTGTTCCAGATGCCGACGACCTGGAACAGGAACACCGTCACGAGCGCCGGCGTCATCTGCCGGAGCGCGATCGTGTGGAAGATCCGCAGCTCGCTGGCGCCGTCGAGTCGCGCGGACTCCATGAGCGCCGTGTCGATCGACGCCGCGGCGTACACCCGGCAGAGGAACAGGCCGAACGGGGAGACGAGGCTCGGGATGAGCACACTCCAGTACGTGTCGGTCAGGCCGAGGGTCGAGAACAGCAGGAACAGCGGCAGCGCCGTCGCGGTCCCCGGCACGAGCACGCCGCCGAGGATCGTCCCGAACACCAGCTGCCGACCGCGGAACTCGTACTTCGCGAGCGCGTACCCGCCGGCTGCGGCGAAGTACGTCGCGAGCACGGCGCCGACGCCCGAGTACAGGATGCTGTTCGCGATCCAGCGGACGAAGATCCCGCCGTCGTACGTGAACACCTGCTGGATGTTGCTGAACAGCGCGAACTCGCCGCCGAACCAGAACCCGTTCGTGGAGAACAGCGCGCCGGTGGTCTTCGTCGCCGCGATGACGACCCAGTACAGCGGCACGAGGAAGTAGATCGCGACGATCACGAGGATGCCGGTCACGACGATCTGGCTCTTGCCGGACCGGTCGAGCTTGCGGCGCTGGTGCGCGGAGATGGACGTGGTGTCCACGGGGACCGCGGACTTGGCCGTCGCCGGCGCTTCGATGGCTTCGCTGGTCATGCTTCCGCCCCCTTCGTTCCGTGCTGCTGACCGGACCTGGCCTGGAGGCCCTGGTCGGCTTGGGTGGTGACCGGACGGACCGCGGATGCGCGCGTCTGGAGCGCGCGCCGCGCCTCCAGTCCGTCCTTCTTGGCCCGCTTGCGCTGGTCGCGCTCCTCCTTCGGCGGCCGGTTCGTCAGCGCGAGGAACGCGAACGACAGGATGAACGCGGCCAGCGCGATGATGACCGCCTGCGCGCTCGCGACGCCGTACTCGTTGAACGCGAACGCGTTCGTGTAGGCGGCGTAGTTCGGCGTGTACTCGGTGTCGATGGCGGGCGCGACCGTGGACAGGATCTGCGGCTCCGCGAAGAGCTGCAGCGTGCCGATGATCGAGAACACCGTCGTCAGCACGAGCGCAGGCGCGATGAGCGGGATCTGGATGCGCCACGCGACCTGGATCGGGCCGGCGCCGTCCATCTTGGCGGCCTCGTAGACCTCGCCGGGGATGGACTTCAGCTGCGCCACGATGATGAGCATGTTGTAGCCGGTGTACGTCCACGTGACGATGTTCGCGATCGACCACAGCACGCTGTTGGCGCCGAGGAAGTCCGGCTGCAGCCCCATCGACTGCAGCAGGGCGACGATCGGCGACAGGCCGGGGACGTAGAGGAACGACCACAGGATCGTCGCGATGACGCCGGGGACGCCGTACGGCATGAAGTAGATCGCGCGGAAGAATCCGGGCCAGCGGGCGCTCGCCGACTCCAGCAGCAGCGCGAGGATCGTGCAGGCGATGATCATCACCGGGACCTGCACGATGCCGAACAGCAGCATGCGGCCGATCGAGGCGACGAAGCCGGAGTCGTTCAGGGCCGTGACGTAGTTGTCGAAGCCGGCGAAGCGGCCGGTGACGCCGTCCTCGCCGAAGAGACCCTTGCGGTCGACGGTCGTGAAGCTCTGGAACAGCGCACTGATGATCGGGATGATGAACGTCAGCACGAACAGGGCGAGGAACGGCGCAAGGAGGACCCACGGCGCGCGTTTCTGTGCGCGGGTGGCCTTCGTCGACGTGCGGAAGGTGGTGTTCGGCTGCGTGCTCATCGTGCCGTCCTGACGCTGAGGCCCTTGTCCTTGAAGGACTGGACGATCTCCTTCTGCGCGAGCTCGACGGCGTCGCGCAGCTTCAGACCGGAGGTGAGCTTCCGGCGGAACTGGTTCTGCAAGCTGGTGAACGCCGACTGCGTGACCGGGGACCAGGACCAGTCGATGTTCTGCTCCTTCGACGCCGGGACGAAGACCTCTTCGTTGTAGTTCTGGCCGGAGAACCACTTGCTCGGCTGCTCGCGCTGCTTGCCGATGTAGTCCACCGCGGGCGACCACCCGATGCCGCAGTACTTGATCATCGCGTCGATGCCCTCCTTCGAGGTGGTCATCCACGTGATGAACTCGAGCGCTTCCTTGGGGTGCTTCGCGTTGGCGAGCACGGCGGCCGTCGAGCCGCCGATCGCACTCGAGCCGTAGCCCGTGTCGCCCCAGGTCTGCATCTTCGCGACCTTCCACTTGCCCTCGCCGCCCTGCACGGACTCGATGAGGGCGTCGCCCCAGCTCGCGCTCGTGACGGCCGCGATCTTGCCGCTCGCCGCCGAGGCGTACCAGCCGGGGGTGTAGGCGCCGGCGCTCGTGTCGACGAGCTTGTCGTCGATGCAGCCGTCGAAGAAGTCGGCGACCATCAGGGTCTTGTCGTCGGTCATGTCGACGACCCACTCGTCACCGTCGACCTTGAACCACCGGGCTCCGGCCTGCTGCGCGTACGCGGCGAAGGGCGAGGCGTCGGCCACAGGGAAGACCTCGAGGTAGTTCTGGGATCCGGTCTTCCTGACCTTGTCGGCGAGTTCGCGCCACTCGTCCCACGTCGCCGGTGGTTCGCCGCCGGCCTGCTCGAGCAGGGCGGTCTGGTAGTAGAAGCCCATGGGGCCGGTGTCCTGGGGGATGCCGTACACGCCGTCGACGAACGAGACCTGGGCCCACGCCGCCTCGTCGTACTTCGACTCGTAGTCCTTCGCGCCGTATCGGGCGAGGTCGACCAGGCCGTTCGCGAGCATGAACTCGGGGATCTGCCGGAGCTCGACCTGGCCGATGTCCGGGCCGCCGCCGGCCGCGAGCGCGGAGTACATCTTCTGGTACCCGCCGGAGTTGCCACCGGGGATCCAGTTCGCGTTGACCTGGATGTGCGGGTTCTTCGCGTTCCAGACGTCACAGACCTTCTGCAGGTCCTTGAGCCATGCCCAGTAGGTGATCTGGACCGTCTCGCCGCTCGCGGCCGCGGGGATGACCCCGGCCTTGTTGACGTTCGTGGAGCCGGGGACCGCGCACCCGGCGAGCAGGCCGGTCGCGGCTGCTCCGATGCCGAAGCCCAACAGCTGTCGTCTGGAGATGTGTCGTGGTGATGGGGGCGTCATTGCCGTCGCACTCCGGTTCGTCGTCGATCGGGGTTGCGGTTCAGCCAACCACAAAACCGAGCGACAGTGCGATTTCGGCGCTGGGTGTTCCCTCCGATGTGTGACGTCGGAGCCCTCACGGGTGGAGTGTGGTCGGAACGTGAGAGCGCAGGGGCTCCTCGAGTTCCTGCTCCGTCCAACCGAAGGAGCTGCCATGACGTCGACCAACGTCACGAACGAACTGCACCGGATCCTGGGCCAGCGACTGGAGGGTGGGGGCACCTGGGCGTGGGCCTACGTGGACGCCTCCGGCAACGTCGAGGATCCGCGCCGTCAGGCCGCGCTGAAGCTCCGCGGGGTCGAGGAGGCACTCCGTGCGCAGGGCTCGGACCTCGACGCGGTCGACGTCATCGCCGGTGAGCTCGAGAACAGCCCGGGCGTCCCGTCACCCGTCGCGCGGTACGTGCTCGTGCACGACGGCACCCTCGTGCTCAGCGAGGTGCTGCCCGGTCCGATGCACGCCGCCGAGTCGATCGGCGTCGGGGCGGTGCCGGATCTCGTACCGCTCGTCGCGCACCGGCCGATCGACCTGCCGTTCCTGGTCGTCCAGGTCGGCAAGGACGGCGGCGGGTACCGCGCGTTCAAGCTCGGGCACCCGGCGACCTCCGACGACGAGGAGCGCATCTCCGGGGAGACGTTCGACCAGCACAAGGTGAAGGGCGGCTTCGGCGACTGGAAGCAGCCGCGCTGGCAGAGTCGCACCGAGGAGGTCTGGCGGCAGAACACGAGTGAGGTCGCGAGCGCGATCGACAAGGCCGTCGCGCGACTCTCGCCCGCGTTGATCGTCGTGGCCGGGGACCTGCAGGCACGCCCGATGCTCATCGAGCGGCTGTCCTCCGACGCCCGTCGGCTCGTCAGCGAGGTGCCGGGAGGCGGGTTCGACGAAGATGTCCTCGGCGATCACGTGCGCGTCGCCCTCGCCCGGGTGATCGCGAAGCACCGGCACGACCTCGAGGACTCGCTCCGGTCCCACGTCGGCCGCGGGGACAACCAGGCAGTGACCGGGCTCGGACCCGTGGTGGAGGCACTGCAGCAGGCGCAGGGTGCGACGATCGCGCTCGACGCCGTGGCCGTGGGGGAGCGGACGTTGCTCGCGCTCGGGGCAGCGCCGTGGATCGCGACCGCACCGGAGCAGGCTGCCGGCGTGCCGGTGATCGGCCCCGTGCCCGCCGTCTGCGCGCTCGTACGTGCTGCGGTGCTCACGGACGCGGAGCTCGTGCTGGTGAACGCGGCGTCGTTGCCCGGGGGAGCGGCGGCGGCGGCGCTGTTGCGCTGGCCGGTGGGCCCGACCGTCCCGGCGTGAGTGGGTGGGGCCGGGGGCCGTTTCGCGCGTAGGAGGTCGAATCGCGCGTAGGAGGTCGTTCGTTCCGGCCTCCTACGCGCGATTCGGCTTTCTACTCCGGGAGTGATGGGAAAGATCGCCCGCGGGGTCAGTCGTGGGAGCGGTCGCCGTGCGGCACGAGGGGCAGCGCGGCGAGCGGCAGCAGCGCCACGATGCCGAAACTCGCCGCGAACCCGAGCGCCCCGACGAGCGCACCGATCCCCGGGCCGACGGCGCTCGCCGCGATGAACTGCCCGGTGTTCTGCGCGCCGAGTGCTCTCCCGGACCAGAAGGGCCCAGCGGCCTCGGCCACCGACGTGTACGCGAGCCCGTTGTCCGCCACGGTGACGCTCGTCGCGATGACGAGGAACACCGCCGCGCCGGCCAGGTGTGTCGCGTCGACGAGCGCCAGCACCGCCATGACCACGGCGGCGCTGATCGCGACGATGCGCAGTGGTCCGACACGGGATCCCGCACGGTCGCTCCACACGCCGACGAGGATCCGCCCGATCGCACCGACGAACTGGGACGCCCCGACGAGCAGCCCCGCCGCGGGAGTCGACCACCCGAGCCCGACGAGCCACACCAGGCCGTACGTCGAGAGCGTGAACTGCGGCACCACGAGCAGGATCGACACCGCGTGGATCCGCCACAGGAAGCCGTTCGTCCGGTAGGGGTTCGCCGTGACGGTCGCCGCCTCCGAACGGGCCGGCCGCGGCGGGTTCGCGATGCCGATCGCACACAGCACGGCGAGTACCGCGCACAGGGCGATCGGCAGGACGAGCGACGCCCGGATGCCCTCCGCCTCGGCGAGCTGCGGCACCGTGACCGCCGCGAGCGTCACCCCGAGCGGCTGCGACATCTGCCGGATCCCCATCGCGAGTCCTCGGCGCTCCTTCGGGAACCAGCCGACGACAACGCGTCCGCTCGCGGCGTTCGTCGACGCGCTCGTCATGCCGCCCGCGAGGAACGCCAACCCGAGCAGCACCGGGTTCCCCGCGGCCACCCAGGCGGCGACGACCGCGAGCGTGGTGAGCACGAGGCCGCCGGCGATGACGATGCGCTCGCCGAAGCGGTCCGTGACCGCGCCCCAGGCGATGAGCGTCAGCACCATGCCGAACGTCGGAGCGGCGGCCAGGAGTCCCGCGAGGGTCAGTGACGTGCCCTGGGCGTGCAGGTACGGGATGAGCAACGCCGGCGCAGAGACCACGAGCGTGCCGGCGGCCTGCGCGGCGACGCCGAGCGCGAGCATCGTCCAGGCCCGGGCGGTGATCGGTGGTGTCGCGGCCGTGCGGGGAGCCGTCGTCATGTGAGGAGTCGTTTCGTCGCGGAACTGATTGGTATACCAAAACGGTATACCATCCGAGGCGCCGCGCCACTAGGCTGATGAGCCGTGACCGAACCGACCGACGCAGCCCCCGTGTCGCAGACGGCCCAGCTCTACGACAACCTCCGTGGCGCGATCCTCACGCTCGACATCGCGCCGGGCGAGCGCATCTCCGAGCGCGGGCTCGAGGCACGGTTCCACGCCTCGCGCACGCCCGTCCGCGCAGCGCTGTCACGACTGGAGCGCGAGGGGCTGATCCTCCACGAGGGGCGCTCGTGGACCGTCACCCCGATCGACCTCGACGAGATCGCGTCGCTCGCCGAGCTGCGCGGCGTACTCGAGCCCGCCGCGGCACGCCTCGCCGTCGCACGCGCTTCCCGCGAGCAGCTCGCCGAGGTCCGGGCGCACCTGGATGCCCTGCAGCCGACGCCCGACCAGCAGGCCGGCATCCGGATGGGCTCGACGTTCCACCTCGACCTGGCGGCGCTCGGCGGCAACCGGTTCGTCACCGACGCGATCGCCGATGCCCTCACCCGACTCGAGCGGACGCGCTGGATCGAGGTCAGGACGCCCGAAGCCCGCGACGCAGCGTGGGACGAGCACAGCGCCATCCTCGACGCCGTGCAGGCCAGGGATGCCGACCGCGCGGCCGAACTGCTCGCCGCGCACGTCGCCGGGACGAACGACCGTCTGCTCGCCTTCATCGCGCAGGAGCGCCGCCGTCTGCGTGGTGCCGGCATGGCGATCGTGGGCGCGACGGAGCGCTGACGGCGCAAGACCGCGCCCCGAACTGCCCGTCGCGACCCGATCTGCGCGACCCACGGCGAGCACTGAACGCGACCCGCTCGAGAAGGCGTCGGCCCGGAGTTGCCGAACCGAGCCTCCTGTCCGGGGCCGCGTCAGCGGCTCACTCGATGCGCGTCCGTTCCTCGGCGATCCAGGCGTTCACGGAGTCTTCGGAGTGCTCGAGGAGCGCGTCGCGCACCTCTGCCTCGTCGCGGTTGAGGCGGTGCGCGTCGCGGCGCCCGGAATGTGTCGACTGTGACATCTCGATCGTCCTTCCCGAGTGCGGGCGCATGCCCGCGATGATGCGGACACCGTCCGCTGGTTGAGCTTCCCCACGGGACGTACTGAGGTCGCTCCAGTGTCGTCGGATCTGTCCGGATCGCGCAAGGGTTCCGGGGCGCTTGTGGAGAAGTGTGTCGGCGACCGGTGCCTAGGATGGTCCGCTGTCGGGGCGGCTCGCCCCCGGCGCGGATCACCAGACGGACGGGAGGCACGGGTTGGCCGACCAGCGCACCGCACCTCCCACGGTCTACGACGTCGCCTCCGCGGCCGGCGTCTCGATCGCCACCGTGTCCCGCGTGCTGCGCACGCCGGACGCCGTCCGGGAGGGCACCCGTGACCGCGTGCAGGCGGCGATCCGGGCACTCGGGTACGTCCCGTCGGGCAATGCTCGAGCACTCGCCGGACGTCGCACGGGCGTGATCGGGTTGCTGCTCCCAGGCTTCGACGTCGTCGTGGACGAGCGACCAGGACTCGTCACGGACGGTGGTGTCCGGGTGGTCGACGACCGTCGGCACGTGACGCAGCCGTTCGCCTCGAACCTGTACTTCGACGAGGTCCTCCGCGGCGCCGAGACGGAGGCGTGGCAGCGTGGCCTCGCGCTCATGGTCGCCGCCGGTCGGGGCCCCTCGCGCGACGTCATCGTGAACGACGTCGCCGGCCGGGTCGACGGGCTCGCGGTGCTGGCGCAGACCGTGCCGGACGACCTGCTCGAACACGTCGCCCGCCGGATCCCCGTCGTGATGCTCGCCGACGATCGACGCTCGCACGGCTTCGACTCGGTGAGCGTGGACAACGCCGCGGGCATGCGCACGCTGGCGTCGCACGTCATCGGGCGGCTCGGCATCCGGTCGATCGCGTACGTCGCCGGGCCGATCGACTCGCCGGACGACAAGGAGCGTGCGGCAGGGTTCGCGTCGGCGCTGGCTGACCACGGTGTCGAGGCGTCGTCCGTCCGAACGGTGCACGGCGACTTCGGGCGGGTCCGGGCGCGAGAGCTCGTCGGGCCCCTGTTGGCCGATGGTGTGCCGCGGGCGATCGTGTGCTCGAACGACCAGTCGGCGCTCGGGGTGCTCGACGGGCTGCTCGCCGCCGGGCTCCGAGTGCCCGAGGACGTCGTCGTGACGGGGTTCGACGGCATCGACGCCGGGCGGTTCTCGGCCCCGCGGCTGACCACCGTGCACCAGCCGATGGGGGAGCTCGGGCGTGCCGCGGTCGCGGCGATCGTCGACCGGCTGGACAGCCCCGCCGGGCCCCCGCGCTCGATGCGCCTGCCCGTCGAGGTCCTGCTGCGCGAGAGTTGCCCGCCGGCGCTGTGACGCGCCGCGCCCCGGGCTGCCTCGAGGTTCCAGAATTACGGCATCTCGACGGGTTGAGCGAGTGTGTCGTGGAACCGGGGCGGAAGTGAGCGGCGAGTTGTGGAACCCCGGCCGGATCGAGCGGGCCGGCCGGATCGAGCGGGCCGACTGGATCGAGCGGGCCGACCGGATCGAGCAGACGGCGCGAACCGTGACGGGGGACACCGAAACCCGCCGGTTGCGCAGCGCGATGTAAGCGCATACATTGTCCCGGTACCCACTCGACACGGAGGTCGACCGAGCAATGACGCTTCCCCCACAGCGCACGCGCGGCCAGCGCGCACCCGGCACCCGCCGGCGCGGACGCCTGATGGCGGCCCTCGCCGGGCTCGCCGTCGTGGCCCTCACCGCCACCGGCTGCAGCATCCAGGTCCGCTCCCAGCCGGACCCGAGCATCGGCAAGGACACGATGCTCATCAACGCGGACCACGGCAACCCGCTGTTCGACCGCAACTTCAACCCGTACATCGCGAACGCCCGCACGGCGTCGAAGTGGATGTACGAGCCCCTCATCGAGGTGAACCCGCTCGACGGCAAGCGCAACCCGTGGCTCGCGAGCAGCTGGACGCAGCCCGACGCGAAGACGATCGACATGACGATCCGCAGCGGCGTGAAGTGGTCCAACGGCGACGCGTTCAGCGCGAAGGACGTGGTCTTCACGTTCGACCTGCTGAAGAAGTTCCCCGCGATGGACGTCAAGGGCGCATGGCAGCACATCGCCAGCATCGACCAGCAGGGCCAGCACGTGGTCTTCCACCTGAAGTCGGATGACGTGCCCAGCCTGACGATCATCGGGCAGACGTACATCCTCGGCGAGCAGCACTGGAAGGACGTCAAGGACCCGACGACCTTCCGTGACCCGAACCCCGTCGGCACCGGTCCGTTCGTGCTGGGCAACTACACCGACCAGCAGTACTCGATGGACAAGAACAAGTCCTACTGGCAGGCCGACAAGATCGCCATCAAGCACCTGATCCTGCCGGCGACGAACACGCAGCTCGACACCGTGACCCGTGGCTACGACTGGGCGTACTCGTTCATCTCCGACGTGAAGGGCACGTGGGGTGCCGCATCGAAGACGAACACGTACTGGTTCCCGCCGGGCGGTGTGATCGGCCTGATCCCGAACCTGACGAAGGCGCCGTACAACGACGTCAACGTCCGACGGGGCATCTCGCTCGCGCTGAACCGTGACGACATCGCCGAGACCGCCACCGAGGGCAACCTCAAGGCGGCGGCACAGACCGGCCTGATCCTGCCGAACCAGGAAAAGTACGTGAACCAGCAGATCCCGGACAAGGGCGTGGTGACACAGGATGTGGAAGCCGCACGAGCATCCTTCGCGAAATCGGGCTACCAAACCGAGGGCGGCAAGATCGTCAAGGACGGCAAGCAGCTCGAGATCACGATCATGACCGCGAACGGCTACTCCGACTGGCTCCGCGCCGCGCAGGAGGTCCGCCGCAACCTGACGGCCATCGGCATCAAGGTGACGATCCAGGCCCCGCAGCCCGCCGGCTACCAGCAGAACATCAACAACGGCACGTTCGACATGGCGATGGGCGGCATGGGCAACGGCGACGTCTACCAGGCGTTCAACTCCCTGCTGAGCTCCGACTTCTACCAGCCCGTCGGCAAGTCGACCGTGAACAACTACGAGCGCTACAAGAACGCCGACACGCAGAAGCTCCTCGACGAGTACAAGGCGACGACGGACACCGCGAAGCAGCAGGAGATCCTGAACCAGCTGCAGGAGATCGTCTACAACGACCTGCCCGTCATCGGGATGTACTACGGCGGCCTCTGGGGGCTCTTCAACACCAGCAAGTTCGTCGGTTGGCCGAGCGCGAAGGACCCGTACATGGCGCCGCAGAACTACGACTCGGCCCCGTTGCTCATCTTCTCCAAGCTGCGACTGCGTGACAGCGCCGCCGGGCAGAAGATCCTGAAGGACGCAGAGGACAACCAGTGAAGTACATCCTCCAGAAACTCGTCCTCTTCGTCCTGACCCTCTGGGCAGCGGTCACGCTGAACTTCGTGCTCCCGCGCCTGATGCCCGGCAGCCCGACCGACGCGGCACTGGCGAAGCTCAGCCAGAACGGCCCGGTCACCGACGCCACCAAGAAGGCCATCGAGGCCCAGCTCGGCGTCCCGACCGGCAACCTCTGGGACCAGTACGTCAGCTACCTGCACCAGGTCGTCACGCTCGACTTCGGCGTGAGCTACACGTTCTACCCGCAGAACGTCGGGGACCTGGTCGCCCGGGCCCTGCCGTACACACTGATCCTCGTCGGCCTCGTCACGATCATCGCCTTCGTGCTCGGCACCCTCATCGGTGTCGGGGCCGCATGGAAGCGCGGTACCTGGCTCGACTCGCTCCCGACGCTGTCCGGCAGCTTCATGTCGACGTTCCCGTACTTCTGGACGGCACTCCTGCTGCTGTTCTTCCTCGGCTACGTCCTGCACTGGTTCCCGACCACCGGCGCCTACTCGGCGACCACGACACCGGGGTTCAGCGGCGTCTTCATCGGCGACGCGATCCAGCACGCGATCCTGCCGGCGGTCACGATCCTGGTGACGAGCCTCGGCGGCTGGATCATCGGCATGCGCAACGCGATGATCAACACGCTCGGTGACGACTACGTGACCTTCGCCGAGGCGAACGGCCTCCGCGGTCGCACGGTCGCCATCCGGTACGCCGCCCGCAACGCGATCCTGCCGAACCTGACCGGCTTCGGTCTGGCACTCGGTGGTGTCGTCGGCGGCTCGGTCCTCGTCGAGCAGGTGTTCGGCTACCCGGGCATCGGCTACCTGCTGTTCAACGCCGTCATCGGCCAGGACTACCCGCTCATGCAGGCACTCTTCCTGATGATCACCGTGTCGGTGCTCATCGCCAACTTCATCGTGGACGTCCTCTACGGCGTCCTGGACCCGAGGACTCGACGATGACGACGATCGCAGTACGCACCCAAGAAGAAGCGCAAGCCCCGAGCAAGCTCAAGTCGGCCGCCCGCCAGTTCGGCGTCGTGTGGGGCAACACCAAGGCCAGGATCGGCATCATCATCCTCGCGGTGTTCGTGATCGTCGCGATCGCCGCCCCGCTCCTCGCCCCGTACGGCGCGAGCCAGAACGGCTTCGCCCGGTCCGCCGACGCGACAGCCGCGCACTGGATGGGCACGACCGCCGCCGGTGAGGACGTCCTGTCCCAGATCATCTACGGCGCCAGGATCTCGGTCCTCGTCGGCGCGGTCGCGGGCATCCTGTCCACGCTCGTCGCCGTCGCGATCGGCCTCAGCTGGGGCTACGTCCGCGGCTGGATCGCCGAGGTCATCGGGTTCATCGTGAACCTCTTCCTCGTCATCCCGGGCCTGCCCCTGATGATCGTCATCGCGGCCTACCTGCAGAACGGCGGCATCGCGGTCATCATCGCGGTGATCGTCGTGACCGGCTGGGCATGGGGCGCTCGCGTCCTCCGCTCGCAGACGCAGTCGCTCCGCGGCCGCGACTTCGTGACGGCAGCGCAGTTCTCCGGCGAGGGTGCGACCCGCATCGTCTTCCGCGAGATCCTGCCGAACATGACGAGCCTGATCGTCGGCAGCTTCTTCGGTGCCGCGACGAGCGCGATCCTCGCGGAGGCCGGCCTGGAGTTCCTGGGACTCGGCGACTCGTCGATCGTCAGCTGGGGCACGATCCTCTACTGGGCGCAGAACTCGAACGCGCTCCTCACCGGCCAGTGGATCCTGCTGTTCGCACCGGGTCTGTGCATCGCGCTCCTCGCGATGAGCCTGACCCTGATCAACTTCGGCGTCGACGCCGTGTCGAACCCGCGACTGCGCGAGGGCGCGCGGGTCAAGAAGGAGAAGGCCGCATGACCAGCCTGGAGGCTCCCATCACGTCCGCCCCGCAGGCTGCGGACGTCCTGCTCGACGTCCGTGACCTGTCGGTGGTCTACGAATCGGCCGGCCAGACCGCGGTCCAGGCGGTCGACCACGTGTCGTTCTCCCTGAAGAAGGGCGAGTTCGTCGGCCTGGTCGGCGAGTCCGGTTCCGGCAAGTCGACGCTCGGCTACGCGCTCACCCGGCTGCAGAAGCCCCCGGCGCGGACGAACGGCGGCAGCATCGTGTTCGCCGGCAAGGACATCCGCGACCTCGACGAGGAAGCGCTCCGCCAGCAGCGGCAGGGCGGCTTCGCGATGGTGCTGCAGTCCGGCATGAACGCGCTCAACCCGGTGCGGACCATCCGGAACCACTTCATCGACATCTTCAAGGCGCACGGCCACGTCCCGCGCGAGCGCTGGGACAGCCGGATGCGTGAGCTCGTCGGGAAGGTCAAGCTCCCCGACTCGATGCTCGCCCGGTACCCGGGGGAGCTGTCCGGCGGCATGCGGCAGCGCGTGTCGATCGCGCTGGCGCTCTCGCTCGAGCCGCAGCTCATGGTGTTCGACGAGCCGACGACGGCACTCGACGTCCTCGTGCAGCACGCGGTGATGGACACCATCATCGAGCTGCAGCGGTCGGAGGGCTTCACCGCTGTGCTCATCTCCCACGACCTCGGCATCGTGCTCGAGGCCACGGAGCGCGTCCTCGTGATGCACGAGGGCCGGATCGTCGAGGACGGCGGTTCCCGTGCGATCCTCCGCGACCCGCAGGACGAGTACACGCAGATGCTCCTGTCGCACTACGCGGACCCCCGTGCCGAGGTCGTCTCGCTGCCCGGGTTCCCGGATCGCTCGCTCCGCGCGGAGTCGGGGGAGAAGCGGCAGGAGGCGACGACCTCGCACGCCACGGTCGGCACCCGCGAGCGCAGCGCCGCGAAGAACCCGATCGTCGTCGACGGCCTCGTGAAGACCTACGCGCCGCCGCGTCGTGGCGAGGAGCCCGTCCGCGCCGTCCGCGACGTGTCGTTCATCCTCGAGCCGGGGCAGTCCCTCGCGCTCGTCGGCCAGTCGGGCTCCGGCAAGTCGACCATCGCGAAGATGCTCACGGGCGTCGAGAAGCCGACGAGCGGCACCGTCCGGTTCGGCGACCTCGACGTCGCGAAGCTCGGGCGTCGAGGCCTGCGCGACCTGCGGTCCGAGGTGCAGATGGTGTTCCAGGACCCGTACGCGGCGCTCAACCCGCTGCACACGGTCGAGTACACGCTGACCCGCCCGGTCGTGAACTACACGGGCCTCCGCGGCAAGGAAGCGCGGCACCGCGTGCTCGAACTGCTCGAGACCGTGGGGCTGACCCCGGTGGAGCAGTTCGCGCAGAAGCTCCCGCACCAGCTCTCCGGCGGGCAGCGGCAGCGCGTGGTCATCGCCCGTGCGCTCGCGAGCGACCCGCAGGTGATCATCGCTGACGAACCGGTCTCGATGCTCGACGTCACGCTCCGTGCCGGCGTGCTCGCGCTGCTCGAGGACCTGCGTGAGCAGTGGGGCGTCTCGCTCCTCTACATCACGCACGACCTGCTGAGCGCCCGGCTCATCACCGACGACATCATGGTGCTGCACGACGGCGCCGTCGTCGAGCGGGGGCGGACCGCCGACGTGCTGCAGAACCCGCAGGACAGTTACACGATCGACCTGCTCGACGCGGTGCCGAACCCGCGCCGACGGCTGGCAGAAGGAGCACTGTGAGCACCCTGCACGACTTCGAGGCGGTCCCCGCCTTCGGACACCTGCCCACCCCGGACGGCGTCGACGTCGTCGGCGTCGACCTGCCCGTCGGCCGGCTGACTGCGTACCGGATCGTGCCGGAGGGCGAGTCCAAGGGCACCGTCCTGATCGTCCCCGGGTACACCGGCTCGAAGGAGGACTGGCGGACCTTCCTGCCGATCCTCCGCGATGCCGGCTGGTCCGCCGTGGCGATCAGCCGTCGCGGCCAGGCCGATTCGGTCGCGCCGACGGACCGGAGCGAGTACACGCTCGAGCAGGAAGCCGCAGACGTCGTCCGGGTCGCGAGGCTCCTCGACGGCGGCGCGCCCGTGCACCTCATCGGGCACTCGCTCGGCGGGGTCATCGTCCGCGCGGCCGCGATCCAGGACCCGACCGCCTTCCGCGACGTCACGATGTTCTGCTCCGGCCCGCACGGCTGGGCGAACCGAAAGGCCGCCGAGCGCGCGATCGTCTCGGAGTCGTGCAGCAACCGCGCGCTCTTCGACGCGACGAACCCGCTCTGGGCCGGCCGTCCCGACGAGGAACTCCCCGACGACGTCCGGATGGTCCGCGAGCGCTTCGACCACACGAGCGTGCTCAGCGTGCTCGCCGGCGCGGGGATCCTCGAGGACCCGTCCGACACCACCGAGGCGCTCCGCGAGACCGGTCTCCCCACCCTCGTCGCGCACGGTGTCTGGGACGCGGCGTGGCCCATCCCGTGGCAGCACGACATGGCCGAGCGCCTCGGCGCCGACTACGCGGTCATCCCGGAGAGCTACCACGGCCCCCAGGTCGAGAACCCGCTCGGGACGGTCGCCGTCTTCGATGCGTTCTTGTCCGAGCACTGAAAGGACCCCATCATCACCACGCTGACCTTCCCGGACGGCTTCCTCTGGGGCGCGGCCACCGCTGCACACCAGATCGAGGGCAACAACGTCAACAGCAACTGGTGGGTGCACGAGCACGAGCCGGACACCACGATCGTCGAGCCCTCCGGGGACGCCGCGGACAGCTACCACCGGTACCGCGAGGACATCCGCATCGCGGCCGACCTCGGGCTGACCTCCTACCGGTTCAGCATCGAGTGGGCCCGCATCGAGCCGGAGCGCGGGTTCGTCAGCCGTGCCGAGATCGACCACTACCGGCGCATGGTCGAGGCCTGCCACGAGTTCGGCATCGAGCCGATCGTCACCCTCATGCACTTCACCGTGCCCCGGTGGTTCGAGCGCGACGGCTTCTGGCGTGCAGCCGACGCCGCCGACCTGTTCGCCCGCTACACCGAGGCGGCGCTCCCCGTCGTCTCGGACGGCGTCCGCTACGTGTGCACGATCAACGAGCCGAACATCGCGGCGATGCTCGCCGGAGGCGAGGACGCCGCCAACCTGGTGGCCTACGGCCTGCCGATCCCGGACCTGGGAGTCGCCGACGCGTTGCTCGCCAGCCACAAGCGATCGCGAGAGGTGCTGGGACAGGTGTCGGGCCTCCAGTCCGGGTGGACCATCGCGACGCAGGCCTTCAAGTCCAACGGCGAGCCGGGCGCGGACGAGATGCTCCGCGAGTACGGCTACCCGCGCGACGACTGGTACCTGGAGAACGCCGCGGGCGACGACTTCCTCGGCGTGCAGGCGTACACCAGGACGTTCATCGGGCCGAACGGGCCGCTGCCCGTCGCGGACGACGTCGAGACCACGTTGACCGGGTGGGAGTTCTACCCGGAGGCGTCGGCCGACGGACTCCGCAGCGCATGGGAGCTGTCCGGACACGTGCCGCTGATGATCACCGAGAACGGCATCGCCACCGCGGACGACACCCGGCGCCAGGCCTACACGCAGGGTGCCCTCAAGGGGATCCACCGCTGCATCGAGGACGGCATCGAGGTCCTCGGCTACCAGCACTGGTCGCTGCTCGACAACTACGAGTGGGCGTCGGGGTTCCGGCCGACCTTCGGGCTCGTGTCGTGGGACCCGGTGACGTTCGAGCGCACCGTGAAGCCGTCCGCGCACTGGTACGGCGGCGTGGCGAAGGCGAACGCGCTGGAGGTCCCGGGCGCCTAACCCCTGGTGTCCGCGGCGAACGTGAACAGCTCGCTCGGCTCGGTCCGCCCGTACGCTGTCTGCTCGATGACGAAGCTGAAGGTCGTCGCACCTGCCGGCACGATCGTGGCGAACTCCCACTCGCCGTTCTCGTCCACGGCGTGCCTGCCTGGCGTGATCTGGTTGCCCGACGCGTCCAGCACGCGGAACGTCGCTCCGGGGGTGGCCTTCCCGGTGAAGCGGTTCTCGACTCCGGGCGCCACGGTTGCCGGACTGGTCACCGTGACGGGGTCGAGTGCGGGCGGATCGACCATCACCGACAGGTTCACTCGGTCGTACTCGACGCCGTTGATCCGCTGGATCGCGGTGATCGGGTTCGCGCCGACGACGAGCCCCGTGACCGTGATCGACCAGGCACCGGTGGTCACGTCAGCGGTCGTGGTGTGACCACCGATCGACACCTCTGCCCCCTTCGTCGCGGTGCCGGCGATCACGGCGGACTTCGCGGCGTGGTCGACCGAGCGGACCTCGGCCGTCAGCTTGGTCCGCGTCGGGCCCGGGCGCACGACCCACGGGTGGGCGCCGAAGTTCTCGGCTCGCTCGCCGTTCCGGGCGATCGCGACGGAGGTGAAGCGCACCGTCAGGACCTCACCGGGTTGCACCCACGACGGCCACGGCTGCGACCCTGCTCTGAGTGGGCGGAGGACGCCGCTGCTCGGCGTCACACCCGATACCTCGAGCTCGCACCGGAACGCGTTGTCGCACCTCGGCGTAGCGGTCGCCGTGAGCGTCGTCGTCGTGCCGGAAACCCGTTTGTTCGCGGGTGCGTCGGCGAACGGAGTGCCGAGGACGTCCGCTCTGTCGTCCGTCGATGCCGTCGCCGGAGTCGCCTGCAGGAGTCCGAGGGTGATCGCCGTGGCCAAGGTCGCGGCGAGGACGGGCAGGGCGCGCAATCGCGATGGGGAGGAGCTCATGTGCACGACGGTATTTGAGATCTCGTGCCGGAAACAGGAATGTCGACAACCCGGAGTGGTCAGGAGTGGGCGAGGAGTTGCGCCACGAACGTCTCGCGGAGGAGGTCCGCTCGGTCGGCGGCGGTCGAGCCCTCGTCGTCCTGGGCGTCCCGGTCCACGTCGAGCTCGAGCGCGGCCCGCACCGTGTCGACGTCCCCTGAGTCGACCGCGGCGATGAGCAGCGTCGCGCCGCGCGACCCACGTGCCGCTGGGTCCGCACCCGCCTCGGCGAGCGCGCGCACGATCGCCGCGTGACCACCCCAAGCAGCCCGGACGATCGGGGTGTTGCCGTCGGTGTCCCGAGCCTCCAGGTCGGCGCCTGACTCGACGAGCGAGTCGACCGCGGCGCGCGCGTCCCGGTCGATCGCCAGCGTCAGCGGCGTCCGCGACTCGGCGTCCAGCAGGTCCACCGTGGCGCCGAGCCCGATGAGCGTGTCCACCATCGCCGCGTGGTCGAACCACGCTGCGGCGTGCAGTGGGGCGAAGCCCCAGCGCGGGTCGAGGTCGTCGACGTCGCTCGCATCATCCGCCAGGTGCAGGCCGCCGAGGTCGTTGTACGCGGCAGCGCGGACGACCTCCGTCGCGAGCTCGATCCAGCCATCAGGCACCGGGCCGTGCCAGCCGCGCGTCGGGCGGGCGTCGAGGTCCGTGAAGTCAGACTCGTTGACGCTGCGGACCTCGATCGTGACGTCGGTGAAGCGGATCGCGACCTCGCCGATGGGGGAGACCAACAGGCGGAGCTCCCACTCGTCCCGGCCGGCGTGCTCGATCTCGCCGCGCGCGATGTGGGCGTCGCCGGCGAGGAGCGTGTCCGGGTCGAGGAGCGGGGGCTCGATCACGGCGTCGTCGAAGCGCATCGTCACGCGCGCGTGGTTCCAGCGGCGCCAGAGCCCGTCCGGGGTGTCGAGCACCTCGTCGTTGCGGACCATCACCTGCGCGTGCAGGACCACGGGGTCCGGCTCGCCGTGGTCGGGGAGTGCGGCGGTGTTGTCGTCCGCCGCTGCCTGGTGCCGGCGGCTGGCCTCGACCGTCCACTTCGCGATGCGGGAGTCCGACCACCGGACGGTGGCGAGTGCGGCGACCGGCGGAGGTGCGTCCTGCACGAGGCGGGCGAGGTGGTCGGTCTTGCCTTCGAAGTCCTCGAGGGACACGTAGCCCACCGAAGGCCAGTTCACTCGACTCCATCGCACGGGGTCGAGACTACTGGGCGGGGTCCGTTCGGCGTTGCGCCTCCGTGAGCTGCTTCTCGAGCCACGGCGCGAAGAAGCGCATTCCGGCCGCCGTGAGATGGACGTCGTCGGGCTTGAGCAAGTCGTGCCCCTCCGCGTCCGTCGAGCGGCACTCCCCGTCCGGGCAGATCACTTCGCCCCACGGCAGTAGGGTCACCGTCGGCAGCGAGTCCGCGATCTCCCGTGTCGCCTCGTTGAAGCAGGTCATCTGTGCAGGGTCCGCGACGACCGGGCTGGACGGGCGGTCGTCGGCGAGGAGGATCTGCGGCCGGGTCGGCGACGCCTCCACCATGGACACCAGTTCGCTGATCCGGGCCGAGTACAGTCCGCGCCACTCGGCGCTGCACGGCGTGATCCACCGGCCGTCGACCCACTGGTCGGTGGCGTCCCACGCTGTGTGGACGACGACGAAGTCCGCCTGCCCTTCGGCCAGCGCGCCGGCGAGGCGGTCTCGCCAGCGCGCGCAATGCTGGGACGACTCCTGCCCGATCCACCCGGTGGACGTCCGGGTCCGCTCGGAGGCGAGCAACCCGCAGCCGCCATGCCCGAGACCGTCGACCGCGAACTGCCCCCCGCCGTGCTCCGCGAGCATCGCCGACCAGTCGACTGCGATCGAGTCGCCGACCGTGAGGACGACCGGCCGCCCACCCGCGACGCCGGGCCGGAGCCCCTGCGTGGACTCCGTCGCCGTGACCGGCATCGCCGTCGAGCGGGCTGCATCGGCGCGCTGCACGGGGAGCCACCACGATCCCGCGAGGATCGCCGCGGCACTGGTGACGATGGCGATGGTCGCGGCGACGGGTTTCCATCGGACCGTCCGGAGCGGCTCGGCGATCATGTGGTGCATGACGATCGCCGCGAGCAGCGTCCCGGCGGTACCGACGCCGAACAGCACGAGGGGTGCGATCGCGCCGTCCGTCAGCACCTGCAACAGCCAGAACACCGGCAGGTGCAGCAGGAACAGCGAGTAGGAGATCCGACCGATCGCGGGAAGGGGTCGGACGGAGAACACCCGCACCACGGCGTTCCCCGGAAAGCACAGCGTGCCGGTGAGGACGGCAGCAGCGGCGGCGACCACGGCGAGACCGCCCTGGTACAGCCACGCCTCGTGGTAACTCGTCGTCAACACGCTCGCGGCGAGCACGACGAGCAGGGCAGTGATGCTCAGCGCCGACAGCGCAACTCGGCTCCGCGGGGCGGGCTCGCTCGCCCACGCGGGTACCCGGCGCTTCAGCCACGAGACCACAGACGCTGCGACCGCACCCGCGACGAATGCGACTGCGCGGGCGTCCGTCCCAAGGTACAGCCGGTCGGTGTTCGTGCCGTCGAAGAGGATCGGTGCGACCGCCGCCGCTGCCAGGAAGAGCGCGACCATGATGCCGACGAAGCGACCGGTGCGTTTCCGAGCGAGGAACCAGACGCCGAGGACCACGAACGGCCAGGCGATGTAGAACTGCTCGGTCACCGAGAGCGACCACATCTGGGCGAACGGCGCGATCTGGCCGCCCATCTCCCAGTAGGCGTCACCCGCCGCGACCTGGTGCCAGTTCGCGATCTGCGCGAGCGAGGCGACGGCCGTCGCGGCACCCCGTTCGAGTTCGTCGGACGACCCGAGCCACCACACCAACGCGAGCACGGAGCCGAGCGTGACGATCAGGCCCGGGACCAGCCGTCGTGCGCGGCGGGCGAAGAAGCTGCCGATCCGGAGCCGGCCCGTCTTCTGCAGCTCCTTGAGCATGAGCAGCGTGATCAGGAAGCCGGAGACGACGAAGAAGACGTCGACGCCGAAGAGCCCTCGGTCGGTCCAACCGGAGTGGTAGAAGAGCACCGACAGGATGGCGACACCACGCATGCCGTCGACCCCGGAGAAGACCCGGGAGGCACGTGGCGGCTGCTCCGCGACGGCTTCGGGAACCGCCGTGGCCGGGACCGCCGCTTCACGCGCCTCCCGGAGTTCGCGGCGTGTGGGGAGGGTCGCTGGCTGCATGGACGTTCCTCTCGATGATGGCTACCTGCGATCTACAAAATATCACATGCGCTATATGAATCCAACCTTGTACGTAAAACAAACATGTGAAATACTAACCGACGTCAGCTTCTCGTTACTGCCGTTCCCCGAAAGGACGCGCCTTGACCACCACCGCCTCCACCGTTCCGGCACCGCCCGCAGCACGTCGTCCGAACAGGGCCCTTCGGGTCGCCGGAGCGCTCGTCTTCCTCGTGATCGGTGCGATCGGCACGGTGTACAACGACGCCTACCGGTCGTTCGAGGCGGCGCTCGCCGCGATCACGCTCGCGCCGGTCGTGGCGACGAGCGGCTCGTCGGGCGACACCTACTTCGTCGTCGTCGACAACGGCGTGATCGGGCTGCAGATCACCCCCGAGTGCACCGCGCTGATCCTCCTCGTGCCGCTCATCGTCATCGCCGGCATCCTCCTTGTCTTCACGAGGGCCGCAGCATGGCGGATCGGCGCGGGAGTCCTCGCCATGTACGCCGTCGTGACCCTCGTCAACGAGGTGCGTCTCGCACTCATCGCGGTCGCGACGGTCGAGTGGGGGGTCGACGTCGGTTACCCCATCAGCCACATCTACGTCGGCTCCGTCATCGGCATCCTCGGGTTCGTCGCCGGGCTCGCAGTCCTCCTCATCGTGGCCGGCACCACCCGCAAGCGTCGTCGCTGACGACGCTCCCCCTCCGAGCACTCCACCGACCGAGAAAGAGCCCCCGAATGCTCCCGCTCCTCAACGCGCTCACGACGTTCTTGGCGGTCATGTTCATCGCCTACGTGCTGTTCATCCTCATCCCGTTCCTCCGGCACACGCCGGTGCGCCCGGGTGTCGTCGAGGACTTCCAGTGGCACTTCTTCATCCCGTGCCGCGACGAAGAGTTCGTGGTCGACAAGACCATCAAGCGTGCACGGAACGACTTCCCCGAAGCGCACGTGTGGGTGATCGACGACGACAGCGACGATGCGACCTCGGCAGTCGCGAACTTCTTCGCCGACGCGGACCCGTTCGTCCACGTCGTGCAGCGCCGGCGTCCTGATGCGCGTACAGGCAAAGGCGACGCGCTCAACGAGGCGTACCGGAAGCTGAACGACTGGCTGCCCGCCGACGCCAACCGCGCCGAGGTCATCGTCGCGGTGGTCGATGCGGACGGCGAGATGGCCGCAAATGCACTCGAGATCATGTCGTCCGCGACCGTGTTCGGCGACGAGAAAGTCGGAGCCGCGCAGGCAGCCGTCTGGATGAAGAACCGCGCCGATGCCCGCCCGTGCCCCGAGAAGGGCCGGCTGGCCAACTGGTTCGGCTCGTACCTGCTCCGCATGCAGGACATCGAGTTCCGGACCGTGATCGCGGCGATGCAGTCGCTCCGCACCCGGACCGGCACGGTCGGTCTCGGCGGGAACGGCCAGTTCGCCCGGCTGACCGTCCTCGACGCCATCGGAGAGCAGTACGGGTCCCCCTGGCACGGCGCGCTCCTCGAGGACTACGAGCTGGGCCTCCACGTCCTGCTGGCCGGGTACGAGGTCCGCCACGTCTACGAGACCCACGTCTCGCAGGAAGCGCTGCCCGACCTCCGCCGTCTGATCACGCAGCGGACCCGGTGGGCGCAGGGGAACATCCAGTGCGTCAAGTACATCAAGGACATCGTCGGGTCGCGGCACTTCGACGCCGGCGGGGTGATCGAGACGTGCTACTACCTGCTGCTGCCGTTCATCCAGATCCTCGGAGCGATCTCGATCGTCGCCCTGCTCGGCACGCGGCTCGCGTTGGGGATCACGAATCCGGCATCGCTCGTCGGAGAGCCCCTGGCGATCGTCGGCCTGCTCGCCCTCGCGTTCACGTTCTCCGTGGCACCGTTCGCGATGTGGGGGCCGATCTACAAGCTGCGCTGTGAACCGCAGACCTCGTGGGCGAAGAGCGTCGTCTGGGGCTTCGGCTCGTGGCTCTACGTCTACTACATGTACATCTGTCTCGTCCGGGCGTTCTTCCGCGTCCTGCGCGGCAAGTCGGGCTGGGCGAAGACGCGGCGCAACGCCGAGTCGCACAGCGTCGGCGCGACCGCCCTGGAGGCATGATGCGCTTCACGAGAGTTCTGGCGCACGGTGTGCTCGCGGCGACCCTCGACCTCGTCCTCGCGGCGTTCGCCGCTGCGATGCTCTGGTGGAACGGCAGGACGAGCGCCATCGACGCGAAACCGTCCGCCCTCCTGGTGATCCTGCTCATGTGCGCGGGGCTCGTGGTGATCCGGCGGGCGATCTCGCTCCGACGCCGGCGTGGCCCGTCGGACCCGGCGGCGGTTGCGGCGGAGCGGATCTGCGTGCCGTTCCAGATCGCGTTCCTCACGGCTGCGGCCGTCGTGTGGCGGGTGACCGACAGCTACCAGCTCGGCTGGGGCGTCGCGTTCGCGTCCACCGCCCTGATGGTCGCGAGCAGTCTGCAGTTGCTCGTCGACGTGACGGCGTACTCGGTGCGGAGTCCAGAGGGCCGTCAACGACACCTCCACCTGCGCCGTGCAGCCTCCGTCGAGTCACTACACATCGTCGCGGCGCTCGTCGGAATCGCCGGCATCGTCATCACTTTCCCGATTCACGAGTGGCGCGCGGAGATCCTCAACGGCGTGATCCTCTTCGTCGCGGCGGTGATCCTGCTCGGTGCCGCTGTGGGAAGTGTGCTCGCGCTGACCCTGGGTCGATCACGCGAGTCCCCGGAGGGCTGAACCCGTTCCACATCTGCTCCGACACGAAGAGGGGCCCCCCCACGCGGGGGTGGGCCGCGTGGGGGTTCGCGGGGCGAGGCGCTGGCGCGGCTGGCG
>JASCOI010000052.1 GCA_029959665.1 Microbacteriaceae bacterium PS02333
AATACCGCCCGGGGGGGGGCCCGTCCCCGGCGCGGGCGCGCCCAAAACCCCCCCCCCCCCCCCCGCGATTCGGCTTTCTATCGCGGGCGTTGTGGGAAGGAACGCGCGACTACTGGTCGTAGGCCAGGGTGATCGTGTCGCCCTTGTGGACCGTGGTGCCGGCGGCTGGGTCCGTGGACTTGACCGGCAGGCTCGCCTTCCAGTCGTAGAAGCCGCAGAGGATGTTCGTGCAGTCGGGCACCGAGACCTTCAACCCGAGGTTCTCGAGGGTCGAGGTCGCCTGGTCGATCGTCTTGCCGTGGACGTCCGGCAGCGCGATCGGCGCCGGACCCTTCGACACGACGAGGTCGACAGCGGTGCCCTTCACCGCGGGGTCGGCTTGCGGCTTCGCGGAGATGACCTGCCCCTCCGGGACGTCGTCGCTGTACTGCTCGTCCTGCGAGCCGACCGTGAGCTCGACGGCCTCGAGCGCCGCCTGAGCATCGGAGGCGGTCTTGCCGACGACGTCGGGGACGGGGCCGAGCGACACCGTGAGGGTGATCGGCCCGCGTTCGCCGTACTCGGTGACCGTGGTCAGGTCGACGCCGTTGCCGTCCACGTCCCGCCCGGTCGCCGCGATGACGGTGTCCTTCGCGACGTCTGCCGAGAACTGGTACTGCGGGTCCTGCAGGTCGAAGTCGTCGTCGAGCGCGGCCTGTGCGGTCGACACCGACTGCCCGACGATCGCGGGGAGGGCGATCATCTTCGGGCCGTTCGACACCAGGATCTGCACGGAGGTGCCCTTGCGGACCTCTCGAGATGCCGCTGGGGCCGTCGCCGACACCTGTCCCTTCGCCACGACGGCGTCGAACCGGGTACCGGTCTTGTCCGCCGCCTGCAGGCCCTGTGCCTCGAGCAACTGGCGCGCCTGGGACACGGACTTGCCGGCGACCTGCGGGATCCGCACGTTGCCGCCAGGACCCGGGCCGAGGTACCAGCCGATACCGGCACCGATGAGCGCCAGCACGACCACGACGACGAGGAGGATCCAGCCACGCTTGCGCCGCTTGGTGGACTTGTCCGCGAGCCGCTGCCCGGCGGGGGAGAGCGCGTTGGGATCCACGCCGGTGCGCCGCGGTCCCGGGGTGTTCTTGCCCGGGCGCTTCGCGGCTGGGGTCTCGCCGGACGGCTGCCGTCCGCCGTGCGGCTCGAGGACCGTCGTGGCGTCGGACGCGTCCGGACCGGGAGCGCCGGCCGGGAGGATCGCGGTGGCGTTCTCCGGCCGGAGCACCGCCGTGCGGTACTGCCCGGTCGCGCGCTGCTGGTTCCCGGTGATGTGGTCGAGCATCTCGCGGGCATCCCGCGGGCGGTCGTCGGGGTCGCGCGCCGTGGCCCATGCCACCAGGTCGTCGAGCTCCGACGGGACCCCGGGCACCACGGCGCTCGGGGCGGGGACGGTGTCGTTGGCGTGCTGGTAGGCGATCTGCATCGGCTGCTCGCCCTTGTACGGCTGCTCGCCGGTGAGCATCTCATACAGCATGATGCCGACGGCGTAGATGTCGCTACGGGAGTCGGCGGCGCCGCGTGTGACGAGCTCGGGGGAGAGGTACGCGATCGTGCCGAGGAGTGCGGCCCCGGTCGCGGTGTTCTGCGTGGACGCGCGAGCGAGCCCGAAGTCGCCGAGCTTGATCCGGCCGTCGTCGGCGAGCAGCACGTTCTCGGGCTTGAGGTCGCGGTGCACGATCCCGGCGCGGTGCGCGGACGCCAACCCGGCGAGCACGGCGCGGATGATGTCGGTCGCCTGTTCCGGCGTCAGCGCGCGGTGCTCCTGCAGGAGGTCGCGGAGCGTGATGCCCGGGATGTACTCCATGACGATGTAGGCGGTGTCGCCCTCGGCGCCCTGGTCGTACACGCCGACGAGGTTCGGGTGCGACAGCCGTGCTGCGGAACGGGCCTCTTGGATGAAGCGCTCGCGGAAGGCCGCGTCGTCGGCCAGGTGGCCGTGCATGATCTTGATCGCGACCCTGCGCTCGAGTCGGACGTCGGTCGCGAGGTACACGGTCGCCATGCCCCCGCGCGCGATGCGGGATCGGACGCGGTACCGCTGATCGATCATGCGACCGATCATCGGATCCGTGGCGGCGTTCGTGCTCATCGGCGGCATTCTACGAATCCGGAGTCCACGACACCGCATCGGCGCACCGGTCGTGATGCAATCTCGATCGAACGGATGACCCCGGGCCGCGGACGGGACCGGTGGCCGGGCCCGCTCGCGGCCGTGTTCAGAGCGTCGCCAGCCAGGCGGTCGCCGACTTCTCCCACTGTGCGTACGCCTTCGGGTACGCGGAGAGCTGCACGGCCTGTGCGGCGTCCGTCACGCTCTTCGTGGACCAGCCGGGGATGTCGAGCAGTCCCGCGGTCTTGCCCGCGTTCGGGTTCGCCTTCCCGCCGAAGAACAGCCTGGTCGCGTAGGTCGGGTCCTGCAGCTGCGCAGCCGTGCCCCAGCCCTGGCTCGGTCGCTGCTGGAACAGCCCCACCGAGTCCCGGTCGCCGTGCGACAGGTTCCGGAGACCCGATTCCTGCATGGCGGCGGCCAGCGCGATGACGAGGCCGCGGTCGGAGACGCCGAGCGAGCGCCCGACGCTGACGATGGTCTCGGCGTTCCCGCGCTGCTCGGTGGTGAGCGACGGTCCGGACGCCGGCAGGACGAGCGTCTTGCCGGCGTAGATCGTGCTCGTGTAGGTCAGGCCGTTGGCGGAGAGCAGTGCCGAGACGGACACGCCGTGCGAGGCCGCGATCGACGCGATGGTGTCACCGTGGCCGATGGGCACCGAGCCGCCCTGCGGCGCGGCCGGAGCAGCGGCGGCCGGGGCAGCGGCGGCCGGAGCAGCGGCGGCGGGCGCAGCGGCGGCCGGCGCAGCGGCAGCTGCCGCAGGCGCCGAGGACCCGGCGCGGGGCACCGCGAGCGACTGCCCCGGGTAGATGACGCTGCCGAGCGAGAGCTTGTTCGCGCCGAGGAGTGCACTAGTCGACACGCCGACCCGGGCCGCGATGCCCGAGATCGTGTCGCCCTGCTTGACGTGGTACGTCGCGCTCGACGACGCGGTGGCGCTGGCGGTGGTCGCGACGGGTGTCGAGGCGAGGTGGAGCGACTGCCCCGGGTGGATGATCGTGTTCCAGCCCAGGCCGTTGCGCACGAGGATCTCCTGCGCGGAGAGGCCGTAGCGGGCGGCGATGCCCGAGACGGTGTCGCCCTGGCGCACGGTGTACGTCGTCGGGGCCTTCTGCACCGCGGCGACGGTGGTCACGCTGGTCTGGGACGGGCGTGCGACCGCGGTGCCGAAGACCGAGCGGTGTCCGACGTTCTGGTCCTCGTCCACGTGGCGCTTGTTGTTCGAGTCGTCGTCGTGACGGGGTTCGGCGTGGGCGACCGGGCCGGTGAGGCCTGCGGTCACGGCGATCGTCCCGGCGAGGACGATCGGCATGGTGGCGAATCGTGCAGATCGTGCGCGTCGAGCGCGGTCCTGGGCTTCGGTGTCCACGGTGTGCTCCTGTCTCCGGGTGAGCCGTGCGCACGCAGGCGCGCACTCACAGGTGGCTCCACGCTGGCATGTCGTGAATCGCAAGTCAACCAGAGAGTCGAGTGTGAAGTGTGTGACGAATGTGACTCGTGAGTTGGTGCTCGGTCCCGCGGCACTCTGGCAACATGGGCGTGTGAGTGCCACACCCACGGATGACATGACCCTTTCCGAACGCTGGTTGACGGTCCCGGACCTCGTCGAGATGCTCGGCGTGAGCCCCGGCCGCGTCCACCGCCTGTTCGAGCAGCGGACCCTGCTGCCCGCCCGCATCGGCGGCGTGCTGCGCGTCCCGAGCGAGTTCTTCGAGGACGGAGAACCGCGGCCGGAGCTCCGCGGCACGCTGATCGTGCTGAACGACAACGGCTTCTCGGACGACGAAGCCGTGCGCTGGATGCTCACGGTGGACGACGCGATCGGCGACTCGCCGATCAACGCGCTGCGCGCCGGCCGCAAGGCCGAGGTGCGCCGCATCGCGCAGTCCCTCCTCTAGCCGCCGTCGGCTTCCGGCGGTGGTGCCGATCAGGCGGACCGGCGGCTGACCGTGTCGGCGAGCGTCGCGAGCTGCTCCCGCGCCGACGGCGTGAGCGGAGCGGCGTCGAGTGCCGCCTTCGCTCGCTGCACGTGCCGGTCGATCGAGCGCTCCACCGCGGTGACGGCACCCGACTCGGTGAGGGTCGCGCGGAGCATCTGCACCTGGTCCTCGTCGAGGTCCGGGTCGCCCAGCAGCTCGTCGAGGAGCGAGCGTGCACCACCCGGCAGCGCCTTGCGTGCCGTGGCGATCAGGACGGTGCGCTTGCCCTCGCGCAGGTCGTCACCGGCGGGCTTGCCCGTGAGCTCCGGGTCGCCGAAGACGCCGAGCATGTCGTCGCGCAGCTGGTACGCGACGCCGAGCGGCAGTCCGAACGCGCGGAGGCCCTCGAGCTGGGAGTCGGTCGCGCCGGCGACGAGCGCACCGATGACGAGAGGCGCCTCGACCGAGTACTTCGCCGACTTGAAGACGATGACCCGCTGCGCACGGAGGAGCTGTTCGCTCTCGTCCACGGTCGGCCAGGCCGTCTCCTCGTGGATGTCGAGGTACTGCCCCGCCGTGACGTCGAGCCGCATGGCGTGGAACTCCTGGCGGACGATGCGCGCCCGGACCGGGTCGAGGAGCGCGAGGCCCTCGTCGAAGACGGAATCGCTCAGGGAGAGCAGCAGGTCACCGAGGAGCAGCGCGGAGTTGGTGCCGTAGAGCGCGCGGTCGCCGACCCACCCGGACTCCTCGTGGCGGGACTCGAAGCGGCGGTGCGCGGCGGGACGACCGCGACGGGTGTCCGAGCGGTCCATGATGTCGTCGTGCACCAGGGCCGCGGCGTGGAAGACCTCGAGCGCGGCGGCGACGGTGACGACCGCTTCTGCCGTGGTCTGCCTGGCGCCCTCGGCGAGCGGGTCGAACGAGCCGGAACGGCCGGCGACGGACTGCCATCCCCAGTAGCAGAACAGTGCCCGGAAGCGCTTGCCGCCGGACAGCAGATCCCGCGCGTACTCGTCGAACGGAGCCAGGTCGGGACTGATCGCGAGGAGGCGATCACGTTGCTCGTCGAGCGCTCGATCGATCCGAGCCGAAACGAGGTCCACTAATCGCGTACTCTCAGCCACGATCCCTACCCTAGTGGGTGGCCGAGACATACAATCGGTCCACTGACCACGCGTTGATCCCAGGGACAAAGAGGGAATCAAGATGCCACTCTCGGAGCAAGAGCAGCGACTTCTCGAAGAGATGGAGCGCAGCCTCTACCAGAACGACTCCGACTTCGTGGCGCGCGTCACCCGGCGACAGGGGCGACCGACCTACACGTCGATCACACTCGGTGTACTGGGCGCGCTCGCTGGAGTCGCCGTCGTCATCCTCGGGTTGGTCCTGCGCCAGCCCCTCATCGGCATCGTCGGCTTCGTCGTCATGCTCGCGGGCGTGCTCTTCGCGCTGCGCCCGGGGATGCGAGCGCCGAAGTCCAAGGCCCCCCGGACGCCGTCGTCCGGTGGTGCTCGCGGGTCGTCGGCGTCGGGCGGCTCCTTCATGGACCGCATGAACGACCGCTGGGACAAGCGGAACGACCAGAGTCAGTAGGACTCCACTCCACACCTCCACGGGGTCGGCCCACACGGGCCGGCCCCGTTTTTTCGTGCCCGGGCGTGCTCGCGCGGCACTCGCCACGCGCCGGGGCTGCGAAAACCCTCCACTTTCCTCCCCAGGTGGCCCTGACCGGGAGAACCGCGGAATTCCGGGCCTGTGCTGCCTACCTGAGGTGATGGAAGCCTCCCGTCTTCGCCCCAAAAAGGGTGTCAGGGGTGTTTCGGGGAGTGGATTTCCACCGTGGTGGAGGGAAGTGGAGTACCGTGGGGCTCATCGACAACCGGTGGAGCTGAGGGGAGGCCCCGACGTGCTGCTCGGTACCCATGCCCCGAAGCTGGACGAGAAGGGTCGCGTGATCCTCCCCGCCAAGTTCCGGGACGAACTGTCCGGGGGTCTCGTGATGACTCGTGGGCAGGAGCGCTGCGTGGTGGTCTTCAGTGCCAGGACGTTCGAGGAACTCCACGAGCGCATCCGTCAGGCGCCGATGACGTCGAAGCGCACCAGGGACTACATGCGCCTGTTCCTCTCGGGGGCCAGCGCAGAACAGCCCGACAAGCAGAACCGCGTGACGATCCCGCAGAACCTCCGTGAGTACGCGGGGCTCGAGCGGGACCTCACGGTCATCGGCAGTGGTGACCGTGCCGAGATCTGGTCGACCACCGCGTGGGAGGCCTACTACGCCGAGGCCGAAGAGGCCTTCGCCGAGAACGACGAGGAGGTGATCCCGGGCATCTTCTGATCCGCGGATCGGGACTCCCAGCCGTCCGCCCTGATGCACCTTCCCCGGTGTCAGGTCGGTATGGATGGGGATCCGGACCCGCGGCCCACGAAGAGCAGGGCTGGACATGGCAGAGACCGAACGTTTCCCGCACACCCCCGTCATGCTCGAGCGCATCGTCGACCTCTTCACGCCGACGCTCGAGGGACCGGGCAAGGTCGTCGTCGACGCGACGCTCGGCATGGGCGGACACTCCGAGGGGCTGCTCGAGCGGTTCCCGGAGCTGACGCTCATCGGCCTCGACCGCGACACCGACGCTCTCGGCATCGCGGGGGAGCGGCTCGCTCGCTTCGGCGACCGGGTGCGCCTCGTGCACACCGTCTACGACGAGATCGTCGATGCAATCCGCGGCGAGGGCTTCGACGAGGTCGACGGCGTGCTGTTCGACCTCGGCGTCTCGTCACTGCAGCTCGACCGTGCCGAGCGCGGCTTCGCCTACAGCCAGGACGCGCCGCTCGACATGCGGATGGACCGGACGCAGGGCATCACCGCCGCCGAGGTCCTCGCGGAGTACGACGAGGGCGAACTCCGGCGGATCTTCCAGCGCTACGGCGAGGAGAAGCTCGCCGGCCGGTACGCCAAGGCCATCGTCGAGCGCCGTGCCGAGACGCCGTTCACGATGTCCGGCGACCTCGTGCAGGTCCTCCACGACGCCACCCCCGTGGCGATCCAGCGGCAGGGCCACCCGGCGAAGCGCGTGTTCCAGGCGCTCCGCATCGAGGTCAACACCGAGCTCAGCGTGCTGGAGCGGGCGATCCCCGCGGCACTCGACGCCATCGCGGTCGGCGGCCGCATCGTCGTCGAGTCGTACCAGTCGCTCGAGGACCGCATCGTCAAGCGGGCCCTCGTCAAGCGGACGACGTCGAGCGCACCGGCTGACCTGCCGGTGGAGCTCCCCGAGCACGCCCCCACCTTCTCCTTGATCGTCAAGGGGGCGGAACTGGCCGACGAGGCCGAACGCGCCGCCAACCCCCGAGCAACACCCGTGCGACTCCGCGCGGCCGAGCGGATCCGGAAGTGACATGAGCACGAACCTCGCACTCGTCGACCCCGTCGTCGCCCCGTCGCGCGCACCGCGCCCGTCCCGCAACCGACCGGAGCTCGTCGAGGTCACCCCGACCAGGGCACAGCGTCGAGCACGTCCGCGCATCGCCTACGCGATCGTCGCGGTCGCGGCGCTCGGCATCCTGCTCCTGGCGCAGCTCGGCATCAGCATGGTGCTCAGCCAGGGCGCCTACGAGCTGAACTCGCTCACGGCGGAGCAGACCAAGCTCAGCCGCACCCAGCAGTCGCTGTCCGAGGACCTCCGGGTGCTCGACTCGCCGCAGAACCTGGCGCGCAACGCCCAGGCCCTCGGGATGATCGCGAACTCGACGCCGGTGTACCTCGACCCGAAGACCGGCCGGGTGTACGGCACGCCCACCCCGGCGACCCCGGACGAGGCGACGGGCAACACCGCGAACCAGGTCCCCAACTCGCTGCTCGACGACGTCCCCCTGGTCGCGAAGCAGGGTGACACGTCGACCAGCAAGGAGAACGGCGCGGCGACCGGATCGACGGACGGCTCGGCGACGGCCAAGGACGACGCTGGGAACACGAGCGGCGCCAGCGCGTCGGACTCGGGTTCGTCCAAGTCGTCCGTAGAGTCCGACCCGAACCAGCTCCAGGCGCCGTCCACCAGGTGACCACGGGGTCAGTACCGCCCGGGAAGGACCGCACCGCGTGACGAAGACGATCCGCAACCGTCGACTCCGATACAGCGTCGTGATCGTCGCCGTGATCGCCCTCGTGGCGGTGTTCGTGATCCGCCTGGTCGACATCCAGGTCGTGCAGGCGGCCGAGCTCAACAAGGCCTCCAGCGCCAAGCGCAGCATCCCGGTGACGCTGTACGGCGCGCGCGGGTCGATCGTCGACCGGAACGGCACCGAACTCGCCGACAGTGTCACGCGGTACAACATCACGACGGCCCCGCGCCTCGTGAAGGACTTCGAGGGCAAGCTCGGCGGGACCCGCACGAAGGACATCTCCGTGTCCGATGCACTGAAGGCGATCGCCGACGCGTCGGGTGGGGACGCCGCAGCGATGCAGAAGGCCATCGAGGCGAACCCGAAGTCGGACTTCGCCTACCTGGTCAAGGGCCTCGACGTGAAGCACTACGAGGCGGTCCAGGCCCTCGACGTGCCCTGGCTGTACCCGCAGCAGCAGTCCGCCCGGACGTACCCGACCGGTGCGACGACGGGCAACATCACCGGGTTCATGGGCACCGACGGCGCCCAGGCCGGCCTCGAGTACGCCTACAACAAGTGCCTCGCCGGCACGAACGGCTCCGAGACGTACGAGCGTGGTGAGGACGGTGTGCAGCTCCCGGGCAGCACGGTCACCACGAAGCAGGCCAAGGACGGCGGCACGCTCGAGACCACGATCGACAGCGACCTGCAGTACATGGCCGCGCAGGACATCGCCGACGCCGCCCAGCAGCTCGGTGCGGTGTCCGCGACCGCCACGGTGGTGAAGGCGAAGACCGGCGAGGTGCTCGCGGTCGCCGACTACCCGACGGTCGACCCGAACAACGTCGATGGCACCACCGACAAGGGCGCGTTCGGGTCCCGGGCGCTCACCGACACGTACGAGCCGGGGTCGACGATCAAGGCCGCCATCGCGGCCGCGCTGATCGACCAGGGCAAGGCCACCCCGACGACCGGTGTCACCGTGCCGTACTCCCGCACGTTCCCCTGGGGCGGCACGATCCACGACTCCGAGTTCCACGAGACCGAGAACCTGACGCTCACGGGCATCCTCCGTGACTCGTCGAACGTCGGCATCACCGACCTGGGCGCCCGGCTGACCGAGCAGCAGCGCTACGACTACATGAAGAAGTTCGGTCTGTTCCAGCCCGAGTCAGCGATCGACTACCCGGGGCAGCCGGGGATGCAGTACGGCGCGAGCCCGGACTGGAGCCGGCAGACCGACATCAACTCCATGTTCGGGCAGGGCATCTCGACGACCGCGATGCAGGTCGCGAGCATCTACCAGACGCTGGCCAACGACGGGGTCCGGATCCCGCTGCACTTCGTCAAGGGCTGCACGACGGCCGACGGCACCGTGGTCGACGCGCCCGACGTGCAGGGCGAGCGAGTCGTGTCCGCGAACGCCGCGACGCAGGTCACCGACATGCTGCAGAGCGTGGTCACCGGTGGCACGCTCGTGGGCATGAAGCCGATCTCCGGCTACAACATCGCCGCGAAGACGGGGACCGCCGAGGTCGCCGAGGGCTCGAAGGGCTACGGCTCGGAGCGCATCACCTCGGTGGCCGGAATGGCACCCGCCGAGGACCCCCAGTATGTTGTCACGGTGACGTTCACGAAGCCGCAGGCCAACAAGTGGTCCAGCGGAGCGGCTCCGGCGTTCCGCACACTCATGTCCCAGGTGCTCGAGAAGTACCGTGTCGCCCCCTCCACGACAGAGGCGAAGACCTACCCGTCGACGTGGTAGACCCACCCGTCCACGTGGAGAGGAAGAAGGAGCACTTGTCCGCACGGATCCCCCCGGTCCTCCGACCCGAACACCCGACCCCGAGGGCCGTGGCCGAGCTGGCCAACGCCTTCGGCCTGCGGGTCGTCGGTTCGCTCGACGCGGTCGAGACGACCGGTGTCACGCTGAGCGCTGCCGAGGTGCAGCCGGGTGACCTGTTCGTCGGCGTGCACGGTGCGAACCGGCACGGCGCGGAGTTCGCGACCCAGGCCGCCGAGCGCGGTGCCGTCGCGGTCCTGACCGATGCCGACGGCGTGGCACTTGCCCAGCCGTCAGGGCTGCCGGTCCTGGTCGTCGACGACCCCCGAGCGGCGCTCGGCGACGTCTCGGCGTGGGTCTACCGGACGCACCCGGACGAGGCGACCGACCTGCCGCAGCTCTTCGCGGTCACGGGCACGAACGGCAAGACCAGCACGTCGTACATCCTCGAGGGGATCCTCAAGCAGCTCGGCCTGGTCTCCGGCCTCAGCTCCACCGCGGAACGCCACATCGGCTCGCTCAGCGTCACGAGCCGGCTCACGACCCCCGAGGCGAGCGAGATGCACGCGCTCCTCGCCCGCATGCGCGAGAGCGAGGTCCGCGCGGTCGCCGTCGAGGTGAGCGCGCAGGCCCTCAGCCGGCACCGTGTCGACGGCATCGTCTTCGACGTCGTGGCGTTCACGAACCTCAGCCACGACCACCTCGACGACTACGCCGACATGGAGGAGTACTACCAGGCGAAGCTGCCGCTGTTCCAGCCGGAGCACGGTCGTCGCGGCGTCGTCTCGCTCGACACCGACTGGGGTCAGCGCGTCGTCCAGGACTCCCGCATCCCCGTCACGACCATCACCGTGCACCCCGAGGTCGAGGCCGAGTGGCACGTCGACATCGTCGACGCGCACGCCGCGTACACGGAGTTCCGTCTGACCGGCCCCGAGGGTCGCGAGCTCATCACCCGTGTGCCCCTCATCGGCTGGCACATGGCCGCGAACGCCGCGCTGGCCATCGTGATGCTCGTCGAGGGCGGGTTCGAGCTGGGCGCCATCGCGCACGCGCTCGAGAGCAACCACCGGCACTACGAGGACGGTGCAGACCAGACGGTCAGCGCCATCGAGTGCTACCTGCCCGGCCGCACCGAGCGGGTCTCCGGCGACCGCGGGCCGAGCGTCTACGTGGACTTCGGGCACAGCCCCGACGCGTTCCTCAACACCCTCGCCGCCGTGCGCCAGTTCACCCCCGGCAAGGTCGTCATGCTGTTCGGCGCCGACGGCGACCGCGACACGACGAAGCGCGGCGACATGGCCCGCGTCGCGGCCGAGGGCTCCGACATCCTCGTCGTGACCGACCACCACCCGCGCTTCGAGGACGCCGCGTCCATCAGGAAGACCCTGGTCGACGCCGCTCGCGAAGCGTTCCCGGACCACGAGATCCACGAGGTCAGCCCGCCGGAAGCGGCGATCCGCACCGCGGTGGGGCTCGTCGGCGAAGGGGACTCGATCCTGTGGGCCGGCCCCGGTCACCAGGACTACCGCGACATCCAGGGGGTCAGGACGCCGTACTCCGCCCGCGACGAGGCCCGTGCGGCCCTCCGCGAGGCCGGCTGGGAGCCGAACGCCGGCCCGGTGGAGGAAGTGCGATGATCGCCCTCTCCCTCGCCGAGATCGCCGCCGCGGTCGACGGCGAGCTCGTTCGCGGTGCCGCCGAGACGGTCGTGGACGGCTCCGTCGAGACCGACTCCCGTCTGGTCGGCGCCGGCAGCGTCTTCTTCGCCCTGCTCGGCGAGGAGACCGACGGACACCGGTTCGTGCCGTCGGCCGCCGAGTCCGGTGCAGCCCTCGTGATCACCGAACACGAGACCGAGCTGCCGGACGGCTCCGCGACCGCTCAGATCGTCGTCGCGGACGGGTACGCCGCCCTCGCCGCACTGGCACACGAGGTGGTCGCCCGCGTCCGTGCCGGTGGCGACCTCAAGGTCGTCGGGATCACCGGATCGAACGGCAAGACGAGCACGAAGAACATGCTGCGGACCATCCTGCAGCAGCACGGCGAGACCGTCGCGCCGGAGGGCTCGTTCAACAACCACGTCGGCGCACCGATCTCGATGCTCCGGATCACGCACGACACGCGCTACCTGGTCGTCGAGATGGGTGCGAGCGGCATCGGCCACATCGCCAAGCTCGTCCGCATCGCCGAACCGGACGTCGGTGTCGTCCTCAAGGTCGGCCTCGCCCATGCGGGGGAGTTCGGCGGCATCGAGGCGACGCAGCGCGCGAAGTCCGAGATGGTCACCGACCTGCCGGCCAGCGCGACCGCGCTCCTCAACGTCGACGACGACCGCGTCGCCGCCATGCGCGGCCTCACGGCCGCATCCGTCGTCGGCTTCGGCACGTCGGCCGACGCCGACTACCGCCTGTCCGGTGTGTCCACGGACCGCGACGGCACGCGCTTCACGCTCACCGCGCCTCCCGTCCGACCTGACCAGGATCAGGACCAGGACCGGCCAGGAGGCTCGGAGCAGGTCCCCGAGACCGTCGACGTCCGCCTCGCCATCCTGGGCGAGCACCACGCGATGAACGCGACGGCCGCGCTGACCGTCGCGCACCGCTGGGGCGTGCCACTGGGCGACGGCGCCGCCGCGCTCGCGTCGATGACACGCGCCGAGCGCTGGCGCATGGAGCTGCTCCAGGGCGGCCCGGACGGCGTCACCGTGATCAACGACGCGTACAACGCGTCGCCGGACTCGACCGCCGCCGCGCTCCGCACCCTCGCGCAGATCGTGCGCCCGGGGGAGCGGACCATCGCCGTGCTCGGCGAGATGGCCGAGCTCGGGGAGTACTCCGTCGAGGAGCACGACCGCATCGGTCGGCTCGTCGTGCGTCTCGGCATCGGACAGCTCGTGGTCGTCGGCCGCGGCGCGATGCCCATCCACCAGGCCGCCACCCTCGAGGGATCGTGGGACGGCGAGTCCGTGTTCATCGAGGACGTCGACGACGCCGTCCACACCCTGCAGGAGATGGTCCGCCCCGGCGACGTCGTCCTCGTCAAGTCCTCGAAGTCGGCCGGGCTGCGATTCCTCGGCGACCGTCTCGGAGGTGTCTCCGTATGATCGCCCTCTTGATCGCCGGCGCCGTGTCGCTGGTGTTCACACTGCTGCTCACGCCCTTGTTCATCAAGCTGTTCCACCGTCTCGGCTGGGGACAGTTCATCCGCGACGACGGGCCGCAGTCGCACCACACCAAGCGCGGCACCGCGACGATGGGCGGCATCGTCCTGATCCTCGGCACCGTGATCGGGTACTTCGTCGGTCACCTGATCGGGCGGGACTCGATCACGCTGTCCGGTGTGCTCGTGCTGTTCCTGATGGTCGGGCTCGGACTCGTCGGCTTCGTCGACGACTTCCTCAAGGTCCGGCGCCAGCGCAGTCTCGGTCTCGGCGGGTGGGCGAAGATCCTCGGGCAGGTCATCGTCGGCGTCATCTTCGCCACGATCGCCCTCGTCGTCCCGAGCGCGAACGGCAAGCCGCCGGCATCCACGATGGTGTCCGCGATCCGTGACATCCCGTGGCTCGACTTCATGGCGCTCGGGACGGTCATCGGCACGATCCTGTTCCTGGCGTGGATCGTCTTCCTGACGGTCGCGACGTCGAACGGCGTGAACGTGGCGGACGGCCTGGACGGGCTCGCGACGGGGTCGAGCATCCTGGCGATCGGGTCCTACGTCATCATCTCGTTCTGGCAGTCCAACCAGATCTGCGGCGGTGCCCGGCTCGACGCGAGCACGGAGCATGCCTGTTACACGGTGTCGAACCCGCTCGACCTCGCGGTCGTGGCGGCCGCGGTCTGCGGTGGCCTGATCGGGTTCCTCTGGTACAACACGTCCCCCGCGCAGATCTTCCTCGGCGACACCGGCTCGCTCGGCCTCGGTGGCGCGCTGGCCGGTCTCGCGATCCTCAGCCGCACCGAGCTCCTGCTCATCCTGATCGGCGGCCTGTTCTTCATCGTCACCGGCTCGGTCATCCTGCAGCGGGCGTACTTCAAGATCACGGGCGGCAAGCGCATCTTCCGGATGAGTCCGCTGCACCACCACTTCGAGCTCAAGGGCTGGGCGGAGGTGACGGTCGTCGTGCGGTTCTGGATCATCGCCGGACTCTGCGTCGCGGCCGGCATCGGCCTCTTCTACCTGGAATGGATCGCGCGCGTTGGCTGACCGTCTGGATGGTCTCGACAGCTGGTACTCGGAGGGCTGGAAAGGCCTCGACGTCGCCGTGCTCGGCCTCGGCGCGACCGGCTTCTCGGTCGCGGACACGCTCGTCGAGCTCGGCAGCACCGTCACGGTGTACTCCACGGACGCGCCGTCCGACAGCGTCGAGCTCCTCGCGGTGATCGGCGCCCGCTTCGTGCAGACCCCGCTCGACTCGGTGCCCGCGGCGCTGCAGGAGCAGGCACCGGACCTCGTCGTGGTCTCGCCGGGCCTGCCGCCGCACAACCCGACCGTGCAGTGGGCGGTCGAGCACAGCAGCGTCTGGGGCGACATCGAGCTCGCCTGGCGCGTCCGCGACAAGGTCGTCCGCGGCCCGGTCGCCGCGCCGTGGGTGACGATCACCGGGACCAACGGCAAGACCACCACGACCCAGCTCACCACCGCGATGTACGAGGCCGAGGGCCTGCGGGCGGTGGCCTGCGGCAACATCGGTGTGCCCGTGCTCGACGTCGTACGCGACCCGGACGGCTTCGACGTCCTCGTGGTCGAGCTCTCCAGCCACCAGCTGCACTACATGGCCGACTCCGGCGACGGCGCGGTGCTGCCGCTCGCGTCGGCGTGCCTGAACATCGCCGACGACCACCTCGAGTGGCACGGGTCCGCCGCGGCCTACCGTGCCGCGAAGGCGAAGGTCTACGAGCGGACCGTCCTGGCGTGCGTGTACAACGTCACCGACGAGGTCACCCGTGCCATGGTCGAGGACGCCGACGTCGTGGAGGGCTGCCGCGCCGTGGGCTTCACGCCGGGCATCCCCGCACCCGGCGAGGTCGGGGTCGTCGAGGACGTGCTCTGCGACCGGGCCTTCACCGAGGACCGGCAGAAGAGCGCGCTCGAGCTGGCCACGCACGCCGACCTCGAGCAGGCCGGGCTCGCGAGCCCGCACATGACGATGAACGTCCTCGCCGCCGCTGCCCTGGCCCGTGCCGGTTCCGTCCGCCCGAGCTCGATCCAGAGCGCCGTGCAGGCCTTCCGCGCCGACCACCACCGCACCGAGCTCGTGGCCACGGCCGACGGCATCGCCTGGGTCGACGACTCGAAGGCCACGAACCCGCACGCCGCGACCGCGTCGCTGTCGTCGTTCGAGTCCGTGGTCTGGGTCGTCGGCGGCCTGTTCAAGGGCGTCGACATCGACGGGCTGGTCGAGCGCTTCGGCCCCACCGCGCGTGGCGTCGTCGTGATCGGGACCGACCGCGGCCCCGTGCTCGAGGCATTCGCGCGACACGCGCCGTCGGTGCCCGTCCTGCAGGTCGAAGCATCGGACACTGATCAGGTCATGCCCGAGGCGGTCCGGCATGCCGCTTCGGTCGCGAGACCGGGCGACACGGTCCTCCTCGCCCCGGCTGCAGCGTCGTTCGACCAGTTCGGTTCCTACGCGGACCGAGGCGAGCGCTTCGCGGCGGCGGTCCACGAGCACCTGGGAGGAAACGCCGATGGCGACGACGGATCTTCCGAACGGCCGTAGCGGCCGCGTGACCACGTCCACCCAGAACGCCGCACGTCGCACGAACGGCGCGGTCGTCGCCGTCAAGAACGTCTTCGTCGCCGAGTCCAGCTCGTTCTACACGATCCTCGGTGTCACCCTGTTCCTCGTCGTCTTCGGCGTCGTGATGGTGCTGTCGTCGTCGAGTGTCGAGCAGTACAAGGAGACGCACGACTTCTTCGGCGCCTTCACCAGGCAGGGCATGTACGCGATCATCGGTGTTCCGCTCATGCTCATCGCGAGCCGCATCCCGACGGCGTTCTGGCGGCGGTACTCGCGCTGGGTCATCGTGCTCGGGCTCGTCGTGCAGGCCGCGGTCGTCCTCACGCCGCTCGGCTACTCGATCCAGGGCAACCGGAACTGGATCAAGCTCGGCTCCTTCACCGCGCAGCCGTCCGAGATCCTGAAGCTCGCACTCGTGCTCGGCATCGGCACGATCATCTACCAGAAGCGGAACCGCCTGGACGAGTGGAAGCAGATCCTGCCGCCCATCGCCCTCGTCGTGGCCGGCGCGATCGGCCTGGTGCTGTTCGGCGGAGACCAGGGGACGGCGATGGTCATGATGATCCTGGTCTTCGGCGCGATGTTCGTCGGTGGGGTCCGCCTCCGCCACCTCGGGATCGGTGTCGGCGCGATCCTCGTCCTCCTGCCGTTCGTCACCATGGCGTCGAGTTCCCGGTCGTCCCGCATCAGCGCGTGGCTCTCCGGCTGCACCGACACCAGCCAGTACCAGGACCTCTGCTGGCAGCCGGTCCACGGCATGTGGGCACTGGCGTCCGGCGGGGTGTTCGGCGTCGGGCTCGGCAACTCCAAGGCGAAGTGGTCCTGGTTGCCGGAGGCCGACAACGACTACATCTTCGCGATCATCGGCGAGGAGCTCGGCCTCATCGGCGCCGTCGTGGTGCTCGCCCTCTTCGTGGTGCTCGCCATCAGCATGGTCCGCATCATCCGCGTGTCCGACGACGCCTTCGTTCGGACGGTCACCGGCGGCGTGCTCGCTTGGATCATCGGGCAGGCACTCGTCAACATCGGCGTCGTCCTCGGGCTGCTGCCCGTGCTCGGCGTCCCCTTGCCGCTCATCTCCGCAGGCGGATCAGCGCTCATCATGACCCTCGTCGCGATCGGCGTCGTGCTGTCCTTCGCCCGCGAACTCCCCGGGAAGCACGGTCTGCCCCGGACGAACGACCTTCGGAACGGAACACTCCGGTGAGCACCTACCTCTTCGCCGGCGGCGGCACCGCCGGACACGTCAACCCCCTGCTCGCGGTCGCGGACCGGCTGACCGAGCGTTCCCCCGAGGACTCCGTCATCGTGCTCGGCACCGCGGAGGGACTCGAGTCGCGACTCGTCCCGATGCGCGGCTACGAGCTGCTGACCATCCCGCGGCTGCCGTTCCCGCGGAAGCCGAACGCCGCGGCGCTGCGCTTCCCGACGGCGTTCTGGGCGGCGGTCAAGCGCACCGAGCAGATCATCCGCGAGCGAGAGGTCGACGTGGTCCTCGGCGTCGGCGGTTACGCGTCCGCACCGGCGTACATCGCCGCGAAGCGGACCGGCACGCCGATCGTCGTGCACGAGCAGAACGCCAAGCCCGGGCTGGCGAACCGACTCGCCGCGTTCCTCACCAGGTACGTCGGCGTGACGTTCTCGAACACCCGCCTCCGGAACTCGCGCGTCGTCGGCATGCCGCTGCGCCGCGAGATCGAGTCGCTCGACCGCCGGGCGAGCCGAGCGGAGGGCCTGGCCGAGTTCGGCCTCGACCCCGCGCGACCGGTGCTGCTCGTCACGGGTGGGTCGTCCGGCGCTCGGAGCATCAACCGCACGGTCAACCGTTCCGCCGCGACGATCGTCGGTGCCGGCTGGCAGGTCCTGCACGTCGTCGGCGGCAAGTCCGACATCGGTCCGAGCGACCTCGACGGGTACACGGTCCTGCCGTACTGCGACCGGATGGACCTGGCGTACGCCGCGTCCGACTTCGTGGTCTCGCGCTCCGGCGCCGGCATGGTCTGCGAGCTCACGGCCGTCGGGCTGCCGAGCGTCCTGGTGCCGTACCCTGTCGGCAACGGCGAGCAGCGGCACAACGCCCGCGACGTCGTCGGCGCCGGGGGAGCGGTGCTCGTCGCCGACGAGGAATTCGACCAGGACTGGGTGACGTTCCAGCTCCTGGGCATCCTGCAGGACCGCTCCCGCATCGCGAACATGGCGGTGCAGGCGGGCAGCGTCGGCCATCGCGACGGCGCGGACCGGATGACCGACCTCGCCCTCGACGCAGCGCGTTCGAGCGGCAGCACCACGGAGGAACCATGACCATCAAGCCGGACCTGACCCAGCCGATCCCGGACGACCTCGGCACGGTCCACTTCGTCGGCATCGGCGGCTCCGGCATGAGCGGCATCGCCCGGATGTTCCTGGCAGCAGGACACACCGTCACGGGCAGCGACTCCCGCGAGACCGCGACGACCGGCCGGATGCGCGAGCTCGGTGCCGACGTCCGCATCGGGCACGACGCCGCGAACGTCGGCGACGCCGACACCATCGTCGTGACGAGTGCACTGTGGCCGGACAACCCCGAGCTCCTCGAGGCGCAGCGCCGCGGACTGCCGGTGCTGCACCGCTCCCAGGCCCTCGCCGCGTTGATCGCCGAGCACCGACTGGTCGCCGTCGCCGGGGCACACGGCAAGACCACCTCGACCGGCATGATCGTCACCGCGATGGTCGAGCTCGGCCTGGACCCCAGCTTCGTCAACGGCGGCGTGATCCAGTCCCTCGGCACCAGCTCGGCCCCCGGGTCGAGCGACCTGTTCGTGGTCGAGGCCGACGAGTCCGACGGCTCCTTCCTGCTCTACGACGTCGCCGTGGCGCTCATCACGAACGTCGACGCCGACCACCTCGACCACTACGGCAGCGAGGACGCCTTCATCGACGCCTTCGTCGAGTTCGCGGCGAAGGCGAGCGAGACCGTGGTCGTGTCGAGCGACGACGCCGGCGCGAAGCGCGTGACCGATGGTGTCCGCTCCCGACCGGACGCCCCGGCGATCACCACGTTCGGCGAGGCCGCCGACGCCGACGTCCGCATCGAGCGCATCGTGGAGTCCGCCGGCGTCGAGGTCGACTTCCGGGCGGCGGGCGAGTCCCACCACCTGACCCTCCGCGTCCCCGGTCGACACAACGCGATCAACGCCGTCGGCGCCTTCGCGGTGCTCACCGGCCTCGGCGTCGCTCCCGCAGACGCGATCCGCGGCATCGAGGCCTTCGGCGGCACCGAGCGTCGCTTCGAGCTGCACGGCGTCGAGCGCGGCGTCTCGGTCTACGACGACTACGCCCACCACCCGACCGAGGTCGCGGCGGCGCTCAAGGCGGCGAGGAACGTCGTCGGCGACGGCCGGATCATCGCGATCCACCAGCCGCACCTGTACTCGCGTACCCAGCTGATGGCCGGTGACTTCGCGAAGGTCTACGAGGAGCTCGCGGACCACACTGTCGTGCTCGACGTCTACGGCGCGCGGGAGGACCCGGTCCCCGGCGTCACCGGCGCACTCGTCCAGGAGCGCTTCGCCGACCAGTCCCGCGTCGAGTTCCTGCCCGACTGGGCAGAGGCGTCCGCGCGCGCGGCGGCGGTCGCCCGTGACGGTGACATCATCATGACGCTCAGCTGCGGCGACGTGTACCGCATCATCCCGCAGGTCCTCGAGGCGCTGTCGCGGTGAAGCGACCAGAGGGCTTCGACGAGGGTCCGGCCCAGCCGGAGGCCCCGGTCGAGCACGACCGCGCACCGCGTGAGCGACGGGTACCGCGACTCCCACGGCTGCCCGTCCGCCGTGGTGCCGGCGACGATCAGGAGGCCCGGCCCACCCCCGCAACGTCGGATCCCGCCCCGACGGACCCGGCTCCGGCGACCACCGGACTCCGCGCATCGCACCCCGTTGCGGGGGGGGGGGGGCCCCCCCCCCCCCGGGGCCGCGCCCCCCCCCCCCCCGGGGGGGGGCCCCCCCCGCCGCAGGAGGGCGCGATGTCGGACGCCGGCGCGCTCGGCGAGCACGAGCACGAGCGCGAGCACGGCGATCGTGAGCACGTCGCGACCGTGACGGACGTGGTCGACGCGACCACTGCCTCCCGTCCGGAGCACGGCGAGGAGGCGCCCATCGGCGCCCGCGTCCGCGCCGCGGAGACCGCGCGTGAAGCGCGCGTCGCCCGCAAGCGCCGGAAGCTCCTCGAACGCGCAGAAGTCCGTCGGTTCACCCGCCGCTCCCGCCACCGCCGCGTCGCGTGGGCCACGGCGGGGGGTGTGGTCGTCGTCCTCGGCGTCTCCATCCTCGTCGCCGTGTACTCGCCGCTGATGGCACTGCGGACGATCGAGATCAAGGGCACCAGCCGTGTCGACGACGCGGCGCTCCGCCAGGCTCTGTCCGAGCAGATCGGCACACCGCTCGCCCGACTCGACTTCGGTGCGATCAAGAAGGACATCGCCGGCTTCCCGCTCATCGAGAGCTACGTCACCGAGGAGGAGCCGCCGAACACGCTCGTCGTCACCGTGACCGAGCGCTCCCCGGTCGTCGCCGTGAAGACGGGCGACTCGTTCTCGCTCGTCGACCCGGCCGGCATCGTCGTGCAGTCCTCGCCGACGCAGCCGGACACGATGCCCCTGGCGGACATCGGTTCCGCGAAGCTCGGGTCGAGCGTGTTCCGCACCATGACCGAGGTCGTCCTCGCGCTGCCGTCCACGGTCCGCTCGCAGGTGTCCGGGGTCTCGGCCACCACGGCGGACGACGTCACGCTGACCATGAAGGACGGTTCCCGGGTCGTGTGGGGGAGCCCGGACGAGTCCGACGCCAAGGCCGCACTGCTCGACGCCCTCGTGAAGGACCACGCATCCCGCGACCCGAACACCGCGGTCGAGTACGACGTGTCAGCACCGGACAACGGCATCATCCGGTCGCAGTCGTGACGACGTGTCCGCGCGAGGCCACCGAGGGCAACGGCTTCATCCGTGCCCAGTCGTAGGCTGGCCCGGGAATTGCGGGACCGCATCTCCCGACACGCGGCGTGGCGGCACGACAGCGCAGCGAGCGCACCCGTAGCGTCGTTGCAAGCACCACACCTAGCAGCAAAGACCCTGAACTTCAAGTAGAGGTTGAGGGTTCAACCGGAGGCCGGACTGACGTGACCACGAACCACAACTACCTCGCCGTCATCAAGGTCGTCGGTGTCGGCGGCGGCGGCGTCAACGCCGTCAACCGCATGATCGAGCTGGGCCTCCGTGGGGTCGAGTTCATCGCGATCAACACCGACGCCCAGGCACTGCTGCTCAGCGACGCCGACGTCAAGCTCGACGTCGGTCGCGAGATCACCCGCGGCCTCGGCGCCGGAGCGGACCCCGAGGTCGGCCGTCGTGCCGCCGAGGACCACGCCGAGGAGATCGAAGAGGCCCTCGCGGGTGCCGACATGGTGTTCGTGACCGCCGGCGAGGGTGGTGGCACCGGGACCGGTGGCGCGCCCGTCGTCGCCCGCATCGCGAAGTCGATCGGTGCGCTCACCATCGGCGTCGTCACGAAGCCGTTCAGCTTCGAGGGCAAGCGTCGCCAGTCGCAGGCCGAGAACGGCGTCGCCGGGCTCAAGGACGAGGTCGACACGCTCATCGTCGTTCCGAACGACCGCCTGCTCGAGATCTCCGACCGTGGCATCTCCATGGTCGAGGCGTTCGCGACCGCCGACCAGGTGCTCCTCGCCGGTGTCCAGGGCATCACCGACCTGATCACGACCCCGGGGCTGATCAACCTCGACTTCGCGGACGTCAAGAGCGTCATGCAGGGTGCCGGTTCGGCGCTCATGGGCATCGGGTCCTCGCGGGGAGCCGACCGTGCCATCAAGGCCGCCGAGCTCGCCGTCGCGTCCCCGCTGCTCGAGGCCTCGATCGACGGTGCGCACGGCGTGCTGCTCTCGATCCAGGGTGGCTCGAACCTCGGCATCTTCGAGATCAACGACGCCGCGCGTCTCGTGCAGGAAGCCGTGCACCCCGAGGCGAACATCATCTTCGGTGCCGTCATCGACGACACGCTCGGCGACGAGGTCCGTGTCACGGTCATCGCAGCGGGCTTCGATGGTGGCGAGCCGACGCAGCAGCTCAAGGAGCGTCGCTCGAGCTGGGTCGACCCCGAGGGCGGCTCGACCGTGCCGGTCGCCACCGGCTCGACCGGTTCCATCGAGGACTCGACCACCTCGTCGCCGTCCTGGGCGTCGCAGGAGCACGAGCCGCCGGCGCAGCGCGCTGCCGACCCGGCCTTCGACGGCGACGACGACGAGCTCGACGTCCCCGACTTCCTGAAGTAGTCCTCTTGTCGGACGCTCCCACGAGCCTCCAGGACCGGCTGGCCCGCGTCCGCGACGGCATCGCCGACGCGGCGCGGGCCGCTGGGCGTGACCCCGGCGAACTCACGCTCGTCGTCGTGACCAAGTACCACCCGGCGTCGCTCGTCCGCGAGCTGGCCGCACTCGGCGTCACCGACGTGGGGGAGAACCGCCACCAGGAGGCACAGGCCAAGGCGGCGGAGCTCGCCGACCTCGACCTGACGTGGCACTTCGTCGGACAGCTCCAGTCGAAGAAGGCCCGCCAGGTCCGTCGGTACGCGCGCGTGGTGCAATCGCTCGACCGCGGTTCGGTCGTCGACGCGTTCGCCCCGACCGAGTCCGAGCCCGAGCCACCGGTGATCGACGGCTTCGTGCAGGTCAACCTCACCGACGACCCCGGTCGTGGTGGCGTGGCGCCCGACGACGTCGAGGCGATGGTGGAGCGCATCGTGGGTACCGGCACGATCGCCCTGCGGGGCGTGATGGCCGTCGCACCGCTCGACGAGGAGCCGCGTCCGGCCTTCGCCCGGCTGCGGTCGATCTCCGAGCGCGTGCAGCGGATCGTGCCGACCGCGACGGACATCTCCGCCGGCATGAGCGGCGACTTCCCCGACGCCGTGCTCGAGGGCGCGACACACCTACGGATCGGCACGGCAATCACCGGAAACCGCCCGGTCTCGCCCTAGCCTCGTCGCAGGGCATCCACGAGCACGAACACCACTGGAGGAACCATGGCCGGTCCGTTGAAGAAGACGATGGTGTACCTCGGCCTCGCCGACGAGGAACTCGAGTACGAGGACGAGCAGCAGCAGGCGTCGCCGGCCCAGGCGCGCGCACAGCAGCAGCAGCCGGCACCTCCCGCGGTGCAGCACGAGGCAGCACCGGCAGCGGCCCCCGCCGCCGCACCGGCAGCCACGGCGACCGCCCCCGCTCCGGCCGAGCCGAAGCACACCCACCAGCGCGGCGCCCAGGTCACCCCGCTCCGCCGCTCGCACACGACCGCACAGAAGGCGACCCCGGTCCAGGAAATGAACGAGATCCTCACCGTCCACCCGCGCGAGTACAAGGACGCCCAGTCCATCGCCGAGAGCTTCCGCGACGGGATCCCCGTCATCATCAACCTCTCGCAGATGACCGAGGCCGACGCCCGCCGCATGATCGACTTCGCGAGCGGCCTGTCCCTCGGCCTCTACGGCAAGATCGAGCGCGTCACCAACAAGGTGTTCCTGCTCTCCCCGGCGCACGTCGCAGTGAGCGGTGAGGCGCCCGAGGTAGAGTCCGACATCGAGGCGTCCTTCTTCGCCCAGTCCTGAGTCGTCGCGTCGCTCGGTCCCCGTGACCGTGTGGCGCCGCCCAGGCCCACCCGCCCCGTACGCGGTGCTCTCCGGACACCACGTACCCGAGACGAGCGAGCCGCACCGTGTCCGTGATCTTCACGATCCTGTACTTCCTCCTCCTGCTGTACTTCTTCGTGCTCTGGGGGCGGTTCGCGCTCGACATGGTGCAGGCGTTCAACCGGTCGTGGCGTCCCCGCGGCGGGATGCTCGTCGTCGCCGAGTTCGTCTACACGTTCACGGACCCGCCGATCCGAACGGTGCGCCGTGCCCTCCCGCCCTTGCGGATGGGCGCCGTCGCACTCGACTTCGGCTGGTCCATCGTGATGCTCGTCACGATCATCCTGATGAGCATCGTGCGGGTCATCTCGGTCACGGTCTGACCCGCAGCACCCGGTCCACGTCGTCCGCGACGCGCCACGCCCAGGTCATGATCACGGATCGGGCCCCGCGTCGGTGTACGGTTGTCGGGATCGATGCCCGCTCCGGTGGGCATCCGCACCGGGAGTCTCGCCTGGTACATTCGCAGCGAGACGTTTCGGTTCCACACGTTCAGCAGTTCTATTGAGGTGACGGCAATGGCTTTGACGCCGGAAGACGTAGTCAACAAGCGGTTCCAGCCGACCAAGTTCCGCGAGGGCTACGACCAGGACGAGGTCGACGACTTCCTCGACGAGGTCGTGGTCGAGCTGCGTCGCCTGACCCAGGAGAACGACGAGCTCCGTCAGCGCCTGCAGGCAGCCGAGTCCGCGCCGAAGTCGGCCGAGACCGAGCAGCCCGCCCCCGCTGCAGAGCCCGAGCCGGAGCCGGCCCCCGTCGCCGCCGCTCCCGAGCCCGCACCGGTGGCCGCTGCTGCAGCCCCGGCCGCCACGGTCAGCGCGGACGAGGACACCGAGGGCACCACGAACCTCCTGACGCTCGCACGTCGTCTCCACGAGGAGCACGTCCGCGAAGGCATCGAGAAGCGCGACGCGCTCATCGCCGAGGGCCAGGCCCAGGCCGCGCGCCTCGTCTCCGATGCCGAGGCCAAGCAGCGCCAGATCATCGCCGACACCGAGAACACCAACCGTCAGCGTGTCGCCGTGCTCGAGCAGGAGCGCACGCAGCTCGAGGGCAAGATCGACGAGCTCCGCACGTTCGAGCGCGACTACCGCGCCCAGCTGAAGAGCTACATCCAGAGCCAGCTCAGCGAACTCGACTCCTCGTCGGGCACCGAGCAGTCTGGTCTCACCCCGGCGCCGGCATCGGCGCAGGGCTTCGGCAACTGATTTGTCCCAGCAAGACCAACGAGCGAAGGTCAGTGTCCGCGCGATCGCGGCACTGGCCTTCGCCGCTGTCGTGGTGGTGGCGTTCGACCAGGTCGTGAAGGCCCTCGTCGTCGCGAACCTCCCGTACGGTCAGGTCGTCCCCGTGCTCGGGAACGCCCTGCAGTTCCTCTACGTCAGGAACCCCGGTGCCGCGTTCTCGTTCGCGGTCAACATGACCTGGGTGTTCTCGATCGTCTCCGCGGCCGTCGTGGTCGCGATCATCGTCTTCGCCCGGCGCATCCGCTCGATGTGGTGGGCGATCGTGCTCGGCATGCTGCTCGGTGGCGCGCTCGGCAACCTGAGCGACCGGCTCTTCCGTGAACCCGGGTTCGGGCAGGGGCACGTCGTGGACTTCATCTCGACGCCGTGGATGATGCCGGCGATCTACAACATCGCGGACTCGTTCATCTGCATCAGCATGGTGGTCTTCGTGCTGCTGGTCGTCTTCGGGGTGAACCTCGACGGCACCAGGACGGTCTCGTCCAAGAAGGGCGGACAGGAGGCCCGTGGCGACGCCGCCACGGATGCTGCGGTCGTTCCTCCGGTCGCGTCCACCGAGGTGGCGGAGCCGACCCGTGCCTCCCGTCCCGACTCGCTGGGGCACGACGCGACGTGACCGAGTCGCGTTCCCTGCCCGTCCCGGACGGGCTCGCCGGTGAGCGTGTCGACGCCGCCATCGCGAAGCTCCTCGGCTTCAGCCGGTCCTTCGCGGCGGACGTCGTCGCGGCCGGGGGCGTGCGCGTCGACGGCGCCGTCGTCGACAAGTCCGACCGGCTCCACGCGGATTCCTGGCTCGAGGTCGAATGGACCCCGAAGGAAGCGCCGCGGATCGTCCCCGCGGTCGTGCCCGGCATGACGATCGTGCACGACGACGAGGACATCGTCGTCGTCGACAAGCCCGTCGGCGTCGCCGCGCACCCGTCTCCGGGCTGGGACGGTCCGACGGTCCCCGGTGGCCTCGCCGCCGCCGGGTTCACGATCGCGACGTCCGGCGCCGCCGAGCGTGCGGGCATCGTGCACCGGCTCGACGTCGGCACCTCGGGGCTGATGGTCGTCGCGAAGACCGAACTCGCGTACACGCACCTCAAGCGGGCGTTCAAGGAGCGCACGGTCGAGAAGGTCTATCACGCCCTCGCGCAGGGGCACCCGGACCCGACGTCCGGCACGGTCGACGCGCCCATCGGACGGCACCCCTCCAGCGACTGGAAGTTCGCGGTCACCTCCGACGGCAAGCCGAGCGTGACGCACTACGAGACGCTCGAGGCGTTCCGGTCGGCGACCCTGCTCGAGGTGCACCTCGAGACCGGGCGGACGCACCAGATCCGCGTGCACATGGCCGCGACCAGGCACCCGCTGGTCGGCGACACGATGTACGGCGCGGACCCGGTGCTCGCCGAGTCGCTCGGGCTGACGCGGCAGTGGCTCGACGCCGTCCGGCTCGGGTTCGCGCACCCGCGGACGGGCGACTGGGTCGAGTTCCAGGCGGAGTACCCGGAGGACCTGGCGCTCGCGCTCGAGAAGATCCGCAGCGCGTCGGTCTGATCGCGCTGACACGCCCGGCGGTCGTTCGGGCACGGACCGTCGAGTGCGCAGTCGTGGGGGGGGGGGGGGGGGGGGGGCGGCCCCCGGGGGGCCCCCGGGCGGCGGGGCCGCGGGGCGCGGGGGGGGG
>JASCOI010000053.1 GCA_029959665.1 Microbacteriaceae bacterium PS02333
GGGGCCGGGGCTGCCCTCGGCGGAACCGGCGGGTGCGTCGGGCTCGCCCGGGTACCGGACCGCGACCAGGCGAGCCCACCGACGACCACCGCCGCCCTGCAGCAGACGCCGACGCCGACCCCGACACCCGCCGCCGTGCCGGCGGCACCGTCGGCGGCGGAACTCGCGGCGCTGCCGCTCGCGTTCCACGACGCGGTGATCCCCGGACTCCTCGACGGCTCGGACGTCCACCCCGAGAACGGCTGGCAGATCGCGACCCCGAACGCGCAGCTCGTCGCGCTGTACGCCAGCCCGGACGCCGACGCGGCGCCCATCGGGACGCTCTCGGCGACGGTGTCGACGGTCGAGCTCCCCGCTGCCACCGCCGTGTGGGGTCGCTCCCCCGGTGTCGACGGCGGGATGCTCCTGGTGTCGACCCCGGCACGGAACCGCACGCCGGGTGACGGTGGCGTGCCCGACGCGCCGAGTGCGACGTTCGCGTGGGCCCGAGCCGCCGACTTCCGTGTCGTGGACACGGACCGGACGATCCGGGTCGACGTCGCCGCGAGCACGGTCTCGGTCGTCGCACGGAGCGGGCAGGTCATCGCGAGCGAAGCAGCACGGCTCGGCACACCGGAGGACCCGACCCCGACCGCCACGGCGACCTACGTCGAGGCGGCGTACGTCGACGCGCGCGTGACCTACACGCAGGGCAACCCGATCATCCTGACCGGGGCACATTCCTCCCGCATCCCGTCGTACGGGGGAAACGCCGCACTGACGGCGCTGCACTACTACCCGGACCCGACCGGCAGCTCGCACGGATGTGTGCGGATCTCCGCCGAGATGACGAAGACCCTCGCGGCGCTGCCGGTCGGGACCCCGATCCAGTTCACCTGACGCCGGGTGCGAGACCCAGTCGCTCGATCACCTCGTCGCGCTCCTGCTCCGGGCTGCGGTCGGCGGCGACGGTGATGTGCGCCTCGTCGTCCTGCGGCGGCTCCAGGGTCGCGAGCTGCGACGCCAGCAGCGACGTCGGCATGAAGTGTCCCGACCTGGCCGTCATCCGGTCCTCGATCAGGGAGTTGTCGCCGGCGACGTGCACGAACACCACACCGGGCGCCCGGAGGACGTCACGGTACGAGCGCTTCAGCGCCGAGCACGTGACGACACCGTTCGTCCCGGACTCGAGGTGGTCGCGGATCCAGGCCGCGATCACGTCGAGCCACGGCCAGCGGTCGTCGTCGTCGAGCGGGACCCCGGCGTGCATCTTGTCGACGTTCGCCTGCGGGTGCATCGCGTCGCCCTCGGCGAAGTCCCACCCGAGGCGCTCCGCGACCATCTCGGCGACGGTCGACTTGCCGGACCCGGAGACCCCCATCACGACGAGGACGCGGGCGTCGAGTGCATTGTCGGTACTCATTGGATCAGTGCTCATGAGATGAAGGCCCCCGCGAGCAGGACGCCGAGCAGACCGAACACCGAGATCAGGCACTCGAGCACCGTCCACGTCTTGAACGTCTGCCCCACCGTGGTGTTGAGGTACCCCTTCACCAGCCAGAACCCGGCGTCGTTGACGTGCGACAGGAACACCGATCCCGCGCCGATCGCGAGCACCAGGAGCGACACCACCGGCGACGACAGGTCCTGCGCGATCGGGGCCATGATGCCGGCGGCCGTGACGGTCGCGACCGTGGCCGACCCGGTGGCGACCCGGACCAGCGCCGAGACGACCCACGCGACGAGGAGCACCGAGATCCCGGAGTCCTTCACCGCGTCGGCGATCACCCCGCCGATCCCGGTGTCGATCAGGACCTGCTTGAACCCGCCGCCCGCGCCGACGATGAGCAGCACACCGGCGACGGGCGGCAGCGCGCTCTCGAGCGACCGGGACACGGCCGAGCGGTCCATGCCGCCGCCGATCGCGAAGAAGACGATCGCGTACAGCGCGGCGAGTCCGATCGCGACCATCGGCGAACCGAGGAAGTCGAGCAGGCTCACCCAGGTGCCCGTGGCGTCGGGCATCGTCGCCTCGCGGATCGCCTGCGCGAGCATGAGGACCACCGGCAGCAGGATGCCGATCAGCGCGACCGTGAACGACGGGCTGCGCGGTTCGCTGATGACGCGGGTGAAGTCGCTCTTGCCGTTCGGCAGGGACGCGGTGTCCTGCGTGGCGGGGCCGCGCCGAGCCTCCCGTCCTTCGTGAGCCGGGTCGCTGCCACGCGAGCCGAACAGGTCGGGTGCCGGGATGTCGACCCAGCGGGCCGCGAAGCGGGCGAAGACCGGGCCGGCCAGGATGATGACCGGGATCGCGAGCACGATGCCGAAGGCGAGCGTCGTGCCGAGGTTCGCACCGACCGTGGAGATCGCGACGAGCGGTCCGGGGTGCGGCGGGACGAACGCGTGCATCGTGGACAGACCGACCAGGGCGGGGACGGCGATCTTCATGATCGGCACGTCGCTGCGCTTGGCGACCAGGACGATGATCGGGATGAGGAGCACCAGGCCGACCTCGAAGAACATCGGCAGGCCGATCAGTGCACCGATGAGCGCCATCGTCCACGGCAGCGCCGCCTTCGACGACTTCCGGACAAGGGTGTCCACCACCCGGTCCGCTGCGCCCGAGTCGACGAGCATCTTCCCGAACATCGACCCGAGCCCGACCAGGATGCCGACGCTCGTCATGGTCGCGCCGAAGCCGACCCCGAAACTCGTCACGGCCTTGTCCGGTGCGAGGCCCGCGCCGATGCCGACGCCGACCGCGCCGATCGTCAGCGCGATGAACGGGTGGATCTTGAGCCACGTGATCAGGACGATGATCACGACGATGCCGATGAGCGCCGCGATCACGAGCTGCGAGACCGGACCCGACGGGTCGACCGTGTCGGTGCCGGCAGCGAGCACGGTGCTCGCGCTGGTTGGTGCGAGGTGAGGCATCTGCGCCCCTTCCTGGAGACGCTTCCGCGCGGCTCCGTCGCCTGGGTTCCGGGTTGTCAATGCCGTTCGGAGCGACATCGAATAATCTGATTAATCAGACTATACGACGATGCTCCGCGCGGCGCACACCCGTCGGGGCAGTCTGCCGGTCTGATGGAGCACACGTCGCGCCCGGTGCGCGATCCGTACTGCATGGAGGAACGATGACCACGCCCCGCGGACTGCACGCACAGGTGCTCGACACCCTCGGCCAGCGGATCGTGTCCGGCGCCTCGGCTCCTGGCGTCGTGCTGCGCCCTGAGGAGATCGCGACCGAGTTCGGCGTGTCGCGCTCCGTCGTCCGCGAGGCACTCCGCGTCCTGCAGTCGCTCGGACTCGTGGAGCCGCGACAGCGCATCGGGACCCAGGTGCTGCCCGTGACGTCGTGGGAGCTGCTCTCGCCGTCGGTCATCCGGTGGCGAGGACTCTCCGACGGGTACTTCGCCCAGCAGCGCGAACTCCTCGAGCTCCGGCTCGGGATCGAGCCCGTCGCCGCGTCGCTGCTCGCCGGGCGCGGGGCCGGGGCCGGCGCACCGGTGCTGGCTGCGGCGCTCGAGATGGTGGCGGCGGCGGCGAGCGGGGACGGCCGCGCGTACCTCGAGGCGGACGTCCGCTTCCACCGCGCGCTCCTCACCGGGTCGGGCAACGCCGTGTTCGGGCACTTCGCCGGCACCGTCGAGGCACTCCTCCGCACCCGCACGTCGGAGTCGCGCGACACGATCACCCGGTGGACGGGCGCCGCGGCCGCCCGACACGAGGCGGTCGGGCGGGCCGTGGCCGCCGGGGACGCCGACGCCGCAGCAGCCGCCGCGACCGCGATGGTCGGTGTGACGCGCGACGAGTTCGTCGCGGAGGCCGCGGGGCGTTCCGCCTGACGCGTGCCTGCAGTCGCTGCCGGGTCGATTCGCGCGTAGAACGTCGAATCGCGCGTAGGAGGCCGGTTCTTCCGACTACCTACGCGCGATTCAGCCTCCCATCGCGCTCGTTATGGGAACTTTCGAGCACCCCGCCGCGTCCGCGGACCCCGCAGGCGCAACCGCATCGTGACGGTCCCGAGCCACCGGTCGTACTTGTAGCCGACCTTGCCCATGCGGCCGATCTCCTCGAAGCCGAGCCGTCGGTGCAACTTGATCGAGGCATCGGCTGACCGGTCGGCGATCACCGCGACGACCTCGCGGACCCCCGCAGCACGGCACTCGTCGAGCAGCGCCTCCATCAGCGCACGCCCGAGCCCCTTCCCGCCCGAGGCCGGCCCGAGGTAAATCGAGTTCTCGACCACGTAGTTCGACCGGTCCCGCGGGTTCCAGGGGTCGACGAGCGCGTACCCGAGCAACTGCCCCGACGGGTTCACCGCGACCAGGAACGGGAGCTTCCGCCGACGGATCTCGTCGTACCGCTGCTTCCACGCCGCGAACGTCAGCACGGCGCCGTCGAACGTCACCGACGAGTTCCGCACGTAGTGCGCGTGGATCTCGCGGATGTCCGGCAGGTCCGACGGCTCGGCGGCGCGGATCGACCAGGCGAACGCGGTCTCGGACGGCGCGGGCGCCCGCAGGTGGCGCGGCAGCACCCGCCGCTGGCGGTATTCCTCCTCGAGCACGGTCACGAGCCTACGGGTCGCGTCCGCCACGCGGTCACGGCACCGGCCTGGAGGCTCGTCACACCTGGGCGGGCAGCGTCCAGTCGACGGGGTCGGCACCCTGGGCGACGAGCAGCTCGTTCACCTGGGAGAACGGGCGGCTCCCGAAGAACCCGCGGGACGCACTGAGGGGGCTCGGGTGTGCCGACGCGACGATCGGCGTGTCCCCGAGGAACGGTCGGACGGACCCGGCCTGCGCGCCCCAGAGCACGGCGACGAGCGGGCGGTCCCGGGCGACGAGCGCGCGGACGGCCTGCTCCGTGACCCGTTCCCACCCCTTTCCGCGGTGGCTGCCGGCGTCCCCGGCGCCGACCGTCAGCACGCGGTTGAGCAGCATCACGCCCCGCTCCGACCACGGACGCAGGTCACCGTGCGCCGGTGCGGTGACGCCGACGTCGTCGTGGAGCTCGCGGTAGATGTTCGCGAGGCTGCGCGGCACCGGACGGACCCCGGGGTCGACGGCGAACGACAGCCCGATCGGGTGTCCCGGTGTCGGGTAGGGGTCCTGCCCGACGACCAGGACCTTCACCTGGTCGAAGGGGTACTCGAACGCCCGGAGCACGGACGCGCCGGCGGGCAGGTACGGACGCCCCGACGCCGTCTCCTCTCGGAGCCACGCACCGAGTCGGTGGACGTCGTCCTCGACGGGGGCGAGGGCCTCGGCCCACCCGGGGTCGACCAGTTCGGCGAGCGGCAGGGCCTGCATCGGATCCGCTACGCGCCCATCGTGGCGACGGAGACCGACTCGTCGCCGGCGACCACACGCCAGACGCTGCCGGATCCACGAACCTCGAGTGCCCCCTCGCCGACGACCAGGACGGTGTCCTCGTCGATGGCGAGCCCGGCGGTGACGAACTCGGCCTCGGCGCTGGCGATGAGCCGCGCGATCGTGCCGGCCTGCACGGCGTGCACGTCGATCGTCAGGTCCACGAGCCCGAGTCCCTCGCGGAGCTCGACCTCGTCGAGGCCCTCCGACGCGCCCTCGGGGCAGACCTCGACACCGCCGACGCGCCAGCCGCCGACGAGTGCACGGTCAGACGCGATCATCGCGCCGGCCGAGTACCCGAGGTACGGCAGGCCGTCGGAGACGAGCAGACGGATCTGGTCGACGAGCGGCGCGATCGCGTCGAGGTAGTCGGGGGTCCGCCCGCCGCCGATGACGAGGGCGTCGATGTCGCTGAGGACGGCCGTGCTGAACGGGTGTCCCGGAGCGACCTCGGTCACGAGGACCTCCGCGGCGCGGGCACCGCCGAGGGCCTCCGCGATGTCGGCGGTCGACGACGGGCTCGTGCCCGTGGCGTCGGCGACGGAGAGCAGCCCGATCCGTGGGACGGTGCGGCCGACGGCGGCGGAGCGGGCGGTCGCCTCTGCGAGGAAGGGCGCAGCGGCGTCGGAGGCGGCGAACGGTCCGCCGCCGACGAGGTGGATGCTCACGACTCGGCCGTCACCGGTGCGAGGGCACTCCACGGGAACGTGATCCAGCCGTCGACCCGCCGCCAGACGTGGTCGGGCTCGAGCACGGTGCCGGGCTTCGAGTACAGGCAGGCGCTCCGCACGTCGGCGCCGGCCTTCGCGATGATGTCGACGACGAGCGCCAGGGTGCGCCCGGAGTCGGAGACGTCGTCCACGACGAGCACGCGCTTGCCGGCGAGGCTCGGGGCGTCGAGCGCCGGCGCGAGCACGACGGGCTCGTCCAGACGCTGTTCGACGTCGGTGTAGAACTCGACGTTGATCGAGCCGCACTCCTTGGTGCCGAGCGCGTAGGCCACGGCGCCGGCGATGATGAGTCCGCCGCGGGCGACGGCCACGACGACCTCCGGCTCGAAGCCGGACGACAGGACGTCCTTCGCGAGGAGCCGAGCGGCGTCCCCGAACTCGAGCCAGCCGAGCACCTCGGGCCCGCTCGTCACGGTCACGACGGCCGGCGAGGAGGGCTCGGCGGGTTCGCTGCTGATCGGCATCCGTCCACGGTACCGGCAGGTACCCCGCCCCCGCGACCCGAGTTCCCCGCCCGGGCGCGTGTGGGGCGGGGAACTCTGGTCGGATGCTCGATCAGGACTTGGGCGACAGGTGTCCGCGCGCCAGCTTGTGCTGGGCGGACTGCGCGACCGGGCGGATCGTGACGAGGTCGAGGTTCACGTGCGCCGGCAGCTCCACCGCGTGCACGATCGCCTCGGCGACGTCGTCGGCCGTGAGCGGGTCCTCGACACCGTCGTAGACCGCCGCGGCCTTCGACTCGTCCCCGCCGAACCGCACGAGCGCGAACTCGTCGGTCTTCACGAGCCCGGGAGCGATCTCGACGACGCGGATCGGTTCGCCGTTCAGCTCCAGGCGGAGTGCGCCGACCAGGGCGTGCTCGGCGGCCTTCGCGGCGTTGTAGCCGCCGCCGTTCTCGTAGGAGACGAACCCCGCGGTGCTCGTGACGGTGACGATGTCGGCGCCGCCGGTGGTCGACGCACGCCGTCGGAGGTGCGGGAGCAGCGCCGCGATCACGCGCTTCGTCCCGATCACGTTGACCTCGAACATGGCGCGCCAGTCCTCGACGTCCGACTCCTCGACGCTCGCCGAGCCGAACGCTCCCCCGGCGTTGTTGACGAGGACGTCAGCGCCGCCGAGCTCTGCGACCCGCGCGGCGAGACGCTCGACGTCGGCGGCGTCGGTGATGTCCGCCGTGAGCGTGTCGATCCCGAGCTCCGCGGCGAGCGCCTCGAGCCGGTCGACACGACGGGCGACGGCGAGCACGTCCCAGCCCCGTTCACGGAACAGTCGGACGGTGGCCGCCCCGATCCCCGAGCTCGCTCCCGTGACGACCGCGCGTCGTGCTGCCATGTCCGTGCCTCCAGTGCTCCGTCGACGAATGTCACGACAACGGTACCCAGTACAGCGAAGGTCACGTTCCGGTAACGTCACGGGGGATGACGATGGACGCCGCCCCTCCCGCGCCCGCTGCGCCGACCACGAACCTCGAACCGGGTCGCGCGAAGCGGCGCATCCCGATGTGGGACACCGCGCGGTTCGTCGCCGTGACCCTCGTCGTCATCGGGCACGCGATCCAGCGGCAGACCACCGCGAGCGAGCACGCCCTGGCGCTGTACACGTTCATCTACGCGTTCCACATGCCGGCGTTCGGGGTGATCAGCGGGTACTTCTCGTCCGCGGACACCCCCACGGCGAAGCGCATGCGTCGGACGATCACCGACATCGTGGTGCCGTACATCATCATGCAGACGATCTGGACGGTGGTGCAGTCGCTCGTCGAGGGCGGCAAGAAGTTCAATCCGACCCAGCCGACGTGGACGCTCTGGTTCCTGCTCGCTCTCGGGATCTTCAAGCTGATCCTGCCGTACCTGGCGCAGCTGCGGTGGCCGCTGTTCTGGGCCGTCGTGTTCAGCATCGGTGTCGGGTACTTCGACAACGTCGACTCCACGCTGTCCCTCTCCCGAGCGATCAGCCTGCTGCCGTTCTTCCTGGTCGGCTGGCAGGTGAAGCAGTGGGGACTGTTCGACCGCTGGTACGAGGCGCCACGGAGGATCGTCGTGCGACTCCGGATCGTGGCCGGTGCGGTGTTCGCGGCGTGGGCGGTCGCCTGCGCGGTGTGGATCCCGCAGTTCAAGGAGTTCGACCTGCACCACTGGTTCTTCTACGACGACTCGTACTCGGGTCTCGGCGAGGACGCCTGGTGGGCGGGTGCCGTGCGCTTCGGACTGATGCTCCTCGCCGCGCTGCTCACGGCGTCGTTCCTCCTGCTGGTGCCCCGACGGAACGTCTGGATCACGCAGTTCGGCGCGGCGACGATGTACGTGTACCTGCTGCACACGTTCGTGCTCTACCCGGTGCGCGAGTCCGGCATCCTCGCCGGAGCGCACTCGGCGTGGCCCTACGTGCTCCTGATGGTCGCGTTCGCTTGTGCGGTGAGCCTCTTCCTGGCGCAGCCGTTCGTCAGGAGGGGCATGCGCTGGCTGCTCGAGCCGAACGTGCGCTGGCTCTTCCGCAGGGACCCCGCCTGACGCGCGTTACGTCACGAGACTCCGGCGGTGGTGGAGACCCGGCCATCCCTCGTACCGTGAGGCTCGACGTGAAGACGCGCCCAGCCTCCCGGCCGAGCGCACGGCGACCCGACGACCGACCGCACCGGACAGGAGCACGAGATGACCGAGAACGACGCCGCGCAGTGGCGGTTCGAGACCACGCAGGTCCACGCCGGGGCGCAGCCCGACCCGACGACCGGCGCCCGCGCCACCCCGATCTACAAGACGACCTCGTACGTCTTCGCGAACTCCGACGAGGCACGTGACCTCTTCGCGCTCGCGAAGCCCGGCAACATCTACTCGCGCATCATGAACCCGACGAACGACGTCCTCGAGCAGCGGATCGCCGCGCTCGAGGGAGGCTCCGGTGCGCTCCTGGTCGCGAGCGGTCAGGCGGCGGAGACCTACGCCGTCCTCAACATCGCGCAGGCCGGTGACCACATCGTGTCCTCGTCGTCGATCTACGGCGGCACGTACAACCTCTTCAAGTACACGCTCGCCCGGCTCGGCATCGAGACGACCTTCGTCGAGGACCAGGACGACCCCGAGGAGTGGCGTCGCGCCGTCCGCCCGAACACGAAGCTGTTCTTCGCGGAGACGATCGGCAACCCGAAGATCAACGTGCTCGACATCACGACGGTCGCGGACATCGCGCACCAGGCCGGTGTGCCGCTCATCGTCGACAACACGATCGCGACGCCGTACCTGATCCGTCCGTTCGAGCACGGCGCCGACATCGTGGTGCACTCGGCGACGAAGTTCCTCGGCGGGCACGGCACGGTCATCGGCGGCGTCATCGTCGACGGCGGCACGTTCCCGTGGTCCCAGCACCCGGAGAAGTTCCCGGAGTTCAACACGCCCGACCCCTCGTACCACGGGGCGGTCTTCGCCGAGGCGGTGGGCAACTCGCTCGCCTACATCATCAAGGCGCGCGTGCAGCTCCTCCGCGACCTCGGTGCGTCGAGCTCCCCGGACACCGCGTTCGCACTGCTGCAGGGCATCGAGACGCTGTCGCTCCGCATCGAGCGGCACGTGGCGAACGCGCAGGAGATCGCCGAGTGGCTCGACCAGCACCCGGATGTGGCGACGGTGGCGTACGCCGGCCTGCCGACCTCCCCCTGGTACGGAGCCGCGACGCGGTACGCACCGAAGGGCGTCGGGGCGGTGCTGTCGTTCGAGCTGAAGGGTGGTGTCGACGCTGGTCGCGCGCTCGTCGACAACCTGACGCTGTTCTCGCACCTCGCGAACATCGGCGACGTGCGCTCGCTGGTGATCCACCCGGCGTCGACCACGCACTCGCAGCTCACGCCGGAGCAGCAGCTGACGACCGGTGTGACGCCGGGACTCGTCCGCCTGTCGGTGGGCATCGAGAACGTCGAGGACCTGAAGGCGGACCTCGAGGCCGGGCTCGCCGCCGCTCGTGCGGTCGCCCAGGCGGGCTTGCGCGCGTAGTCGCACGCCGGGCCGATTCGGAACGACGCCGCCGGACCTGACCCGAGCCTCCCGTCCGCCCCGATCCGGCCACGCAACCGACGTAACACGGCGTCCGGACGGTCCACGGCCCGGGACAATGGACGGACCATGGACTGGCAGACGACTCCCGAGGACTCCGTCCCGTCCACCCTGGTCCCCGGGACCGCGCTCGGGGCGATCGGCAAACCCCCGGTCACCGGCGCCTGGCGCCCGGGCGACCACCCCGGCTCCCGACAGTTCGTCGCGCTCGGCGAGCAGTGGGTCCGCGGCGGACGGCTGCCGAGCGTCCGGATCGCCTACGAGTCCTGGGGCACGCTGAACGACGCCAGGGACAACGCCGTCCTCGTGTTCCACGCACTGACCGGGGACTCGCACGTCTCCGGTGATGCCGGCCCCGGGCACAAGACCGCCGGCTGGTGGGGCGACGTCGTCGGACCCGGTCGGGCGATCGACACCGACCGATGGTTCGTCGTCGCGCCGAACATGCTCGGCGGCTGCCAGGGCTCGACGGGCCCGTCGTCGGTCTCCCCCGACGGCGTGGAGTGGGGTTCACGGTTCCCGTTCGTCACCGTGCGCGACCAGGTCGCCGCACAGGTGCAGCTCGCCGACGCGCTCGGCATCGACCGCTTCGCCGCGGTGGTCGGCGGATCGATGGGCGGGATGCACGCGCTCGAGTTCGCGGCGTCGGTCCCGTCCCGCGTCGCCCGACTGGCGATCCTCGCCAGCACGGCCCAGACCACGGCGGACCAGATCGCGGCGAACTCGCTGCAGCGCGCCGCGATCCAGATGGACCCGGGCTTCGCGGGCGGCGACTACTACGAGGCCGAACCCGGCGACGGGCCGTCCAGGGGGCTGTCCCTGGCGAGGCGGATGGCGATGATGACCTACCGCGCGTCGGACGAGCTGAACGGGCGGTTCGACCGCTCGTGGCAGTCGGACGTGTCCCCGCTCGGCGACGACGGCCGGTTCTCCGTGGAGAGCTACCTCGACTTCCACGGCAACAAGTTCACCAGGCGCTTCGACGCATCGACGTACGTGGCGCTGACGCACGCGATGGACTCGCACGACGTCGGCGCGGGACGAGGCGGCGTCGCGACGGCCCTCGGCGCCATCACGGCGAGGACGCTCGTCGTCGGCATCTCGAGCGACCGGCTCTTCCCCGTGGAGGACCAACACCGGATCGCCGCCGGCATCCCGGACACCCTCGACGGCGAGCACGCGGCCGTCATCGAGAGCGAGTTCGGCCACGACGGGTTCCTCATCGAGCACGCAGCGGTCGGTGCGCACCTCCGTCGCCTGTTGGGCTGAACCGACGTATTCATCGCATTCGCTATAACAAAACCGTTTCCAATCGGAACGACCGGGCGTGCCGAAGACCCCCCAACGGGTGCCGCGCGTGGAATGATGGCTCCGAACCGATCAACCGTCGGTTTCACGACCTTCCCTGCACCCACACGAGAACAGCACCAGGACACCGATGGAACTCATCGCACAGGAACGTGACCGGCTCCTCCGGTCAACGACCCGTGTCGTCGGCATCGCCTGCACGCTGATCAGCCTGGTCGGCGTCCTCTGCGCGTTCGCCGTCCCGGCCGGTCCGCTCGCCGGTGGGATCGCCTGCATGGCGGTGATGATCGGTGCGCTCGTCGCGTTCGGGTGGAACGGCTCGACGTGGTGGACCGCGCTCACGCTCGTGGCGGGTCTCGGCGCCATGGTCATCATGACGACGAGTGTCGACGGTCTCGCCCGCACCGTGGTCGCGAGCGCACTCGTCCCCCTCGCCGCCGGAGGGCTCTCCTCGCTCCTCATGGCGCAGCGCGGGCACCTCATCGGGCTCGGGTTGACCATCCTCGGTGGCGTCGGGTCGATCATCGTGATGGCCTTCGCCGCCGGCGGACTCGTCTCCAACGCCGTCGGCGGGACCGTCCTCGGGTGGGTCCTCACTGCCGTGGTCGCGTACTGGATCTCCCGGAGCATCCCGCGGGTCGCGCGCCGCATCTACAGCATCGGCACCGCGCACCGTGCGGAACGCCAGGCCAGCGAGACCGAGGCACAGCGCCGCCAGGGTGCCCGGCTGCTCCACGACACCGTCCTCGCCACGCTCACCCTCCTCGCCCACTCCGGTGTCGGCGTCTCCGAGCAGGCGATGCGCGAGCAGGCCGCCGAGGACGCCAGGCTCCTCCGCCACCTCCGGCTCGGCGCGACGCCGCAACCGCAGCAGTCCGGCGACTACTCGCTCACCCGGACCGAGGAGTCTCCGCTCGGTCAGACGCTCGAGTCCGTGAAGCAGCGCTTCGGCCGGATGGGACTCGAGGTGAGCTGGCACGGCACCGGGCAGGTCCTCCTGCCGTCGAACGTCCTCGACGCGTTCCTGCTCGCGCTCGCAGAGTGCCTGGAGAACGTCCGTCGCCACGCCGGCGTCGCCGAGGCACACGTCACGATCGTGCACGACAACGACATGGTCCGCGCGATGGTCACCGACTCCGGTGTCGGCTTCGAACTCGGCGCCATCGACGAAGAACGTCTCGGCTTCAAGGAGAGCGTGGTGAACCGCCTCCGCGAGGTCGGCGGGGACGCACGGCTCTTCTCCGCGCCCGGATCGGGCACCACCGTCGTCCTGGAGGCACCCCGATGAGTCGCGTCCCCGAGGACACGATCGGCCGCGGACTCCCCGGCGAGACGCAGCAGCCCGCTCCGCGGACCCGACGGGAGGCTCGGGAACGCTACCGGGGCACGGAACGTCGGCAGGCGCGCGGCCTCCCCTCCACCTCCACCGGTGCGCGGTCGCTCCGGCAGGCCGCGAAGCCCGGCGCATCGCTCGGTGCCGGGCACCTCGGGCTCGGCGCGGCGGTGCTCACCGCACTCGAGGCCATCGCCGGCATCGTCTTCTTCCTCGCCCACTGGACGGACTTCTCCGACCCCTGGCTCCCCGCTGCCGCGTGGATGCTCTTCGTCATCGCGGCGGTCGGCGTCGGCCTGAGCGTCCTGACCTACGGCGAACGACTGACCGGGCTGGCCTTCGTCCTGATCTGCGTCGTGCTCGGGTGCGTCGTCACCCTCGACTTCATCGGCATCTGGCCCGAGCACGATCTCGCCCACACCGCCAGCGCCTCGATCGCCGCCGGGTTCGCCCTGCTCCCCGTCGCGACGCTCCGTCCGGCGCGCGAGGTCGCCGCCGCGATCACGGTGCTCGGGCTCGCGTTCATCGGCATGGCGGTCGCGTCCACCCCGATCACGACCGACACCATCCCCGGGCTGTTCTCGCTGCTGGCGCTCGTGATCGTCCCGCCGTCGGTGGCGATCTTCGTCACGCACCGCTTCCGGCAGCTCGTGCAGCGTGAACTCGACCGGGTACTCGTGCAGTCGAACGTCTCCGCGCCGCAGTTCGCCGTCGGCATGCTCGCGTCCGACGAACTCGCCCGGCTCGACCTCGCCGCCGAGAAACTCCTCGACGCCGTCGCGAACGGGACCGACCCACTGCCCCTGTCGGACGCGTCCTCGTCGGTGGCGGCGTCACTGGCCACCGAGCTCCGCCTGCACCTCATCGAGGGCCGTCGCGAGACCTGGCTGTACCACGCCATCACCGAGTCGGACCACCTCGGCCGTGCCGTCAGCGTGGCCGACCCCGGGTCGCTCGCCGGGCACCTCTCCCCCGCACAGCGCGATGGACTGCTCCAGGCGCTCTGGCAGATGGTCGGCGACGGCCGCGGCCTGCAGCCCGGCGTCCCGATGGTCTCCGTCACGCTCGGGCCGGTCGGGTCGGACGGGCACCCGGCCTCCGACGAGGAGATGGACGTGCCGATCGTCATCGAGTCCCGCGGCGTCCCGCGCCGACGCCTGGGCCCGACGGCCTGGAGCGGACTCGCCCGCATCGGGAGCTACACCGACACGATGCGGGACGGGGCACTGCACATCGTCGCCCACTGCGTCGTCAGCCGACATCCCACGATGTGACGGGTTGTCGGACACCCTGACCAGCCTGCGCTCGCCGAGTGGGCCCACCACCTAGGCTCTGCCACGCAGACCACGAGAAAGGACGCCAGCATGGCGACTCCAGAGGAACCGATCCGACTCGCACTCGTCGACGACCACAAGATGCTGCTCGGCGCCCTGACGGAGTGGATCCGTGGCGCTGCCGACGACATCACGCTGGTCGCCGCCGTCACGACCTGGCCCGAGCTGCTCACCAGCCCGTCGTTCCCGGTCGACGTGGTGCTGCTCGACCTGGACCTCAAGGACTCCATCCCGGTGTCGCTCAAGATCTCGACGCTCAAGACGGCCGGCGTGAAGACCGTCGTCATGAGCACGTACTCGGAGCCGAACGTGGTGCGCGAAGCCCTCGGTTCCGGCGCCCTCGGGTACCTCGTGAAGAGCGAGGACGCCGAGATGATCGTCGAGGCGATCCGCTCGGCCCAGCGCGGCGAGCAGTACGTCTCCGCCGAGCTCGACCTGGCGATCAACTCGGGCGACGTCGGTGGCGTGCCGAAGCTCAGCGCCCAGGAACGCCGCGTCATGGCGCTCTACGGCGGTGGCGAGCCGGTGAAGAGCGTCGCGTACCAGCTCGGCATCTCCGAGGAGACGGCGAAGAGCTACCTCAAGCGCATCCGTGAGAAGTACCGCGTGGCCGGGTTCGACGTCGGAACGAAGGTCGCCCTCCGGAAGCGTGCGATCACCGACGGCATCATCTTCGAGGACGGCAGCCCGCACGGCCTGTAGGTCGTTGGGTCGCTCGCCCGCGCTCGCCGGCGCTTGCCCGTTGAGATCGCACTCCGTGTCGCCTCGACTCCGGTCGTTCCGACACGGAGTGCGATCTCAGCGGTTCCGGAAGGTCGTGCGGGCCCCGGGTACGGCCCGCGCCCCTCAGACGAGCGGGATCGGAGACGTGATCGGGCCGGTCGTGGGGTGCGGGGCTGACAGGGCCGCGCGGCGGTTCGACCGACGCTCGACGGCGTAGCTGATCGACGTCATCACCACACCGAGCAGCGCCAGCACGATGCCGAGCCAGCCCGGCGCCACGAAGCCGAACCCGGCGGCGATGACCGCGCCACCGAGGGCGGCGCCGAGCGAGTTCCCGATGTTGAACGCCGAGTGGTTCAGCGCCGCGGCGATCGTCTTCGCGTCCCCGGCGACGTCCATCAGGCGCGACTGCACCGCCGGCGGGATCGCCGACGAGGTCGCACCGAGCAGGAACGCCCCGACGAACACGCCGACGGCCCACTGTGCGGTGAGCACCGTGACGAGCAGCGCACCGATCAGGGCGAACATGCCGACGTAGATCGTGCGTTTGACGCTGTGATCGGCGAGGTGCCCGCCGAGGACGCCGCCGACGACCATGCCGAGCCCGACGACGACGAGCACCAGCGGCACCACCGACTCGGACAGTCCCGTGACGTTCGTGACGAGCGGCGAGATGTACGAGTACACCGCGAAGAAGCCGCCGAACCCGACCGCGCCGAGCCCCATCACGAGCCAGACCTGGGGCACGCGGAACGCCCGGAGCTCACGACCGATGGACGCGTGCTCGTCGCGCGCCGAGCGCGGGACGAAGGCCGACACCGCGAAGAACGTCGCGGCGAAGAGCACGGCGACGACGCCGTACGCCACACGCCAGCCGGCGTTCTGCCCGATGAAGGTGATCGCCGGGACGCCGATGACGTTCGCGACGGACAGGCCGAGGAGCACCATCGCGATGCCCTTGCCGCGCTTGCCGGGGCCCATGATGTCGCCGGCGACGATCGACGCGATGCCGAAGTACGCACCGTGCGGCAGGCCCGCGACGAACCGGGCGACGAGCACCAGGCCGAACGACGGCAGCAGCGCGCTGGCGATCGTGGCGACGACGAACCCGACGAGCAGCACCATGAGGAGCCCCTTGCGCGGGAACTTCGCCGACATCGCGGCGATCGTCGGCGCACCGACGACCACGCCGAGCGCGTAGGCGCTGACGAGCCACCCGGCGTGGGCGATGCCGGCGTCCGGGTTCGCCGCGTACTGCGTCGGCAGGAGCGCCTCGGCGATGTTCGGGAGGAGCCCCATCGCGACGAACTCGGTCGACCCGATGGCGAACCCACCGAGGGCGAGGGCGATGAGCGCGAGCGCGCGACGCGCCGGCGTGAGCTGGGACATGGTGCCTGTTTCGGACGTGACGGACGGTTCGGGACCAGCCACGGGGCTCACGGAGGAGGGGCTGGAGGTGAGGCGCGTGGCGGAGCGCGCCGGGCCTCCCGTCCGGGACGGCGTCGTCGCGACCGGCGTTCGCCGGTCCGCTCGACGGTGAACGGAAGAGACCGGTCCGACTGCACGGCCCGGTCGGATCAGTGTAGACCGCTCCAAACCATCAACGGAACCCACCGGGCCGAATCGATTCGATGCCCGCCGTTCAGGCTGCGCGACGTTCCGGCTGCCGGTGGACGACCACGGGCGCGGGGATCTCGTCACGGTGCACCCAACCGGCACCGCACTCGGTGCAGGTGGCCCAGGCGTTCTGGTCGTCGGAGTCCACGTCGATGACGACCGTTCGCAGGTCGCAGTCGGGGCACCAGCCGTCGTGCATCATCACGATCTCCTCGTCATGTCGGTGACCGCCCGGTGCGACCATCTGCGCAACATGACACACCCGACCACCGACATCCTCGGGAGGGCGGCGGCGTGTCGTCGGCGCCGCGGCGAGGACTCAGGAGTCGAGCGCCGCTTCGAGCCGCTCGAGCTTCCCGTCGATCTCGCCCGTGTGCCCAGGTCGGATGTCGGCCTTCAGCACCAGGGACACGCGCGTGCCGTAGACACCGACGGCCTCGGTGGCGCGCTTGACGACGTCCATGACCTCGTCCCACTCCCCCTCGACCTCGGTGAACATCGACGAGGTGCGGTTCGGGAGGCCCGACTCGCGGACGACACGGACGGCCGCCGCGACGGCGTCGTGGACGGAGCCGTCGGACGAGGCTGACGGGCCACCGGAGGGAGCGACGGAGAAGGCGACGATCATGGGTCCATCCTGCCCTCCGCGACGGCTCCCGGCGCGGAGCCGGCGGCTCCCGGCTCGGAGCCGGCGACGCCCAGCCCGGACCCGGCGACGCCCGGCGCGGACCCATCGACGGCGGGCGCGCCGAGCGCACCCCGCCGCGCCCGGAGCCCGATCCTGACGACGAGCACGAGGGCCCAGACGAGGATCCCGACCTCGAGGGCGTTCCGGATCGTGAGCACCACGAGGATCCACGGCTGCACGAGGAGCACCTGGTCGTAGTAGGCGGGGTAGATCAGCTGCGTCAGGAACGCCATCGGCAGCGCCACCATCGCGATCGACAGGAACCGGCGTGCACTCCCCCGGCCGGCGATCAACCCCCAGACGATCGGCACCGCGAACCACCCGATGTACTGCGGCGACCCGACCTTGTTCGTGGCGATGAGCGCTGCGACGAGCACCAGTGCGAGCAGCGGCGCGACCTCGGCTCGACGGGCACCGCGGACGACGGCCCACGCGGCGAGCGCGATGCCGCCGAGCACCACGAGCGCCATCAGCGGAGTGGATGCGGCCGCAGCCAGATGGGTGCCGTTCCCCGAGACCTCGAAGGTCAGGATCTCCCGGTCGTAGAACACCGCGGCGGCCGGGACGTGCGCGGCTGCCGCCCACATGAACGGCGTCGCGAGCGGCGCCTCGATCTGGAGCGCCCGACCGCTCTGCTGCCCGACGAAGGACAGCAGGTGGGCGGCTCCGCCGAACAGCACGTCGACGAGGACGATCAGCGCGGTGACGACGAGCGCACCGACGAGGACCCCGCGCCGGTGCCCGCGTCGTACGACGAGCAGCACCCCGACGAGCGCGGCCGGCCACACCTTGATCCACGCGGCGGCGGTGAACACGGCGGAGGCAACGGCCGGCCGGGACGCGACGAAGCACACGCCGACCATCGCCACCGCGGTCGCGACGGTGTCGATCCGCCCGAGCCCGATCGGCCCGAGCGCGAGGAGGAACACGAGCCACCACCAGACGACCCGCACGCCGAGGGCCCGGAACCGCCAGAGGAACGCGCACGCAGCGGCGTCGAGCAGGACCATCAGGACGAGCCACCCGGTGCCGATCGACGCGGCTCCTCCGAGCGCGGCGGCGGCCATGGGGACGATCGCCAGGATCGGGTACACCCAGTCCGAGTCGATGCCGACCCAGTAGTGCGACGTGAGCCCCGTCTCGATCCACCGTCGGTAGGTGATCGTGACGTCGCCGAGCGGCAGGTTCGCGGTCGTCGCGGTCAGCCACCACACCACGGCGTGCACCGCGACGAACGCGACGGCGAAGCCCACGACCTCGAACCACCTGGACCTCAGCACCCCAGGATCGTAGCGGCGCGATCCCCAGGTCTTCCCGAGGATGACGTGTCACCGTCTCACCGTGACCACTCCACGCACTCGCAAGCGCACAGGCAAGCGCAGGGCCACCATCTGGATCTCGATCGCGGCGGCCGTCGTGGTCCTCGGCGTCGTCGGGACCGTGATCGGCACGACGGTCTACTCGAACTCCGAGAACGCGAAGGCCGAGGCGGAGCCGAGCGTCGCTGCGAGCCGTGCCCCGTCGACACTCGACGCGGGCGATCTCACCGGAGACTGGACCGTCGGCAGTGGCTCCGAGGCCGGCTACCGGTTGCACGAGGTGCTGAACGGTTCCGACGTGACCGTCACGGGGCGGACGGACAGCGTCAGCGGGACCGCGACGGTCGACGGCTCGTCGATCACGGCGGCGTCGATCGAGGTCGAGGTCGCCGGCATCGCCACCGACTCCGCACAGCGCGACTCGTACTTCCGCGATTCGGCGCTCGACACCGCGGCGTTCCCGAAGGCGACCTTCACGCTGACGAGCCCGGTCGCGGACGCTGTTCCGTCCGGGAGCGGGACCACGACCGTGCGGGCCGCCGGGGACCTGACGCTGCACGGCGTGACGAAGTCGGTCACCGCGACGCTGCAGGTCGGCCTGAACGGTGACGGCGTCGACATCTCCGGCTCGATCCCGATCACCTTCGCCGACTACGGCGTGCAGGCACCGAGTCTCGGGTTCGTGAAGGTCGACGCGGACGGCGCGGTCGAGTTCCTCGTCCACGCGACACCCGCCCGGTAGCGAGGCGACGCGCCGCCCCGCGACCCCACGCCCCCCCGGTTCACCGATCCCAGGTCTTCACCCAGTCGATCTCGAGGTGCCCGGGCTTCCCGTAGTCCCCGATCTGGAACATGAACCGGTGCGCGGTCGTCGGCACGTGCTTGGTGACCGTGAGCACGAGTTCGCCGTCCACGAAGTACCGGACCGAGACGCCGGGGATCCACTCGGTCGTGTAGGTGTGCCACTGCCGCCAGGTCGCGTCGGTGTGCAGGCCGATCGCGCTCCGCTCCTGACCGGGCACCATCGAGTGGCTGAACGCCCCGACGGTCCCTTGGAACGTCCCCTCCGGGAAGTCCAGCTCCCCCTCCGACCAGACGTTCGACGTCGGCCACAGCATGAAGGCGGCGCCGTTGCCGTCCCCACCGCTGGCACGGGCCCGCACGCTGAAGGTCCCACCGACGTGCGACCAGGCCCCGTCAGGAGTGCCGAACGTACCGGCCGCTCCGCGCTTCCCGTCCATCGCGACGTCCATGATCCCGTCGTGGGCGCTGATCACCTCTCCCGACCAGTACTTCCCGCTCATGCCGTCCGGGTAGGGCTGCCACGAACCCGCGTACGTGGCCGCGAACTGTCCGCCAGCGGCCGCCGGGGTGTCGAAGTCCTCCGAGAACGTCGGGACCGCGCCGCCCGCAGGTGCCGTGGGCGTCGGCGTCGCTGCCCCGGCGGCGGTCGGTGCGGGCGACGCCGGATCGCCGACCCAGGGGCGGGCGTCGGCGCTCGTGACGGCACCGAGCGTCACCGCGGCGGCGATGACGGCGGAGAACACGAGCAGCGTCCGAGCGACCTTCATCGGTCGTCCCGGTGCTGGACGGAGTGCTGTGCGTACTGCATGGTCGTGGATCGCCTTCCGGGGACGGACCACCGTGTCTGATCGGTCGGGTGTCGTCCCTCGGCTGTCTGTCTACGCGCCCTCCGGCGCTCCCACGAGGCCCTGCACCACCGCTGGCGGGATCGGTGCGGGCTCCAACGCGCCGTGCGTGTTCCCGCTGCGGTTGCGTGTTCCCGCGACCCTGCATGCGAGGCTGCAACCGCGCCGTGTCGCGCGCGACAAGCGACACGGTCACTGTCGGACGACAGCGCGCTCGTCGCTATCCCGCGCCTGCAACAGTTGCGCGCGCGGTGCGACGACAGCGCGGACGTCGTCCGACAGCGCGCTTGTCGTTCCGAATCGGGCTCCGATCGGTGCACAAGTGCGCGCGAGCCAGCCGGCACGAGACAACCGGCACGAATCAGCCGACAGCGTGCGTCACACGGTGGCGTCCCCGGTGACGGCGAGGTCGCGGACCACGCCGGGCAGCGCCTCGATCAGCGCCGTCATCGTGAACGGCCCACCCCCGGACGCACGCCGCGCCGCGGTGCCGTGCACGACGGCCGCGGCGGCCGCGAGGTGCGCGAGGTCCTCAGGACCGACCTCGCCCCGACCGGCCCGGCCGGCGACGAGCGCACCGAGCACTCCGCCGAGGACGTCTCCGGCGCCCGCGGCGGCGAGCCACGGCGTGGCGGACGACGCCACGAGCCGCACCGAGCCGTCCGGCGTGACGACGTGCGTGTCGGCCCCCTTGAGGAGCACGACGCTCCCGGTCCGCTCGGCGGCGCGGAGTGCAGACCCCTGCGGGTCGTCCTCGACGGCGTCCCGGGACACCTGCAGCAGCGCAGCGAGCTCGCCGGCGTGCGGGGTCAGCACGGCGAGCGCGCCGAGGTCGACGAGCGGGATGGCCCCGGCGTCGACGACGACCGGCACGCCGTCGTCGGATGCGTGCCGGAACGCGTCGGCGGTGGTCTCGTCGAGGTCGTCGAGGGAGTCCGCGGAGATGCCGGACCCGACGAGCCAGGCCTGGACGCGCCCGACGCCCGACACGACCTCGGGGCGGCGGGCGAGCACGGAGTCCGTCGCACGGGTCGGCCCGACGTACCGGACCATGCCGACCCCGGTGTGCACGGCGGCGTCGACACCCATGACCGCGGCACCGGGGTAGGCGGCGGACCCGGTCGCGACGCCGAGGACCCCCCGTCGGTACTTCGTCGTGTCGCCGGTCGGGACCGTGATCCACGAGGCGGCATCGGACGGGGAGACGGGCACGAAGTCGTTCACCACCCCCACGTTACGGTGGAGCGCATGAGCCTGTTCCTGCCTGGTCGTGTCGTCGTCTTCGACTACGGCGAGGTGATCAGCCGGACACCACACGCGGCCAGGGACGCACTGCTCGAGGCGACCGGGCTCTCCGCCGACGAGCTCTTCCCCGTGTACCAGGAGCTCCGTCACGACCTCGACCGCGGCGACCTCTCGGTGCTCGACTACTGGCGCGCCATCGCTGCACGCACCGGTCGGACCTGGTCGGTCAGCGAGGTCCACCGCTTCTGGGCCCTCGACTTCACCGGCTGGTTCGAGGTCGACCCCGACGTGCTCGACCTCGTCGAGGAGCTGCACGACGCCGGGACCCGCATCGCCCTGCTGTCGAACGCCGGGTTCGACTTCGGCGACCCCTACCGCCGCTCACCGATGGCGTCGATGTTCGAGACCGTCGTGGTCAGCGCCGAGGAGCACGTGCTGAAGCCCGACCCGTCCATCTACCGCACCACGTGCGACCGGCTGGGAATCACCCCGGCGCAGATGGTGTTCGTGGACAACAGGGCCGAGAACGCCACCGGTGCGGAAGCGATCGGGGCGGTCGGCCACCACTACACCTCACCGACCGGGCTGCGGAGCTTCCTCGAGCGCCTGTCGGAGACCGAAGGAGCCACCGCGTGACGCACGCCCTGTTCGAACCGATCACCATCCGCGACCTGACGGTCCGCAACCGCATCTGGGTCTCCCCGATGTGCCAGTACTCGGTCGAACAGCAGGACGGTGTCCCGACGCCGTGGCACCTCGTGCACCTCGGCGGGTTCGCCAAGGGCGGCGCGGGCGCGGTCGTCGTCGAGGCCACCGGCGTCGTGCCGGAGGGCCGGATCAGCCCGCAGGACCTCGGCCTCTGGAACGACGAGCAGCGCGACGCGTTCCGGCCGATCGTCGACTTCATCCACTCGCAGGGCGCCGCCGCCGGCGTGCAGCTCGCGCACGCCGGTCGCAAGGCCTCGACGTACCGCAGCTGGTCGCCGACGCAGGGCACCGTGCCGGCCTCGGACGGTGGATGGACCGCCGTGGCACCGTCGGCCGTCGCGTTCCCCGGCTACGACGTCCCGCGCGAGCTCGGAGCCGAGGACATCCGTCTGGTCGCGCTCGGCTTCGCCGCAGCGGCCCGTCGTGCGATCGAGGCCGGCTTCGACCTCGTCGAGATCCACGCCGCACACGGGTACCTGCTCCACGAGTTCCTCTCGCCGCTGAGCAACCACCGCACCGACGACTTCGGCGGGTCGCTCGAGAACCGCGCACGTGCCCTGCTCGACGTCGTCGACGCCGTCCGCGCCGAGGTCGGGGACGGCTTCCCCGTCGTCGTGCGGTTCTCGGCGACGGACTGGACCGACGGTGGGCTGACGCTCGACGAGGTCATCCAGGTGGCGAGCTGGGCGGCGGAGCACGGTGCCGACCTCGCCGACGTCTCGACCGGCGGCAACGTCGCGAGCGCGCCGATCCCCGTCGGCCCCGGCTACCAGGTGCCGTTCGCGGCCGCCGTCAAGCAGGGCGCCGGCATCGGGACGATCGCGGTCGGGATGATCTCGGATGCGTTCCAGGCGGAGCAGATCGTCGCGACCGGCCAGGCCGACGTCGTGATGATCGGGCGCGAGTTCCTCCGCGACCCGTCGTTCGCGCTGCGGGCAGCCCGCGAGCTCGGTGTGCAGGTCGACTACGAGCCGCAGCAGTACCACCGAGCAACCGTCACGAAGTAGGGCGGATTCTCGGAAAGGCCGCCCGGCGCGGCACTACGATTGCAGACACTGTGGACGATCCTCCGAATAGCTCTTCGCCCCATCACTCATCCGGCGCTCACTCGGTGAGCTGCCCTGACTCGTCGTGTGCCCGCACCGCTTCCCCGCGGGGGTGGACCCGATGAGCGTCGTCGACATCGTCATGCTGATCGGCGGCATCCTGCTGACGCTCGGCACCGGCGTCTTCGTGGCGTCCGAGTTCGCGCTCGTGAACCTCGACCGCGCCGACGTCGAAGCACGCCGTGACCGCGGCGAGGCCGGCCTGGCGCCCGTCATCGGCGCACTCAAGGTCACCTCGACACACCTGTCGAGCGCACAGCTCGGCATCACGCTCACCACGCTGCTGACCGGCTACCTGCTCGAGCCCTCCATCGCCAAGCTCCTCGAGGCCCCGTTCCTCGCGATGAACCTGCCGGAGGGCATCGTCGAGACAGTCGGGTCGATCGTGGCGCTCGTCATCGCGACCCTGCTGTCGATGATCCTCGGCGAGCTCGTGCCGAAGAACTTCGCGCTCGCGCTGCCCCTGCAGACCGCGAAGCTCGTGGTCCCGCTGCAGATCGCCTTCACGACCGTGTTCAAGCCCGCCGTCGCCGTGTTGAACGGCACCGCCAACGCCGTGCTCCGCGCGATGGGCATCGAGCCGCAGGAGGAGCTCTCGGGTGCGCGAAGCGCCGAGGAGCTCACCTCGCTGCTCCGCCGGTCCGCGTCGGAGGGCTCGCTCGAACAGGACACCGCGACGCTCCTGCAGCGCACGCTGTCGTTCTCCGAGCTCGACGCCAGCGACGTGATGACCCCGCGGCCGCGACTCTCGACCATCCGCGTGTCCGAGTCGGCCGAGGACGTCATCGCGCTCGCCCGTCGCACCGGCTTCAGCCGCTTCCCCGTCATCGAGGAGGACGCGGACGACGTCGTGGGCATCGTGCACGTCAAGCAGGCCGTCGCCGTCCCGCGCGAGAAGCGCGCGGAGGTCCCGGTCGGTGCGCTCATGACCGACGCCGAACGTGTTCCCGAGACGATGCCGGGCGACACCCTCCTCACCGAGGTCAGGGGTCGCGGCTACCAGATGGTGATCGTCGTCGACGAGTACGGCGGCACCGCAGGGGTCGTCACGCTCGAGGACCTCATCGAGGAGATCGTCGGCGAGGTGTCCGACGAGCACGACCGTGCACGCATCGACGTGGTCCGTTCCCGCAACTGGCTGACGTTCCCCGGGCTCCTCCGCCCGGACGAGCTCGAGGACCGCGCCGGGGTCAAGGTCCCGGAGGACGGCCCGTACGAGACCGTCGGCGGGTTCATCATGGCGACGCTCGGCCGGCTGCCGGTCGTCGGTGACGAGGTCCCGCTCGAGGACGGCGTGTTCCGCGTCGAACGCCTCGACGGCCGTCGGATCGACCGGATCCGCTGGACCCCGACCCCGACGGACACCCCGCCCGGAGGCGTCACCATCCCGAACACGTCCACGAAGCACAAGCAGAAGGAGGCCACCCGATGAGTTCCGACTGGTGGGGCATCTTCTGGCTCGTCGTGCTGCTGCTCGGCAACGCCTACTTCGTCGCGGCCGAGTTCGCCGTCATCTCCGCGCGCCGCTCCCAGATCGAGCCCCGCGCCGAGGAGGGCTCCCGCGCCGCACAGATGACGCTGTGGGCGATGGAGCACGCCACCCGCATGCTCGCGACCACGCAGCTCGGCATCACGGTGTGCTCGCTGCTCATCCTCAACGTCTCCGAGCCGGCGATCCACCACCTGCTCGAGGTCCCGCTGCACCTCACCGGGTGGAGCGTCGAGGTCATCGGCATCGTCGCGTTCGTGTTCACCCTGCTGCTGGTCTCGTTCCTGCACGTGGTGTTCGGCGAGATGGTCCCGAAGAACATCTCGTTCTCGATGCCCGACCGTGCCGCCCTGCTCCTCGTGCCGACGCTCTGGTACATCGGGCACGGCCTGCACTGGGTCGTCGTCGGCCTCAACGAGGTCGCGAACGCCGTGCTCAGGCTGTTCAAGGTCGAGCCGAAGGACGAGGCCGTCAGCGCCTACACCGTCGAGGAAGTGCAGACGATCGTGGAGCAGTCCCGCCGCGAGGGCACGCTGTCCGACGACGGCGGCACGCTCAAGATGGCGTTCGAGTTCACCGAGAAGAAGGTCAGGGACATCGCGGTGCCGATGTCCGAGCTCGTCACCCTGCCCGAGGACGCCACCCCCGGCGACGTCGAGCGTGCGGTCGCGCAGCGGGGCTTCTCCCGCTACGTGCTGATCGGTGAAACGGGCGAGCCGACCGGCTACGTGCACGTCAAGGACGTCATCGACCTGCGTCCGGACGAGTTCGACGACCCGGTGCCGCCGAAGCGCATCCGGCAGCTCATCTCGCTCTGGACCGAGATGGACCTCGAGGACGCGCTCGCGACGATGCGCGCAGCCGGACGTCACGTCGCGCGGGCGTTCGACGCGGACGGCCGGACGACGGGCGTGCTCTTCCTCGAGGACATCCTCGAGGAGCTCGTGGGCACCGTCGAGGACGCGACGAGACGCCGCTAGCCGCCAGCCTGGAGGCCCGGGGGGGGGGGGGGGGGGGCCGCGCCCGCCCCCCCCCCGCGGGGGG
>JASCOI010000054.1 GCA_029959665.1 Microbacteriaceae bacterium PS02333
AGCGACAGTTTCCGCCCGGGATCCGGGCGGAAACTGTCGCTTTCGCGGGACCAAGCGGCAGCGGTCACGCGAGGCGCTCGCAGAGGATCGCCGTGTGGCGGCCCTCGAGCCGGGTGAGCACCAGGGTCACCCGGCCGGCTCCGCCGCGCAGCCGCAGTCGCTTCCGGAACTGCGCGGGGTCGACGTCCACGCCACGCTTCTTGATCTCCACCGTGCCGATGCCGTCCGCGGCGAGCCGCGCCGCGAGCTGCTTCACGTCGAGCGGCATCGTGTCGAGCACCCGGAAGCCCTGCGCGAACGGCGTGGTCACGGCGCGTGAGGACGTCACGTACGCGATCCCGTCGGAGAGCATGTGCCCGTCGAACGACCGCGCCAGGTCGCCGATCAGGCGCGCCCGGATGACGGCCCCGTCCGGCTCGTAGAGGTACTCGCCGATCGGCCCGACCGGCTCGTCCTCGGAGTCGCCCGCTGCGGTCAGCTCCGCGATGCCGTGCGCTCCGATGACCGTGGCCGCGCGCCGGATGCCCGGGCGGGCGAGCGGCCCGAACCAGAGCGCGAGCTCGACGACCTCGCGGTCGACGGACGTCCACTGCGCCTCCGCGGTGTCCGGGACGAGGTCGCGGTCGATCCCGGGGCCGAGCTTCACACCGGTCGGCGTGGTCGTCGCGGCCGCGAAGACGGTGTCCAGCGACGGCGACCAGTCGTCGGGGTCGGCGAGGCGTCGCGTGTTCGAGTGGCCCGTCGTCCGACGTGCGGGGTCCATCCAGACGCCGTCCACGCGCGACAGGTCGAACGAGGCCGCGTCCCCGAGCTCCACGCGGGCGTCGGGCCAGAGCGCGAGGTTGTGCGTCGCGACCGCCGCCGTCACCTCGTCGCGGTCGACCGCCGTCACGTCGAGGTCCAGCGCTGCCATCGCCATCGCGTCCCCGCCGATGCCGCAGCCGAGGTCCGCCACCCGACGGAGCCCCGCAGCGGCGAAGCGTCCGGCGTGCTGGGCAGCGACGGACAGCCGGGTGGCCTGCTCGAGCCCGGCCTCGGTGAAGAGCATCCGCGACGCGAAGTCGCCGAACTTCCCCCTGGCCTTCTGCCGGAGCTTCGCCTGGGTCAGCACGGCGGCGACGAGCCCGGGATCGTGCCCCTCTGCTCGCAGCCGGGAGACGACGCGGACGATCTCACCGTCGTCGGAGACGCTCGGCGTACGGTCGAGCAGCGCCATCCCGTCCGGGGTCAACAGCTGGGCGAGATCGGCGGCGTCCATGAGACGATCCTGTCATCAACGGATGCGCTGGCACTCGGATTGACCGAGTGCCAGCGGCCCCCTACAGTTGGACCTGGCACTCTCGTGTGCGTAGTGCCAACCGGTTTTCATCTGTACCGAGTCAGTACCGAGAAAGAAGAGGTCACCGTGGCCGTCACCATCAAGCCGCTCGAAGATCGCATCGTCATCCGTCAGGTCGAGGCGGAGCAGACCACTGCTTCCGGTCTTGTCATCCCGGACACCGCGAAGGAGAAGCCGCAGGAGGGCGAGGTCGTGGCCGTGGGCCCGGGTCGCATCGACGACAACGGCAACCGCGTCCCGCTCGACGTCGCCGTCGGCGACAAGGTCATCTACTCGAAGTACGGCGGCACCGAGGTCAAGTACTCGGGCGAGGACCTCCTGGTCCTCTCGGCTCGCGACGTCCTCGCGGTCATCGAGCACTGAACCCAGCTCCACGAACGAACGCCCCGTCAGCTCCCGGCTGACGGGGCGTTCGCCGTTCCGGCCTGGAGGACCGGAACACGGCCGTCGTGTCGGCGCACGTCCGTAGCATTGGTCCGTGACCGAGCGCGTGGCCAGGAGCGAAGCATCCGTCGGGGTCGTGCAGGCGGTCGTCGCCTACGGGCTCTGGGGACTCATGCCGCTGCTCTTCGCGGCGATGGCCCCAGCGGGCGCCTTCGAGATCGTGGCCTGGCGGATCGTCTTCGGGCTGGGGTTCTGCGTGATCGCGATCGCCGTCACCCGGTCGTGGCTCCGGACGCGGTCCCTGCTCGTCCAGCGTCGGGTGATGGGCGTCATGGCGATCGCCGCGGTGCTCATCGTCGTGAACTGGACCGTGTACGTCATCGCCACGACGACGGGCCACACGGTCGAGGCCGCGCTCGGGTACTTCATCAACCCGCTCGTGACGATCGCACTCGGCGTCGTGCTGCTCCGCGAACGCCTCCGTCCGGCGCAGTGGACCGCGGTCGGCATCAGCGTCGTGGCCGTCGTCGTCATCGCCGTCGGGTACGGCCAGATGCCGTGGATCTCGCTCGCGCTGGCGTTCTCGTTCGGGCTGTACGGCCTGGTGAAGAAGCGCGTCGGCGGCACCGTGGACGCGCTCTCCGGCCTGACGATCGAGACGATGTGGCTCACACCGTTCGCGGTCGGCGCGTTGGTCGTGCTCGGCGTCACCGGGATCGGCGGCGGCATCACGTTCGGCGGCGAGGGCTGGGTGCACGCGCTGATCATGATCGGGGCGGGCCCCGCGACGGCCGTCCCGCTGCTGCTCTTCGCGTCGTCGGCCCGACGGCTGTCGCTCTCGACGCTCGGGCTGACGCAGTACCTGACGCCCGTGATGCAGCTCGTCGTGGGCGTGACCATCCAGCACGAGGCGATGAGTACCTCGCGGTGGATCGGGTTCGGGATCGTGTGGTGTGCACTCGTGATCCTGTCCGTGGACTCGTTCACCGCCGCGCGCCGCGCCCGACGCACCGTCCTGCCGGCCGCACCCGCCTGACGGACGCGCCCCGAGCCTCCCGTCCGCCCGGCTTGCCGGGCCGTTCTGCCAAAGCGACAGTCCCCGGCAGGAACCCTGCCGGGGACTGTCGCTTTCGCAGGTGGTGCGGTTACTTCGCGACCGAGCCCTGGATCGCGCTCTGGTACTGCGGCTTGTTGTCACCGTCGAACTTGTAGATGCCGATGTAGGCGGTCGACGGGTCGTTGTTCTTGTCGAACGGACCGATGCCGGACGGACCCGTGTAGTGGATGTCCTTGCCGTCGTCGAGGAGTGCCTTGCAGTCCTTGAACGTCGAGCACTCGGTGCCGCCGTCCGCGCCGGAGACCGCAGCCATGTTGGCCTGGATCGTGCCGGAGTCGGTGCCCTTGCCCTTCACTGCGGCGAGGGCGGCGAGGGTGGTGGCGTCGTAGGACTCGGCTGCGTACGAGTAGTCGGTGAGGTCCTTGCCCGACGACTTCTTGTAGTAGTCGACGAGGCGCTGCTTCAGCTCGTCCTTCGGCGAGGCACCGGGGATCGTGCCCTGTGCACCCTCGAGCGTGCCCGGGTCGAAGTCCTTCGAGTAGTCCGCCGTGTTGCCGTCCGACATGTAGATCTTCGCCATGTCGGCGTTCTGCGACTTCAGCTCGGGGATGATCGACTTCGTCTCGTCGAACGCGAGGACGACGATCGCGTCGGGCTTGGTCGCGAGTGCGGCCGTCACCTCGGACGAGAACGTGGTCTGTCCGGGCGGGAACTCCTGGCCCTTGCCCTTGCCGCCGTAGACGACCTGGCCACCGGAGGCCTCGACGGCCTTCTGGACCGAGTTGCGGAGGCCCGTGCCGTACGTGTCGTTGAAGACCAGGAACGCGACCTTGGCGTTGCCGTCGCCCGTGATGAGCTGGCCGAGCGCCGAACCCTGCACCGAGTCCGGCGGAGCGGTCCGGTAGTAGTACGACGAGTAGCCCGAGAGGTCGGTCGCGGTGTTGGCCGGCGAGATCTCCACGATGCAGTTGCTCGTGAGCTGGTCGATCACGTTGAGCGTCACCGAGGACGACTCGGCCCCGATCGCGACCGGGACCTTCGCGTTGACGAGCTTCGTCGCAGCGGAGCTCGAGACGGTCATGTCGGTGCTGTCGCCCGAGTCCGTCTGCGGCTCGATCGTGACGTCCTTGTCGAGCACGCCGCCGGCGGAGTTGATGTCCTCGACCGCGAGGCCGACACCGGACTCGGCGGGCGGGTTGAGGTACGCCAGCGAGCCGGTGAGCGGCAGGATCGTGCCGATCTTCAGCGCGTCGGTGCCTGGTGACGACGGTGCCTTGCAGCTCGACGCGGGGTCCTTCTTCGCCGCCGAAGCAGACGACGACGGGTCGGCGCTGCCGGCCGTGGAGCATGCCGCGAGCAGCACCGCTGCCGCTCCCGCCAGTGCCAGCGCCGTGGTGACGCGGGTGGTTCTGATCATCCGTGGAACCCTTTCTCGGCACGGAGGCGGAGCCGCATCGGGTCGAGTGCGACGCCTCCGTGTGGGGATGCGAGCAAAAGTAGGGTCCGGGTGTTTCGCCCGTGTGACGGGGCGGTACGCAAACTGTTTCGTTACCGAGCCGTGACAGAAGCTGTGCGGATGTTCGGGTTCAGTGCGCGGCGTCGAGTTCCGCCTGGGAGCGGAGGACGCAGAACTCGTTCCCCTCGGGGTCGGCGAGCGTCACCCACCCGCCGCTGGGCGTGCGGCGGTCGGCGAGCTGGACGGCGCCGATGCCGATCAGCCGTTCGACCTCGGCGTCCCGGGTGCGGTCGGTCGGGCGGAGATCGAAGTGGATCCGGTTCTTCACGGACTTCGCCTCGGGGACCTGGATGAACAGCACGTGGTGGGAGCCGTCGGGGGCGAGGATCATGCACTCCTCGTGGCCGGGCTCGTTCGGGTCGTCGGCGACGTCGACGTAGCCGAGGACCTGCCGCCACCACTCGGAGAGCGTGTACGCGTCACGGCAGTCGATGGAGGTGTGCGAGACGGCGCTGACCATGCCCGGAGCGTACCGGCCCGGCTCCGTCCGTGAACGAGACAGCCCCCGACCGGGATCCGATCGGGGGCCGTCGCTTCGGACGCCGTGCGTCAGCTGCGGTAGTTCGGCGCCTCGACGACCATCTGGACGTCGTGCGGGTGCGACTCCTTGAGCCCCGCCGGCGTGATGCGGACGAACTTGCCGCGCGCCTTGAGCTCGGGGACCGTGCGGCCGCCGACGTAGAACATCGACTGCCGGAGCCCGCCGACGAGCTGGTACACGACGTTCGCGACCGAGCCGCGGTACGGCACCTGACCCTCGATGCCCTCCGGCACGAGCTTGTCGTCGGAGGGGACGTCGGCCTGGAAGTAGCGGTCCTTCGAGTACGAGGTCTTCTTGCCACGGGTCTGCAGCGCGCCGAGGGAGCCCATCCCGCGGTACGCCTTGAACTGCTTGCCGCCGACGAACACCAGGTCGCCGGGGGACTCGTCGGTGCCGGCGAGGAGCGAGCCGAGCATCACGGTGTCGGCACCAGCCACGAGGGCCTTCGCGATGTCGCCCGAGTACTGCAGCCCACCGTCGGCGATGACCGGCACGCCGGCTTCGCGTGCGGCGAGGGACGCCTCGTAGACCGCGGTGACCTGCGGCACGCCGACGCCGGCGACGACGCGGGTGGTGCAGATGGAGCCGGGTCCGACGCCGACCTTCACGGCGTCCACGCCGGCGTCGATGAGCGCCTGCGCCCCTTCGCGGGTGGCTGCCTGGCCGCCGATGATGTCCACACCGTCGAACGCGGGGTCGGCCTTGAGACGACGGACCATGTCGAGCACGCCGGCGCTGTGGCCGTTCGCGGTGTCGACGACGAGCACGTCCACGCCCGCTTCGAGCAGGGCGGTCGCGCGCTGCCAGGCGTCGCCGAAGAAGCCGATCGCCGCACCGACGCGCAGCCGTCCGGCGTCGTCCTTCGTGGCGTCCGGGTACTTCTCGCTCTTGTCGAAGTCCTTGACGGTGATGAGCCCGCGGAGCTTGCCGTCGGCGTCGACGAGCGGGAGCTTCTCGATCTTGTGCTGGGCGAAGATCGCGACGGCGTCGTCCGGGTCGATGCCGACCTGCGCGGTGATGAGCGGCGCCTTGGTCATGACGTCGCGCACGAGCGTGGACTGCTGCTCGAACGGCGCCACGAACCGCATGTCACGGTTGGTGATGATCCCGACGAGGGTGCCGTCGCCCTCGACCACGGGGAGGCCGGAGACGCGGAACTGTCCACAGAGCGCATCCACCTCGGCGACGGTGGCGTCCGGGTTGGTGGTCACCGGGTTGGTGATCATGCCCGACTCGGAGCGCTTGACCTTGTCGACCGCAGCGGCCTGGTCGGCGATCGACATGTTGCGGTGCAGGATGCCGATGCCGCCCTGACGCGCCATGGCGATCGCCATGCGTGCCTCGGTGACGGTGTCCATCGCCGCGGAGAGCAGCGGGACGTTGACCGTGATCCGCTTGGTGAGCCGGGACGCGGTCGACGCCTCGCTCGGGATGACGTCGGTGTACCCCGGCAGGAGCATGACGTCGTCGTACGTGAGTCCGATGAATCCGAACGGATCCGGCTGGTCCATGGGTCCCCTTCGTGGGCGAGTGAAGTGGTTTCAGACACCGGGAACGCAGCTGTGGGTTCCGGATAGACCATGCTAACGCGCGCGACGGACCGCGCATTCCGGATGGGCGCAGGCCTGGAGGCTCGGTGCGGGCCCGCCTCGGAGGTCCCTGCACAGCATCACAGTTCCGGCACGAATTCCACAGGGAACGAGATGGAAACACGGGTGACACAAAATCCCCATAGGTTCCTCGGCATCCGAACGAGAGGCTCTTCCGTGGGATCCATCACTCCTGCGGGATCTGCGCTGCTGCGCCGATTCCGCCCCGGTGCGCCAGGTCGTCGCCGACTGGTGCTCGTCGTCGTGCTCGTCGCGGCCTTCCTGGCGACCTTCTTCGTCGACTGGGCCGTGACCCTCCCCGCACAGGGAGCCACGACCGCGGCCACGGCGAGCGCGACCCCCAGCGCGTCCGCGAGCACCGCACCGTCCAGCACCCAGCCGTGCACCGTCAGCCCGACCAACGGCTGCATCCAGGGCACCATCCTCGACTCCGAGCGGAAGCCGGCCGAGGGCGTGGACGTCGACGTGGCCGGCCCGAGCGGCTTCACCGCGACGTCGACCACGACCGACGCCGGCCGCTGGTCCGTCAGCGTCCCGGCCGCCGGCCAGTACTCGGTGACCGTCGACCAGGACACGCTGCCGAAGGGACAGTTCCTGACGAACGCGGCCGACGCGAAGCGCACCGTGCAGGCGAACCTCAACGCCAACGCCGGGCAGATCTTCCAGCTGTCCGACCAGCAGGGTGCGACGACGAGCGACGCCTCGACGAGCGTCACCGCGGCGCGGGCGTGGCAGCAGTTCGTCTCCGGCATCCGGCTCGGGCTGCTCCTCGCGCTGGCATCGATCGGCCTCTCGCTGATCTATGGCACGACGGGCCTCTCGAGCTTCTCGCACGGTGAGCAGGTGACCCTCGGTGGGCTCCTCGCCTACGTGTTCGCGAACCAGCTCGGCATGAACGTCTGGGTCGCCGGCGTCATCGTCGTGGCCCTCTGCGCGGCGACCGGGTACCTCCAGGACATGGTCATCTGGAAACCGCTGCGGCGCCGACGGATCAGCCTGACGCAGCTGATGATCGTGACGATCGGTCTGTCGATCGCGGCGCAGTACGCGTTCCAGTACTTCTTCGGGGCCTCGACGGTCCGCATCCAGCAGAGCAACCCCGCGACGGTGACGTTCGCCGGGGTGACGCTGACGGTGCAGTCCTACGTGGCGATGGGCATCGCGCTCGTGGTGCTCGTCGCGACCGGGCTTTTCCTGGCGAAGACCCGGTTCGGCCGTGCCACCCGAGCGGTGTCCGACAACCCGGCGCTCGCGTCGGCGTCCGGCATCGACGTCGACCGGGTGATCCGGTTCGTGTGGACGCTCGCCGCCGGTCTCGCCGGACTGTCCGGCGTGATGCTCGGGCTCGTGCTCAACGGCGTGAACTGGCAGACCGGCCTGCAGCTGCTCCTGCTCATGTTCGCCGCGGTGACCCTCGGCGGTCTCGGAACGGCCTACGGCGCGCTCGTCGGGTCGATGATCATCGGCGTCGTCGTCGAGCTCACGAACCTGGTGCTGCCCGGCGACTTCAAGTACGCCACGGCACTCGTCATCCTCATCCTCATCCTGCTGTTCCGGCCGCAGGGCATCTTCGGTCGCGCCGAGCGGATCGGTTAAGGGAGCGCCGTCATGGACTACATCGTCAACCTCCTCAGCGCACTGACGCAGGAGGCCCTCGCGCCCACCACGGCAGCGTTCGCGCTCGCCGCGATCGGGCTGAACGTGCACTTCGGGCTCACCGGGCTCGTCAACATGGGGCAGGCGGCGTTCCTGCTGCTCGGCGCCTACGGCTTTGCGATCTCGATCACGAACGGGCTGCCGTTCGGGATGGCGGTCCTCGTCGCACTCCTCGTGGCGATCGTCTTCGCGATCATCCTCGGCATCCCGACACTCCGGTTGCGGGGCGACTACCTGGCGATCGTGACGATCTCCGGCGCGGAGATCATCCGCATGGTCGGCAGGTCGAGTCTCCTCACGACGACGACGGGCGGTTCGAACGGCATCGCCGGATCGGCCTACCGCGACCCGTTCAACGCGCTGAGCTTCCTGCCGGACGGCACGACCACGATCCTGTGGTTCACGTACTCGAACAACGGCGTGAACGGCTGGTGGATCCGCATCGTCGGGTGGGGTCTCGTCGCCCTCTTCACGCTCGTGCTCTTCCTGCTCATGCGCAGCCCGTGGGGCCGCGTCGTGAAGGCCATCCGCGAGGACGAGGACGCGGTGCGCTCCCTCGGTAAGAGCGTGTACTCGTACAAGATGCAGGCGCTCGTCTTCGGTGGTGCACTCGGAGCGCTCGCCGGGGTCATCTACGTCCTGCCGAGCTCGGTGCAACCGGACGCGATGGGTCGCTCGATGACGTTCTTCATCTGGACCGCGCTCATCCTCGGCGGCGCGGCGACGGTGTTCGGGCCGGTCCTCGGCTCGGTGCTGTTCTTCGTCGTCCGGCTCGCGATCAGGACGCTCGCGAGCGACTTCATCCCCAACTCGATCATGAACTCGCAGCAGGCGGAGCAGTTCTCCTACGTGCTCGTCGGCGTCGCGCTCATGCTGCTCATCGTCTTCCGTCCACAGGGACTCCTCGGGAACAAGAAGGAGCTGACGTTCAGTGTCTGAGACCTCCACGAGCACCGTCGCGCACACGCCGGGCGCCGCGAAGCCCGACGCCATCCTCACCGTCGACAACATCACCAGGAAGTTCGGCGGCATGACCGCCGTCGACGTCGACCACCTCGAGGTCCAGCGCGGATCGATCACCGCGCTGATCGGGCCGAACGGCGCCGGCAAGACGACGTTCTTCAACCTGCTCACCGGGTTCGACAAGCCCTCGAGCGGCAAGGACGCGAGCTGGGTCTTCAACGGCAAGACCCTCGGCAACACCGGCGCCGCCAAGGTGGCCCGCGCCGGCATGGTCCGCACCTTCCAGCTCACCAAGGCGCTGTCGCGGCTCACGGTGATGCAGAACATGCTGCTCGGTGCGAAGGACCAACCCGGTGAGAACTTCTTCGCCGCGCTGATCGCACCGGTCTGGCGGCCGCGCGAGCGGGAGATCACCGCGAAGGCCGAGGAACTCCTCGCCCGGTTCAAGCTGCTGGAGAAGAAGGACGACTACGCGGGATCGCTCTCGGGCGGTCAGCGGAAGCTCCTCGAGATGGCCAGGGCGCTGATGTCCGACCCGACGATGATCATGCTCGACGAGCCGATGGCCGGCGTGAACCCCGCGCTCACCCAGTCGCTCCTCGGGCACATCCAGTCCCTCCGCGACGACGGCATGACCGTGCTGTTCGTCGAGCACGACATGCACATGGTCCGGCACATCTCGGACTGGGTGGTCGTCATGGCCGAGGGGCGCGTCGTCGCCGAGGGCCCTGCAGGCACGGTGATGGACGACCAGGCGGTCATCGACGCGTACCTCGGGGCGCACCACGACACCGACCTCGGCGACGACTCGCTCCTCACCGAGGAGACCTACGAGGAACTCGCCGAAGAGGTCGCCGAGGAAGACGCCGACGGCGCTGCGCACACGGCGCCGGCAGCGGACGCGACGGCGGCGCCCGCGGCGACGGCACCCGCGACGGACGAGACAGCAGACACCACGGCGGACCCCGCCGACGACGGGAAGGCGACCCGATGACCGACGCGACGAACGGGGCGGAAGCGACCCGTGCCTCCAGTCCGACCGGCGGAGCCCAGACCGGCGGAACCGGGACGGCCACGCTGGAACCGGTGATGCGTGCCAGCGGCCTGGTCGCCGGGTACCTGCCGGGGGTGAACATCCTCAACGGCTGCGACCTGGACTGCTACCCGGGTGAGCTCATCGGCATCATCGGACCGAACGGAGCAGGCAAGTCGACGCTCCTCAAGGCGCTGTTCGGGCTCGTGTCCGTCCGCGACGGGTCCGTGACGCTGCAGGGCGAGGACATCACCAACATGAAGGCGAACAAGCTCGTGCAGGCGGGCGTCGGGTTCGTGCCGCAGACGAACAACGTGTTCCCGTCGCTCTCCATCGAGGAGAACCTGCAGATGGGGCTGTACCTGCGGCCGCGGAAGTTCGCCGAGCGGCTCGAGGTCATCTACGACCTGTTCCCGGTGCTCGGCCAGCGTCGTGGCCAGCGCGCAGGATCGCTCTCCGGCGGCGAGCGGCAGTCGGTGGCGATGGCCAGGGCGCTGATGATGGACCCGAAGGTGCTGCTGCTCGACGAACCGTCCGCCGGGCTGTCCCCGGTGCGCCAGGACGAGACGTTCATCCGCACACGCCGGATCAACAAGGCCGGAGTGTCGATCATCATGGTGGAGCAGAACGCGCGACGCTGTCTGCAGATCTGCGATCGTGGGTACGTGCTCGACCAGGGGAAGAACGCGTACTCGGGCACCGGGCGTGAGCTCGCCGACGATCCGAAGGTCATCGAGCTCTACCTGGGGACGCTCGCGAAGGACGTCGACGCCGCTCGCTAGCGCGAGTCGGGGTCGACCTGCCGGTGCCGCTGTGGGGGCGGTACCGGCAACCGAGAGGGGTCGTGCGAAGTCGCTTCTGCGCCGCACGGCCCCTCTCCCAGCCTGGAGGCTCGGCTCGGCCCCGCCAGGCGGGTAGCGTTCCGCAGGTGGAACGCGTCTCGAGCATCGCGATGGACATCCTGGTCTGGGTCGTCTTCGCCGTGCTCTTCGTCGGTGCCGCACTGCTCGTGAAGGTCGCGGCGGCGCTGCTCGTCGTGCTCATCGTCCTGGCGCTCGCACTCGGCCTGACGCTCCGCATGCTGCGCCGACGACGCTCGCGGTAGGCCACCGGTAGGCTTGCCGGGTGAGTGAAGTCGAGATCGGTGCAGGCAAGCGCGGACGTCGGGCGTACGCGTTCGACGACATCGCGGTGGTCCCCTCGCGGCGCACGCGTGACCCGCGTGACGTGAACGTGCAGTGGTCGATCGACGCCTTCACGTTCGAAGCGCCGATCCTCGCCGCGCCGATGGACTCCGTCGCCTCGCCGGCGACGGTCATCCAGATGGGCAAGGCCGGGATCCTCGGTGTCCTCGATCTCGAAGGCCTCTGGACCCGGTACGAGGACCCGGAGCCCTACTACGCCGAGATCCGGGCGCTCACCGACGGCAACGTCACGAAGCGCATGCAGGAGATCTACGCCGAGCCGGTCAAGGCCGAGCTCATCACCGCGCGGCTCGCCGAGATCCGCGCCGCCGGGGTCCCGGTGGCCGGGTCGCTCAGCCCGCAGCGCACGCAGGAGTTCTCGCAGACCGTCGTCGACGCCGGTGTCGACCTGTTCGTCATCCGTGGCACCACGGTCTCCGCGGAGCACGTGTCGCAGAGCACCGAGCCCCTCAACCTCAAGAAGTTCATCTACGAGCTCGACGTCCCCGTGATCGTCGGCGGCGCGTCGACCTACACGGCCGCGCTGCACCTCATGCGGACCGGTGCCGCCGGGGTGCTCGTCGGGTTCGGTGGCGGTGCTGCCTCTACCACGCGGGCAGCGCTGGGCATCCACGCGCCGATGGCCACCGCGGTCGCCGACATCGCCGGCGCCCGTCGTGACTACATGGACGAGTCGGGTGGCCGCTACGTGCACGTCATCGCGGACGGCGGCCTCGACACCGCCGGCGACGTCGTCAAGGCGATCGCGATGGGTGCCGACGCCGTCATGCTCGGCACGGCACTCGCGCGTGCGACCGAAGCGCCCGGCGGTGGGTTCCACTGGGGCGCCGAGGCGCACCACCCGGAGCTGCCGCGCGGCCGCCGTGTCGAGGTCGGCACGATCGCCCCGCTCGAGAACATCCTGAACGGCCCGACCCCGACGTGGGACGGCCGAGCGAACATCGTCGGCGCGCTGCGTCGCTCGATGGCGACGACCGGTTACTCCGACGCCAAGGAGTTCCAGCGAGTAGAAGTGGTCGTGGCGCCGTACCACCAGCAGTGACGGTGGCACCCGTGCAGCGCGGGTGACGCTCCGGCGCCGCTCGCAACGGCAGCGCGGAGGCGATGATGGCAACGACGGTCTCGGGCAAGAAGGCACCGACCGGAGCATTCGGCACGGCGGGGTTCGACCCCCGGGCGAAGCTCGGACCGGACGAACGCGCGGCCGCGATCGAGGTGCTGAAGTCCAAGGAGCTGGACGTCCTGGTCGTCGGCGGCGGGATCGTCGGTGGCGGCAGCGCGCTCGATGCGGTGACCCGCGGCCTGAGCGTCGGCATCGTCGAGGCCCGTGACTGGGGATCCGGCACGTCGAGCCGCTCGTCGAAGCTCGTCCACGGCGGCATCCGCTACCTCGAGCAGCTGAACTTCGGGCTCGTCCGAGAAGCCCTCATCGAGCGTGGGCTGCTGCTCCAGCGCATCGCGCCGCACCTCGTGAAGCCGGTCCGGTTCCTGTACCCGCTGAACCACCGCGTGTGGGAGCGCTTCTACATCGGCATCGGCATGGCGATGTACGACGCGTTCAGCTGGTCGGGTGGACGGCCGCCCGGTGTCCCGCACCACCGACACCTCAGCCGCACGCAGGTGCTCCGCTCGATGCCGTCGCTGAAGAAGGACGCGTTCGTCGGCGGCATGACCTACTACGACGCGCAGGTGGACGACGCGCGCTACGTGTCCTCACTCGTGCGGACGGCGGCGTCCTACGGTGCCCACGCCGCGTCGCGCATCCGCATCGAGGGGTTCATCAAGGTCGGTGAACGGGTCGTCGGCGCGCACGCGCACGACATCCAGACCGGCGAGAAGTTCGACATCAAGGCCAAGCAGGTCGTCAACGCGACCGGCGTCTGGACGGACGACACCCAGGCGATGGTCGGCACGCGGGGGCAGTTCAAGGTGCGGGCGTCGAAGGGCGTGCACCTCGTCATCCCGCGTGACCGCTTCCAGTCGAACATGGGCATGATCCTCCGCACCGAGAAGAGCGTGCTGTTCGTGATCCCGTGGGGACGGCACTGGCTCGTCGGGACCACCGACACCGACTGGTACCTCGACAAGGCGCACCCGGCAGCCACCGCGGCGGACATCGACTACATCCTCGAACACGTCAACAAGGTGCTCCGCGTCCCGCTCACCCGCGAGGACGTCGAGGGCGTCTACGCCGGACTCCGGCCGTTGCTCGCGGGGGAGTCCGACCAGACGTCGAAGCTCAGCCGCGAACACGTCGTGGCGCACACCGTGCCTGGGCTCGTGGTCGTCGCGGGTGGCAAGTGGACCACCTACCGGGTGATGGGCAAGGACGCCATCGACGAGGCGGTCGCCGCGATGGACGGCAAGATCCCGGCGTCGACCACCGAGGACATCCCGCTGCTCGGCGCCGAGGGGTACCCGGCGGCGTGGAACAAGCGCGGACGCACCGCTCGGACGTTCGGACTGCACAAGGTCCGCGTCGAGCACCTGCTCAACCGGTACGGCACGCTCACCAGCGAGGTGCTCCAGCTCGTGAAGGAGGACCCCGCGCTCGCCGAGGCGCTCCCGGGTGCGGACGACTACATCGGTGCCGAGGTCGTGTACGCGGCCTCGCACGAGGGGGCGCTGCACCTGGAGGACGTCCTCGCCCGCCGGACCCGCATCTCCATCGAGGCGTGGGACCGTGGCGAGTCGGCGGCGCCCGTCGCGGCGAAGCTCATGGCCGGTGTGCTCGGCTGGGACCAGGAGCAGACCGAGGCCGAGGTCTCGAACTACCTCACCCGGGTCGCTGCCGAGCGGGCCTCGCAGCTCGAACCCGACGACGCGTCGGCGGACCGGGTGCGTCTCGAGGCGCCGGACATCGCGTTCGGGTTCGAGGAGGACGACGTGGTCGTCGGTGGCGGGCGGAGCGAGGGTGCCGAGGGCGCGACGGCGAGCGACGAGCAGGTCGTCGGCGAGAAGACCACCGAGCCGAAGTAGTCGTGGAGGTGAACGGGTGCTTCAATTGCTGTACCGGGTAGCCGGTACAGCAAAGGAGCATCATGACCGTCACCGTGCCTCGCACCGTCTCCGTCGACATCGGCGCCCTCGACCCGGCTGACGTCGTCGCCGTGGCGCGGCACGGTGCCCTCGTCGAGATCAGCGCTGCGTCCCTCGCCGCGATGGCCGACAGCCGCGCCGTCATCGAGGCGCTGGCCGACGACACCGCGCCGCACTACGGGGTGTCGACGGGCTTCGGCGCGCTCGCGACGAAGCAGATCCCGTTCGACCGGCGGAAGCAGCTGCAGGCGTCCCTCGTCCGGAGCCACGCCGCGTCGAGCGGTCCGGCGATCGAGGACGAGGTCGTCCGTGCGCTCATGCTCCTGCGGCTCTCCACCCTGGCGACCGGGCGCACCGGGGTCCGGCCGGACGTCGCGCTGACGTACGCGTCGCTCCTCAACGTCAGGATCACGCCCGTGATCGGCGAGTACGGCAGCCTGGGCTGCTCCGGCGACCTCGCACCGCTGGCGCACTGCGCGTTGGCCGCGATGGGCGAGGGCGAGGTGCGGGTCGACGGCGTCCCGATGCCGGCCGCCGACGCGCTCGCCGCTGCCGGCATCGAGCCGCTCGTCCTCCGCGAGAAGGAGGGTCTCGCGCTCATCAACGGCACCGACGGCATGCTCGGGATGCTCCTCCTCGCGCTGGCGGACCTGCGGGACCTCGTGGCCACCGCCGATCTCGCCGCTGCCATGAGCGTCGAGGGGCTCGCCGGGACGGACGCGGTGTTCGCCGCCGACCTCCAGGCGCTCCGGCCGCACCCGGGGCAGGCGCGGTCGGCAGCGAACATGCGGGCCGCCCTCGACGGGTCACCCGTCATCGCCGCACATCGCTCGTCCGGCTTCACCCGGGTGCAGGACGCCTACTCACTGCGGTGTGCGCCCCAGGTGCACGGAGCGGCGCGCGACACCCTGGACCACGCGGCGCTCGTCGCCTCGCGTGAGCTCGCGTCGGCGGTCGACAACCCCGTCGTGACGATCGACGGGCGTGTGGAGTCGAACGGCAACTTCCACGGGGCGCCGATCGGCTACGTGCTCGACTTCGTCGCGATCGCGGTGGCTGACGTCGCGAGCATGTCGGAGCGACGGACGGACCGGTTCCTGGACGCGAGCCGGTCGGGAGGGCTGCCGCCGTTCCTGGCGAACGACCCCGGTGTGGACTCCGGGCACATGATCGCGCAGTACACCCAGGCCGGGATCGTCTCCGAGCTGAAGCGGCTCGCGGTGCCGGCGTCGGTGGACTCGATCCCGACGTCCGCGATGCAGGAGGACCACGTGTCGATGGGCTGGAGCGCCGCGCGGAAGCTCCGTCGTGCCGTCGACGGACTCGGGCGTGTGCTCGCGATCGAGATCATGACCGCGGCTCGTGCGGCGGACTTCCGCGGGGGATCGTCGGCCCCCGTGACCGGCGCCGTCCGCGCAGCGCTCCGGCAGCGCGTGGCCGGTCCTGGCGACGACCGGTGGTTGGCGCCGGAGATCGCCGCGGCGGTCGAGCTCGTGGTCGACGGCACGCTCCTGTCGGCGGCTCGCGGGGCCGGAGCCGAGATCGCCTGACCGCTCGCTCGCCGTCAGGCGGTCATCTGCGGTCATCCGCGCCAGACTGCTGCGGACCCGGGCGCAGTCATCCCGCGTCAGACCGCCGCGGTCTCGCGGTCGGTGATCCTGCCGTCGACGATCGTCACGAGGTCGTCGAGCGCCCCACGGTGCACGAGGTCGTGGGTCACGAGGAGTGTCGCCGTCCCGCGTTCGTGCGTGAGCCGCGCCACGAGTTCCATGATCGCCGCGCCGCGTTCCTGGTCGAGCGCACTCGTCGGTTCGTCCACCAGCAGGACGTCGGGGTCGTGGACGAGCCCCCGGGCGATCGCGACGCGCTGGCGCTGCCCACCGGAGAGCTGCGCGGGACGCTTGCCCGCGTGCTCGGTGAGTCCGACGGCGTCGAGCAGGTCGTCGGCGCGCTCGGCGATGCGGCGACGACGTCCTCGGTCACCGCCGCCGAGCTCGGCCATCACGAGGAGTTGTTCTCGCGCGGTGAGCGACGGCAACAGGTTCGACTGCTGGAAGACGATGCCGATCCGTTCGCGGCGGAGCGTCGTGGCCTCGTCGCGGGAGAGCCCTGCGGCGTCGACGTCACCGATGAGCACCCGCCCGGAGTCGGGACGGATGAGCGTCGCCGCGACCGCGAGCAACGACGACTTGCCGGAGCCGGACGGCCCGGTGATGCCGGTCACGACGCCGGCCTCTGCTCGGAGCGTGGCGTGGTCGACCGCGGTGACCCGGGCGGTGCCGTCCGGGAAGGTGAGGGTGACGTCGTCGAGGGTGATCATCGGTTGCTCCCGAGTGCGGTGAGGGGGTCTGCGGCGGTGACGGTGCGGAGCGCGACGGCTGCGCCGGCGATGCCGAGGACGGCCATCGCGAGCGCCGGCACCAGGGTGGTCAGCGGGCTGAGGAGGAACGGCAGTGCGCCGCCAGCGAGTGCGCCGAGGCCGACGACGGCGAGCATGCCGACCCCGATCCCGATGACGAGGACCACGAGTGCCTGCCCGAGGGCATCTCTGACGAGCGACCCCGTGCTGGCGCCGAGTGCCTTCAGGACGGCGACGTCTCCGGCGCGCTGCATGGTCCACACCGTGAAGAACGCCCCGACGACCAGCGCGGAGACGCCGAACAGCATCGCGATCATGAGCGCGAGCGACCCGACCTCGGACTTGAAGGTCTCGAGCGCGCCGAGGCTCAGCAACGGCGACGCGGCCGAGGTGCCGGTGGCCTCGGCGACGGCGTCCCAGTCGGGCTGACCGCTCACCGCGAGGACCGTCGCGTCACCGTCGCCACCGAGTCGGTGATCGGCCGCGGCCCAGGCCGTCGGGGTCATCGCGACGACGGGCGTGTGGCTGTACCAGGCATCGCCGCCGACGCTCGCGACGCGGTAGGTCGTCCCGGTGATCGTGATGCGGTCGCCGGTCGTCACCCCGAGGTCGTCGGCGGCACCGGCGGACAGGCCGACCTCGGCGTCGGAGGTCGGCGCGAGGTCCGACACCGTCGAGTGCGCGGCGTCGTCCGGGACGCCGAAGAGCGCGACCCCGACCGGCGACCCCGACGCACCCGAACCGGTGACGACGCCGTGCGCACGGCCCTGGACGATCCCGATGGGGACGACGTCGTCGACGCCGTCGGCGTCCTGCCAGGCGGTGACGGTGCGCGGGGAGATCGCGGACTCGGAGAACGAGGCGGTGCCGTCCGACGGTGCCTGCAGGACCAGCTTGCTGCCCGGGAGGCCGAGGACCGCGGACACGTTCTGGGACGCGAGCCCGCCGGTGAGTCCCGCGAGGAACCCGACGAGGAGGGTGATGAGCGCCACGACGGCGGCGATGAGCACGAACCGTCCGCGGGCGTGCCGGAGATCGCGCCAGGCGACGAACACGCTGTTCCTTTCCTGCACCGTGGACCCTCCGCGGCGCAGTCATCAGCCTCGCCGGACAGCGCTCCGCGGGCATCGTCGTCGGGGTTGGTCCTCGGATCGAACTTTCGGTTGATCCCGTCCGCGCGTCCGCTCCGTACGCTGGTGGGGACATGGCGCACAGCACGCTCACCCCGGTCTTCGTGGGGCTCCGGACGGGGCTGCACGTGCTCTTCGCCGCGCTCACCGTGCTCGTCCTCGTCCGCATCCTGGTCGTCCGTGCGCCAACGATGTGGGTCGCGCTGGCGCTCGTGGTCGTCTTCGCCGCCGTGTACGTCGTCGGCGGCCGCGTCGCCGGTGCCGGGCCCGATCGTCGTGCCCTGGCCGGCGCAGTGTGGCTCGTCGCGCTCTCGGTGGTGTGGATCGCGCTCCTGGTCCTCGTGCCGGAGGCCGCCTACCTGGTCTTCCCGCTCTTCTTCCTGTACCTGCACGTGCTCCCGAGCATCGTCGGGCCCGTTGCCGTGATCGTGGCGACGGGCGTCTCGATCGTCGCGTTGGGGTTCCACGGCGGGTTCACGGTCGGCGGTGTCATCGGTCCGCTCGTCGGCGCCGGGGTCGCACTGCTGATCGGGCTCGGGTACCGGGCCCTCGCGCGTGAAGCCGCGGAGCGGGAGGAACTCGTCGCCCAACTCCTGGCGACGCAGGGCGAACTCGCCGCCACCCAGCACGAGCAGGGCGTCCTCGCGGAGCGGTCCCGCCTCGCCCGCGAGATCCACGACACCGTCGCGCAGGGGCTCTCGAGCATCCAGATGCTGCTGCACGCGGCCGAGATGGTCGACGGGGACCGGCCCGGCATCGAGCACGTCCGTCTCGCCCGGCAGACCGCTGCCGACGGCCTCGCCGACACCCGTCGGTTCATCCGCGAGCTCTCCCCGCCGACGCTCGACCAGGGGATCGCCGCGGCACTCCGCCGGCTCGCGGAGTCCTCATCCCGTGACGGTCTCTCCGTCCGGGTCGAGGTCCCCGACGACGTCGAGCTGGCGATGACGGTGCAGAGCGCACTCCTGCGGATCGCGCAGGGCGCCCTTGCGAACGTGGTGCAGCACGCCGACGCCACCTCCGTCCGCATGGAGCTCACCACGTCCGGACCGGAGGCCCGACTCACCATCACCGACGACGGTTCCGGGTTCGACCCGGTCACCGTGGCGAGCGACGCCGGTTGGTCGGATTCGTTCGGCCTGCGCGCGATGCGGGAACGCGTCGCGCAGTTCGGCGGCACGCTCGACGTCGACTCCGCGCCCGGGCGCGGGACCACGCTCGTCGCCGTGCTGGAGGTGACCGGGTGATCCGGATCGTCATCGCCGACGACCACCCCGTGGTCCGCGCCGGGCTCCGGGCGCTGCTCGACGCCGCCGACGGCATCCAGGTCGTCGGGGAGGCCGGCGACCCGGACGAAGCATTCGAGTACGCGGCGGCGTTCAACCCCGAGCTCGTGCTGATGGACCTGCAGTTCGGGCACGAACGCACCGGTGCCGACGCAACCCGGCGCATCCGGTCGCTCGACGCACCGCCGTACGTCCTCGTGCTCACGAACTACGACACCGACGGCGACATCCTCGGCGCGGTGGAGGCCGGTGCGAGCGGGTACCTGCTCAAGGACGCCCCACCGCACGAACTCGTCGCGGCCGTCCGTGCCGCAGCAGCGGGGGAGAGCGCCCTCGCGCCCGCGATCGCCGGCCGCCTGATGGAACGCATGCGTGCCCCGCAGGTCAGCCTGTCCACCCGCGAGATCGAGGTCCTCCGGCTCGTGGCCGACGGCGCATCGAACGGCGAGGTCGCTGCGGCGCTCCACATCAGCGACGCCACCGTGAAGTCGCACCTCGTGCACGTGTTCTCGAAGCTCGGGGTCACGTCACGGACGGCAGCGGTCTCCACAGCCCGGAGCCTCGGCATCCTGCGCTGACGGACTTTCCACAGGTGGAATGCACGGGCACTCGCGGTGGTTAGCATGGGCGTACTCGAAAAGGGAGCCATCATGGTCGACGTTCACCGCGTCAAACTCCCCGGAGTCGGCGTGCTGCACAGCTTCTACACCGACGACGGTGGCAAGTGTGGTGTCATCACGCACCGGTCGGGACACTCCGACCTCATCTCCTTCGCGGACGTCTCCGACGGCGCCGACAAGTCGGAGAAGGTGTCGCTGCGCCTCAGTGAGGACGAAGCGCACACCCTCGCCGAGCTGCTCGGCGGCACCCGCATCACCGAGGGGCTCGACAAGCTCGACGAGATCCCCGGGCTGTCGATCGACTGGTTCTCCGTCGACTACGACGACGCGATCGCCGGCAAGCCGCTCGGTGACCTGCACGACTCGGGCTTCATCGGCCTGACCGTCGTGGCCGTCGTCCGTGGCGACAGCGCGAACCCGGCTCCGTCCCCGGACTTCGTCGTGTTCCCCGGCGACACCATCGTGGTGGCCGGCGCTCCCGAGAAGGTCGCGAAGGCCTTCTCGTTCTACCGCAGCGGTGAGCTCGCGGCGGCAGCAGCTGCCGAGGCCCCGCCCGGAAGGTAGCGCGGATGCACCTGGGTGGTGAGCTGCTCACCATCGGCGGCCTGTTCCTCATCGCCTACGTCCTCGGACGCCTCGGCAAGCTGATCGGCCTGCCCGCCATCCCGATCTACATGATCGTCGGGCTCATCGCGAGCCCCCACACGCCGTGGATCGGGCTGAGCGTCGAATCGCACACGATCGAGCTCATCGCCACCTTCGGCTTGATCCTGCTCCTGTTCAACCTGGGGCTGGAGTTCGACCAGGAAGAGTTCTACGGCAACGCCGGCAAACTCCTGGTGTCCGGCGGCACGTACGTCGCGATCAACATGGGCGTCGGGTTCGCCTTCGGGTTCTCCCTGGGCTGGGGCACCCGGGAAGCCCTGATCATCGCCGGCATGACGGCGACGTCGTCCAGCGCGATCGTCACGAAGCTGCTCATCGAGCTCCGCCGCCTGGCGAACGACGAGACGCCGATGATCCTCGGCGTCACCGTGATCGAGGACGTCTTCATCGCGATCTACCTCGCGATCGTCTCCGTCGTGCTGTCCGGCGACACGAACGTGTGGGGCGTGATCGGCAAGCTCGGGCTGGCGTTCGGGTTCCTCATCGTGATGTTCAGCCTGGCGCGCTGGGGCGGCAAGCAGGTCTCGCGGATCTTCGCGACCCGCGACGACGAGCTCTTCACGATCCTGTTCTTCGGCCTCGCCGTGATGTTCGGTGGCATCGGCGAGCTCCTCGGCGTGACCGACGCGATCGGTGCGTTCGTGATCGGCCTGCTCTGCGGCGCGACGCGCTACCGCGACCGCATCGAGCAGCTCGCGCTCCCGATGCGTGACGTCTTCGCGGCGTTCTTCTTCGTCAACTTCGGCCTCGGTCTCGACATCGCCACGTTCGGCGAGGTGCTCTGGCCGGTCCTCGCGGCGGTCGGCATGACGGTCGTGCTGAACGCCGTCGCAGGGCAGCTCGTCGCCCGCATGAACGGCTTCTCCGTCCAGCAGGGCATCAACACCGCGGTGATCCTGGTGAACCGTGGCGAGTTCGCGCTGATCCTCGCGACGCTCTCGGCTGCCGCCGGACTGGAGGCACGGATCACCGCGTTCGCGGGCCTGTACGTCCTCATCATGGCGATCCTCGGGCCGCTGCTCGCCTCGAACTCGGATCGCATCGGCCGCCTCGTGGTCCGCCCTGCTCGGGTGCGCAAGTTGCGTGGGCGCGAGCGCGCCGCCGCCGAGGCGGCTGCTGCGCGCAAGGCCGAACGCGATGCCCGGTTCGCCGAGGAGATCGCCCTCGTGGAGGCTGCTGGCAGCGAAGACCGGGAGAATGGTCGACCGGAGACGACTCCCGATCGCGAACCGGAGACGGTGAGCACGGGGACGTCGTCGGTCGAGATCCCCGCCGAGCGCCCCGAACGCCCGGCACGCCAGCGCGATCCGGAGTACTGATACGCATGTGGGCCGTAGCCCGACGACCGAGATGGATCGCGCTGCTGCTGCTCGCGCTGGTCCTCGCAGCAGTGTTCGCCTTCCTCGGCAAGTGGCAGCTCGAGCGCAGCATCGAGAACGGCAAGCCGCTCCCGGCCACCACCGAGACTCGCCACGTGTTGTCGGACGTGTCGAAGCCCGAGCGCGGGGTGGGCGACAGCCTCGCCGGTCAGAAGGTGACCGTCACCGGCCGCTTCGTGGCAGGTGACACGACCGTCCTGACCGGGCGCAGCGGGGGTGGGACGTACCAGACCGTCGGACACATGGTCGACACGACCACTGGAGCGAGCCTCCCGGTCGTCATCGGCTGGTCCGACCAGAAGGCGGCCGCCGTCGCCGGCGGTGACCGCCTGGCGGACGGCGCGACCGTCACGGTGCAGGGCCGGTACTACCCGTCCGAGTCCCCGGACCAGGACTCGTTCCAGCAGAACGAGTACTCGGCCGTCGCACCCGCGCGGTTCGTGAACACGTGGAAGGCGTTCGACGACCGCATGTACGGCGGCTACGTCGTTGCGGACGGCACCACGGCGAAGGCAGCGGACCTGTCCACCGTGGCCGACCGCGCACCGACCCGCGACGTCCAGTTCGACTGGCTGAACCTGTTCTACGCGGTCGAGTGGGTCGTCTTCGCCGGGTTCGCCGTGTTCCTCTGGTGGCGCTTCGTGAAGGACGCCTGGGAGCGCGAGAACGAGGACGAAGAGGTCATGCTCGCGCGACGGTAGGATGGCCGATATGGCTCTGACCGTCCGAACCCGCGACATCCCGAAGATTCCGGGGGCGGTGAAGTGGTACCGCGTCTCGGCGTACATCACCGGTGTGCTGCTGCTCGCCCTGGTGGTCGAGATGGTCATCAAGTACACGCCGCTGCACCTCGAGATGCAGCTCGGCGGCGGTGCGTTCTTCGTGCCGGAGGGCACGGCGGGCAAGGACCCCGGCACCTTCAACCTGTCGATCGGCATCCTCATCGCCCACGGCTGGCTGTACGTGCTGTACCTGTTCACGGACTTCCGTCTGTGGAGCATCATGCGCTGGAAGCCGATCCGGTTCCTGCTCATCGCCCTCGGGGGCATCATCCCGTTCATGTCGTTCGTGGTCGAGCACCGCATGCAGAAGATCGCCATGGACACCTACCACGAGCTGACCGCGCAACAGGCGCGTGAGAAGGAGGCCGCTCGGTGAGCGAGACCGAACAGCGTCCCGTCCTCGTCGTCGACTTCGGAGCCCAGTACGCGCAGCTCATCGCTCGCCGCGTCCGGGAAGCGAACGTCTACAGCGAGATCGTCCCGCACTCCATCACCGCGGACGAGGTCCGTGCGAAGGCCCCGGCAGCGATCGTGCTGTCGGGCGGCCCGTCGTCCGTGTACGAGGACGGCGCACCGTCGCTCGACGGTGACATCCTCGAGCTCGGCGTCCCGGTCCTCGGCATCTGCTACGGGTTCCAGGCCATGGCATCGGCGCTCGGCGGGACGGTGGCGAACACCGGTCTCCGCGAGTACGGCGCGACGTCCGTCGAGGTCAGCGGGACCGATTCCGTCCTGCTCGGTGGACAGCCGGCGGCCCAGACGACCTGGATGTCGCACGGGGATTCCGTGTCGGCGGCGCCCGCCGGGTTCGACGTGCTCGCATCGAGCGCCTCGACTCCCGTCGCAGCCTTCGCGTCCGACGAGCGCAAGCTCTACGGCGTGCAGTGGCACCCCGAGGTGAAGCACTCGGAGCACGGGCAGGAGATCATCGAGAACTTCCTGCACAAGGCCGCCGGGCTCCCCGGCGACTGGAACTCGTCCAACGTGATCGAGGAGCAGGTCGCCCGCATCCGCGCGCAGGTCGGGACCTCCCGCGTGATCGCCGGCCTGTCCGGCGGGGTCGACTCCGCCGTCGCCGCAGCGATCGTCCACAAGGCCGTCGGGGACCAGCTGACCTGCGTCTTCGTCGACCACGGGCTCCTCCGCGCCGACGAGCGCAAGCAGGTCGAGGAGGACTACGTCGCCTCGACCGGCGTCCGCCTGATCACGGTCGACGCCGAGCAGCAGTTCCTCGACGCCCTCGCCGGCGTGAGCGACCCCGAGCAGAAGCGCAAGATCATCGGGCGCGAGTTCATCCGTACGTTCGAGGCCGCTGCCGAGGCGCTCGTCCTCGAAGCACGCGCGTCCGACGGTGACGCCGAGGTCAAGTTCCTCGTCCAGGGCACGCTGTACCCGGACGTCGTCGAGTCAGGGGGTGGCTCCGGGACCGCGAACATCAAGTCGCACCACAACGTCGGCGGTCTGCCCGAGGACATGACGTTCGAGCTCGTCGAGCCCCTGCGCGCCCTGTTCAAGGACGAGGTCCGTGCCGTCGGCCGCGAGCTCGGGCTCCCCGAGGTCATCGTCGGCCGCCAGCCGTTCCCCGGCCCCGGTCTCGGCATCCGCATCGTCGGGTCCGTCGACAAGGAGCGGCTGGAGATCCTCCGCGCGGCCGACAAGATCGCGCGTGAGGAACTGACCGCGGCGGGGTTGGACGACGAGATCTGGCAGTGCCCGGTCGTGCTCCTCGCCGACGTCCGTTCCGTGGGCGTCCAGGGCGACGGGCGCACGTACGGGCATCCGATCGTGCTGCGGCCCGTCTCGTCCGAGGACGCGATGACCGCTGACTGGACGCGTCTGCCGTACGACGTGCTCGCAAAGATCTCGAACCGCATCACGAACGAGGTGCGCGACGTCAACCGGGTCGTGCTCGACGTCACGTCGAAGCCGCCGGGGACGATCGAGTGGGAGTGACCCTCCCCTGACCCCGGAGGCCCGTCGAGCAGTGCTCGGCGGGCCTCCGTCGTGTGTGGGGTGCGGGTGCCGGCGAGTGGGGGCCGTGAGATGCCGTAATTACGGCATCGCAAGGGCCCAGATGGGCGAATTACGGAACCCGGGCGTGACGGGTGTGGCGAGTCGTGGAACCTGGCGGGGAGCGCGTCGGCATCCACCGCACGACGAAGGGCCCCCGCGCACCCCCGGGCCCGTGGGGTGGTCGCGGCCGCGAATTTGGGGGG
>JASCOI010000055.1 GCA_029959665.1 Microbacteriaceae bacterium PS02333
CCCCCCCCGCGCGGGCGGGGGGGGCGCCCCCCGCCAACCGCGCCGGTTGCCCGCTGCGGGGGGCGCGCCCGTCCGTCCTGTGACCGCGTTACGGGCGCAACAGGACCTTGCCGACCCGGCCGGCGGTGTCCGAGGCGCGGACCGCGTCCTGGACGTCCTCGAACGCGAAGGTCTCCGCGACGGGGAGCGTCAGCGAGCCGTCGAGGACCCGCGTGATGAGCTCGCCGAACAGCTGCTGCTTCGTCTCGGCGGGCATCGTGCGCGAGACCACGCTGCCCCAGAAGCCCTTGACGGTGAGCTGGCCGAAGATGACCTTGCCCGACGGGATCTCGAGCGTCGGCGACGCCATGGCGCCGAAGACGACCAGCGTGGCGTCCTCGCCGAGGACGGACGCGATGTCACCGGCCGCCTTGCCGCCGACCGACTCGACGCCGGCGACGATCGGAGCGCCACCGGTGATCGCGGTGACCTGGTCCTTCCAGTCCTCGGCGTCGGTGGCGACGATGCGCTCGATGCCCTGGCTGCGGAGCTCCTCGACACCGGCGGCGCGACGCACCAGGCCGATGACGTTGATCCCGCGTGCCTTGCCGAGCTGCGCGACCATGCGGCCGACGGCACCGTTCGCGGCGTTCTGGATGAGCCAGTCGCCCTCGTGCAGGTCGAGGGAGTGCAGCAGGCTGATCGCGCTGAACGGCATCGAGACGAGCTGTGACGCGGCCTCGTCCGTCATCGCGTCGGGCACCGGGACGAGCCCGGCGGCGTTGGCCGTGTAGTACTCGGCCCAGACGCCGAACGCGCCGCCGGCGACGCGTTGGCCGACCTGCAGGTTCGTCACGCCGTCGCCGAGGGCCTCGACGACGCCGAGTGCCTCGGTACCGGACGCGGCGGGCAGCTCGGGCTTGAAGCCGTAGGTGCCGCGGACGGTCCAGAGGTCGTGGTTGTGGATCGGGGAGAGGACCGTGCGGACGAGGACCTCGCCGGCGCCGGGGGTGGGGACCGGACGCTCCTCGACGTGGAGGACCTCGGCGGGCTCGGCGAAGGTGTCGTGGACGACGGCGCGCATGGTGGTGTCGGTCATGGACTAGTCCTCCGAGACGGTGATCGTGACGTCGATGTTGCCGCGCGTCGCGTTCGAGTAGGGGCACACCTGGTGCGCTGCGTCCGCGAGGGCCTGGGCTTCGTCGTGCTCGATGCCGGGCAGGACGACCTCGAGCAGGACGGCGAGCTGGTAGCCGCCGTTGCCGTTCGGGCCGATCTGGACGCGGCCACCGACGGAGGACTCGTCGATCTTCACCTTCTTGGCGCGGGCGACGCCCTGCAGCGCGGAGTGGAAGCACGCGGCGTAGCCTGCGGCGAAGAGCTGCTCGGGGTTGGTGCCGTTGCCGGATCCGCCCATCTCCTTCGGGATGGCCAGGTCCAGCTCGAACGAGCCGTTGCTGGTGGCGACGCGGCCGTCACGGCCGGCGCCGGTGGAGAGGGCCTCGGCGGTGTAGAGGGCTTCCATGTGGTGTTCCTTCCTTCGTGGGGGGTAGGGGGGGCGGGCGCTCAGGCGTGCCCGGCGGGCTGCGCGGCCGCGGCGTGCATCGCTTCGGTGAGGAGCTGCAGCGTGTCGATGAGGTCGGCGGCGGACTGCTCGTCGCGGAGCCCGGTGCCGCGGGCGATGCGCGCGGGGATGTCGGCGAGCTCGGGGCGGAGGGCCCGTCCGCGGTCGCCGATCGTCACCGTGACGACCCGTTCGTCGGCGCTGCGACGCTCACGACGCACCAGGTCGGACTGCTCCATGCGACGGAGCAGCGGCGACAGCGTGCCGGAGTCGAGCTGCAGGTGGTCGCCGAGGGTCGAGACCGTCTGGTCGCCCTCCACCCAGAGGGTCACGAGGACGAGGTACTGCGGGTACGTCAGGCCCCACGGCTCGAGCATCGTGCGGTACGCCTGGGTGGTCGCCCGGGTCGCCGCGTAGAGCGAGAAGCACACCATCTCGTCGGTCACCGACATGCATCAAGCATTGCACGCAACCGAGTTGTGCACAACCTTTCTGGTGCGACGGACCAGCGCGGCGCTCCGTCGCGGTCACGATCGGGCGCGGGCGACCGTCTCCTCGATCAGCGCGGCGCACGTCGCGGCCTGGTCCTCGACGAGCATGTGGCCGGTGTCTGGCACGATCACGAGCCGGGAGCCCGGGATCGCCTCGTGGATCGCCCGTGTGTGCTCCGGCCGGACGACGTCGTCCTCCCCGGCGGCGACGAGCACGGGTGCCGTGATCCGTGCGACGTCCTCGGCGGTCATGCGGGGCTCGGTCAGCCACAGCTCGACGGTCTTCGCGGCGATGACCGGGAAGTACGAGCGGTCCTGCGGGGCGATCGCCGCCCAGTCGTCCCCGATCGCCTCGTCGAGTTCCTCGGACGTGACCGACCCCGGCTGGTACCCGGACGGGTCGAGGTTGCCGGAGAACGCCGAGACCGACGCGACCAGGTCCGGCCGTGCGATCGCGAGCAGCAGCGCGGTGTTCGCGCCGTCGCTGTGGCCGACCACGTGGACGGGGCCTCCGATGCGGTCGTCGACGAGGGTGGCCGCCTCGGACACCATCGAAGCGAAGCCGAGCGGCTCGTCGGTGTCCGGCGTCCGTCCGTGCCCGCGTCGGTCGTACGTCCAGACCTCGAACGCCGGGTCGAGACGAGCGAGGATCGGGTCGAACACCCGTCCGTCCGAGACGCCGCCGTGCAGGAGCACGACCTTCGGTGCGGACGGCCCCGAGCCGGCCCGCGTGCGGAACCACACGGGTACACCGTCGACGTCGTGGGTGCCGGTCTCGAAGTCGCTCACCGGATCAGCGTAGGGCCGCGGGGTTGGTACCGTTTCGGAATGACTTCTGCCGTCGCCCCGCGCCGGTTCGCGGCGCTCCGCGACCGGCACTCGCGCCCGTACCTGTTCACCGCCGGGCTGTCGATGATGGGCGACAACATCGAGCACGTCATCACGTACTGGGTGCTCTGGCAGGAGTTCCACTCACCGGCGCTCGTCGGCTTCGAGGTCATCAGCCACTGGCTGCCGTTCCTGCTGCTCTCGGTGTGGTTCGGCGGCCTCGCCGAGAAGTACGACTGTCGACGGCTGATCCAGATCGCCCAAGGACTGTTCATGCTCGTGTCCGTCTGCTGGGGCGTGCTGTTCCTGACGGGCACGCTGCAGGTGTGGGAAGCGTGCGTGCTCCTCGTGCTGCACGGATGCGCCGGAGCGCTCTGGGCGCCGGCCGAGCAGCTGCTCCTGCACGACTACGCGGAACCTGCTGATCTCCCCGGCGCCGTCCGGATGAACGCCACCTTCCGCAGTCTCGGCGTCCTGGCCGGGCCGGTCGTCGGTTCCGCTCTCCTGCTCGGGCTCGGGCCGACGTGGGGGATCTTCGCGAACGTCCTGTTCTACCTGCCGATGACGCTCTTGATGCTCCGGACGCCGTACACCGGGCACACCCGCAGCGGGTACGTACACCGCGCCCGGCTCACGATCGTCGACGGCTTCCGGACGCTCCGCGACGTGGGCAACGACCGGGTGCTCGTCGCGATGATCGTGCTCGCCGGCCTCGTCGCGCTCTGCGTCGGCGGGTCCCTGCAGGTCTCCATCCCGTCGTTCGCGGACGCACTCGGCGCCGGCAGCGCGGGGCTCGGGTACGGGGTGCTCCTCTTCGCGAACGGTGCGGGCGGCGTGCTCGGCGGGTTCCTCCTCGAAGCAACGGGTGCGCTGAAGCCGAACACCCGGGTGGTCATCGTGACGACGGTCCTGTTCGGCGTGACGACCGCGGCCGTGGCGCTGACGGGGAGCTTCGCGATCGCCGTGATCGTGCTCTTCGTCGGCGGCGTCGCGAACATGGCGAGTACGTCGATCGGCCAGGCGGTGGTGCAGCTCCGGGCACCCGTCGAGCAGCGCGGTCGGGTCGTCGGCGTCTACAACATGTTCGGCAGCGGGCTCCGGACGGGCAACGGCGTCACGTTGGCGCTCCTCGGTGCGGCACTCGGTGTCGGCACGGCTGTGTGGATCGGTGGCGCGGCGCTCGTCGTCGGCGCCCTGGTCGTCGCCGTGCTGATCGCGACGGCCGACCGTCGCCGCCGCCGCGCCGCGGCCTGAGCAGCCGGAACCGCCGCGCCGCGGCCTGAGCGGAACGACACGAACGGCGGTTAGGCTGGCCACACCAACGATGACCAGCAACCACCCAGCCACAGCACGAACAACGACGCCTCGAGTCGGATCGTCGTCGTCCCACGGCAAGACGATCCTGATCGGCGAGCACGCCGTGGTCTACGGTGCACCCGCGCTCGTGCTGCCGGCGAACGACGTGCTGGTCACGGCGACCGTGACGCCGATCCCGGGGAGCACCGGGCACCAGCTCGAGTCGGCGGTGCACACCGGCCCGCTCGACCTCGCTCCGGCCGCCGTCATGCCGACCGTGACGGCCGTGACCGCCACGCTGCGGCACCTCGGCGAGACCGGGCAACAGTTCCACGTCCGGGTGGACAGCGACGTGCCGACGGCGCGGGGCATGGGGTCGAGCGCCGCGGTCGCCGCCGCCGTCACCGCAGCGGTCGCCGATGCCCTCGGTGTCGTCCTGGACCCGGAGACCCATCACGAACTCATCCAGGAGTGCGAGCGCGTCGCCCACGGTCGACCGTCCGGACTCGACGCACGGGGCGTCGTCGCGGACGTCCCGGTCTGGTTCGAGGGCGGCCGCATCGAACCGGTCGAGGTGACCGGCGAGTTCGTCTTCGTGATCGCCGACACGGGTGTGCCCGGCCACACGCGCGAGGCCGTGACGGCGGTCCGCGAGCGGCACGACCGTGACCCCGGAGTGGTGGACGCGGTCATCGGTGAGATCGGCGAGCTGTCGCGACGGGCCCGGGGGACACTCGGGGATGGCGACGCACAGGCACTCGGTGCCACGATGGACGCCGCGCACGAACTGCTCACCACCCTCGACGTGTCGAGTGATGACCTCGACCGGCTCGTCGGCGCCGCACGCAGCGCGGACGCCCTCGGCGCGAAGCTCACCGGCGGTGGGCGGGGCGGTTGCGTCCTCGCACTCGCTGCGGACGGTGAGCATGCGGACCGCATCGCGGTCGCGCTCCGCGGCAGAGGCGCCGCCGCCACCTGGACCACTCGGATCGGAGACCGCGCTTGAGCACTGCCACCGCCGTCGCGCACCCCAACATCGCACTCGTGAAGTACTGGGGCAAGGCGGACGCCGACCTCGCGCTGCCCGCGACGGGCAGCGTCTCGATGGGCCTCGACGTCTTCCCGACGACCACCACGGTGACGCTGGTGGACGGGAAGGAGGCTCGTGATGCGTTCGTCCTGAACGGTCACGTCGCCGACGACGGGGCGCTCACCCGCGTCCAACGGTTCCTCGACATCGTCCGGCAGCTGGCCGGCAGCGATGCGCACGCGCTCGTCGAGTCGACGAACGAGGTGCCGACGGGTGCCGGCCTGGCGTCGAGCGCGTCCGGCTTCGCCGCGCTCGCCACCGCAGCCGCAGCCGCCTACGGCCTCGACCTGTCCGAGCGTGACCTGTCCCGCCTCGCGCGCCGTGGATCGGGATCGGCGACGCGTTCGATCCCCGGCGGGGTGTCGGTCTGGCACGCCGGCGACGACCTGGGCTCGTACGCCGAGACGATCCCGGCGCCGCCGATGGCGATGGTCGTCGTGACGATCGACGCCGGGCCGAAGGAGATCGGTTCGCGCGAGGCGATGCGACGGACGATCGCGACGTCGCCGTTCTACCCGGCATGGGTGACGTCGACGACGGAGACGGTCGGCGAGATGCTCGACGCCTGTGCCGCCGGTGACTTCACCCGCGTCGGCGAGCTCACGGAGAGCAACGCGCTCCGCATGCACGCCACGATCGAGGGCTCGTTCCCCCCGATCCGCTACCTGAACGCCCGCAGCGTCGCCGTGTTCGACGCCGTCGCCGAACTCCGCGCCGCCGGCACCGAGGCGTACGCGACGGCCGACGCCGGACCGAACGTCGTCGTGCTCACGAAGCCAGAGGACCGCAGTGCCGTCGCCGGTGCGCTCGCGGGCTTCGGCGACGTCATCGAGTCCGGCACCGGACCAGCCGCTCACGTCGTCCGCTCCGAAGGAACGGGGAGCCACCCCGACCAGAAGGAGTCCGCCGAGTGATCGAGTTCCGTGCCCACGGCAAGCTGTTCGTCGCGGGGGAGTACGCCGTCGTCGAGCCGGGGCAGCCCTCCGTCATCATCGCCCTCGACCGCGCCATCACGGCCCGTGTCGCCGAGGGGCACGGTGCCGGCAGCGTGCACTCGGAGGAGTACGGGCACCTGCCGCTGACGTGGACCCGCGCCGAGGACGGCATCGCGCTGGACCGGGAACACCACCCGTACGACTACGTGATGGCGACGATCGACCTCGTCGAGAAGCTCCGCGGTGAGCTCGGCATCGAGCCCCGCTTCCACGACCTCCGCATCTCCAGCCAGCTCGACGACGCCAGCGGTCGGAAGTTCGGGCTCGGCTCGTCCGCAGCCGTGACCGTCGCCACGGTCGGCGCCCTGGACCGGTTCTACGGCTTGGGACTCTCGCAGCGTCAGCGCTTCCAGGTCGCCCTGCTCGCGACCATCCGGGTGAACCCCCGCGCGTCCGGCGGGGACCTGGCGGCGAGCACGTTCGGCGGGTGGCTCCGCTACAGCGCCCCCGACCGCGAACGTCTGGCAGCGCAGCTCGACGCGCGCACCGTGTCAGAGATCCTGCACGACGCGGACGCGTGGGAGGGCTTCGACGTCCAGCGCCTGCCTGCACCCGAGAACCTGCGCCTGCTCGTCGGCTGGACCGGTTCGCCGGCGTCCACCACGAAGCTCGTGGGCGTGGTGCGGCGGCACCGGAACGGTGGCTACCAGGCGTTCCTCGACGACAGCCGGGCCTGCGTCGACGACCTGACCACGGGCCTCCAGACCGGCGACGCCGCACGCACCCTGGACGCCCTGCGGCGCGCCCGTGGCCTGATGCAGCGCCTCGGCGACTCCGTCGGCTCGCGCATCGAGACCGAGCGCCTGACCACCCTGTGCGACGTCGTCGAGCGTGCCGGCGGGGCGGCGAAGCCGTCCGGCGCCGGTGGCGGCGACTGCGGCATCGCCCTCGTCCCGATCGAGAGCGACACCGCGGAGCGCGACACCGCCGGGATCCTCCGCGAATGGGAGGCGCACGACATCCGGCACCTCACCATCGCCGTGCAGCCGCCGGAAGGCCCGATCGAATGAGCACCGTCGAATGAGCACCACAACGAAGACGAGCACCGACAAGACCGTCACGCAGACCCCGATCCCCACGCGCTGGGTCGGTCCGCTCCGGGTGAGCGGCAACGCCGTCGAGGGCGAGCACGAGGTGCCCCTCGCGACGTACGAGTCGCCGCTGTGGCCGTCCGTCGGCCGCGGTGCCCGCATCTCCCGCATGGTCGAGGGCGGCATCGTCGCGACCGTCGTCGACGAGCGCATGACCCGCTCCGTGGTCGTGCGTGCGACGAGCGCCGCCGCCGCACACATCGCGGCCGGACAGATCCTGGCGCGACAGCCGGAGCTCGAGGCGGTCGTCGCCGGGCAGAGCCGCTTCGCGAAGCTCATCGAGGTGCACCCGGAGATCGTCGGCGACCTGCTCTTCCTGCGTTTCGCGTTCACGACGGGTGACGCCTCCGGTCACAACATGGTCACGCAGGCCGCGGACACGCTGCTGCCGACGATCCTCGGTTGGCACCCCGAGCTGTCCTACGTGTCGATCTCCGGGAACTTCTGCTCCGACAAGAAGGCGACGGCGGTGAACGGCATCCGCGGCCGCGGGCGGAACACGATCGCCGAGATCGTCCTGCCCGGCATGGTCGTCGAGCGGTTCCTGAAGTCCTCGACCGAGCGGATCGTCGAACTGAACACGGCGAAGAACCTGGTCGGCTCCACGATCGCCGGTGCCCTGCGCTCCGCCAACGCCCACTACGCGAACATGCTCCTCGGGTTCTACCTGGCGACGGGACAGGACGCCGCGAACATCGTCGAGGGCTCCCAGGGCATCACGTTCGCCGAGGCCCGCGGCGACGACCTGTACTTCTCGTGCTCGCTGCCGCACCTCATCGTCGGGACGGTCGGCAACGGCAAGGGCAACGACCTGCCCGTGGTCGAGGACGCCCTGGTGCGCCTCGGCTGCCGCGAGGACCGCGAACCCGGCGCGAACGCCCGACGGCTCGCCGGCCTCTGCGCCGCGACCGTCCTCTGCGGCGAGCTCTCCCTGCTCGCGGCACAGACCAACCCCGGTGAACTCATGGCGGCGCACGTCGCCATGGAGCGGGGTTCTGCTCGGAGAGAAGAGAAGGCATGACCGGCATCGGCATCCATGACATCGCGGTCGCGACCGGGCACCACGTGCTCGAACTCGACGACCTGGCCGTGCAGCTCGGCGTGGACCCGGCGAAGTACCACGTCGGCATCGGCCAGGACGCCTTCAGCGTGCCCGCCCCCGACGAGGACATCGTCACGATGGGTGCAGCGGCGGCGAAGCAGGTCGTCGACCGCCACGGCTCGGAGGGCATCCGCACGGTGCTGTTCGCGACGGAGTCCGGCATCGATCAGTCGAAGGCCGCGGGCGTGTTCGTGCACGGACTGCTCGGCCTCCCGACGAACGCCCGTGTCGTCGAGCTGAAGCAGGCCTGCTACGGCGGCACCGCTGCGCTGCAGCTCGCCCTCGGCATCGTCGCGCGGGACCCCCGCGAGCGCGTCCTCGTGATCGCCGCGGACGTCGCCCGCTACGACGTCGACACCGCCGCCGAGCCCACGCAGGGCGCCGGCGCGGTCGCGATGCTCGTCACCGCCGACCCGGACCTCATCGAGATCGAGCCGCTGTCCGGCCTGTTCACCGCCGATGTCGACGACTTCTGGCGTCCGAACGACCGCTCGACCGCCCTGGTCGACGGCCGCCTGTCGGTCAGTGCCTACGTGGACGCCTTCATCGGCGCCTGGGACGACCTGGCGGCGCGCGGCGGCCCGGCGATCGACGACATCGACCGGTTCGTGCACCACCAGCCGTTCACGAAGATGGCACTGAAGGCGCACCGGAAGCTCACGCAGCACGTCGGCACGGAGTTCGACGAGTCCGAGCTGGTGACGGGCTTCGCGTACAACAAGCAGGTCGGCAACACGTACACGGCGTCGCTCTGGATCGCGCTCGCCGCCCTCCTCGACCTCGACGACGACCTCGCCGGCAAGCGGATCGGCATGTTCAGCTACGGCTCCGGCAGCGTCGGCGAGATGCTGACCGGTGTCGTCCGCCCCGAGTACCGGCAGCACCGTCGTGACGGCTCCGTCCCCGCGGCGCTCGCGGCCCGGGTGCCGCTGACGGTGGCCGAGTACCGGGCCCTGCACGCGACGGGTGCCGCGACCAGCGACGACGTCGAACGGCCGCGCGTGACCACCGCCCCGTTCCGGTTCGCCGGTGTGCTCGGCGGCGCTCGGCACTACGAGGCGACCACCCACAAGGGGTGACCGGCGGGGCGGACCCGACCGGTGCCTCCAGGCCGAGCAGGCGTCGCGCGGTGTAGACAGACGCATGGGACAGCTCATCTACGCCGGGGAGGCACTCGACCTCCACATCGATGACCGTGCCCTGACGCACCTGCAGATCGTCATCGTGAACCTGCTCCGCCGAGACCACCGGTTCGTGTTCTCGTGGAAGGACGACGCACTGCACGGCGACGGCCGGTCGAGCATCTGGCTGCACCCGAACGTCAGCCTCCACTTCAAGTTCGCCGGCAGCCGGGCACCGTCCATCAACCGGTCGTGGCTCGAGGAGCTGTACACCTCGGCGTCCTCCGGGTCGGGACTCGTGCTGACGCCGGAGCCCTCGGACACGGCGACGGGCGAGGAATCACCGTGGTCACGAGCGGTCGTCCCCGGGGACTCCTGAGACGCATAGCACTGCGATGCACCCGCGTCAACGGGTACCGCGCACCGGCGAACCCCAGTACGGTGCAGTGACCGCTCGATGTTCCCGTCGTCGTCGGCTCAGGGTGCCGTGACGGCGGGGGAGACCCGGATCAGGGGGCTCCCCACAGGCGTCGGGCGGTCAGGGTCGCCGTCCCGCCCGAGGATTCGGGTTCCGAAGGCCGGGACGGCGGCCACCTCTCAGTACACGTCGCGGACGTACCGCTTCGCGCGACGCAGGTCGGCGAGGTACTCGGCGGCGTCGTCGTCGCCTTTGCCGCGTTCGGTCGCGATGACCTGCAGCAGCGCGGACTCGACGTCCTTCGCCATCCGTGACGCGTCGCCGCACACCGTGAAGGTCGCTCCGTCCTCGAGCCACGCGTAGAGCTCCCGCGACTGCTCGCGCATCCGGGTCTGCACGTAGACCTTCTCGGCCTGGTCGCGCGAGAACGCCAGGTCCATGCGGGTGAGGACGCCCTGCTCCTGCAGCGCCGTGAGCTCGTCCCGGTAGACGAAGTCGGTGTCGCGGTGCTGGTCGCCGAAGAACAGCCAGTTGCGCCCGGTCGCGCCGCTCGCCGCCCGCTCGTGCAGGAACCCGCGGAACGGCGCGATGCCGGTCCCGGGGCCGACCATGATGAGCGGCGCGTCGTCGTCGGCGGGGACGCTGAACGCGGCGTTCGGCTGCAGGTACACGCCGACCTCGTCGCCGACCGCCACCCGGTCGGCCAGGTGCGTGGACGCGACGCCGGAGTGCCGACGGTTCACGTCGCCGTACCGGACGGAGGCGATCGTCAGGTGGATCCGGTCCGGGTGCGCGAGCGGGCTCGACGAGATCGAGTACTGGCGTGCCTGGAGCGGCCGGAGGAACGGCAGCAGCTCGTCCAGCCCCGGTGCCGCGGGGCCGGCGTCACGGAGCAGGTCGAGCACGTCACGGCCCCAGAGCCAGCGGTCCAGCTCGTGCTTGTCGCCGTGCGCCACGACAGCCGCGAGCTCGCTGGACGGGGCACGCTGCACGAGGTCCGCGACGAGGTCCTTCGACGGCGTCCGGATCTCCCGGTCGTCGCGGAGCACGTCGACGACGGCCCGACCGTCGTCCCGCTCGTCGCCGGTGGCACCGAGGTGGTCCAGCAGCTCCGACACCAGGGCGTCGTCGTTGCGCGGCACGACGGCGAGGGCGTCGCCGGCGGCGTACGTGATGCCGCTGTCGCCGAGGTCGAACTCGTAGTGCCGGATCTCCTTCGCGCTGCGCGGGTCGGAGAGCAGCCGGTTCTCCACCAGGCGGGCACGGTACGGGTTGCGCTTGTTCCACTGGGAACCCGGCCTGGAGGCTCGGCTCGCGCCCGCCCCGCCGGCTGCGGTCGCGTCGCTGGTCGCGCCCGTGGCTGCGGTCGCGCCGGTCGTGCCGGCCTGCGTCTGGATCAGGTCGAGGACACCGGCGGTCCAGAGGGCGGCCGGGTCCTCGAAGTCCACGTCGCAGTCGACGCGGTCGTGGATCCTGGTGGCGCCGAGCTGCTCGAACCGGGTGTCGAGGAGCTTGCCGGCCTGGCAGAACTCGTCGTAGCCGCTGTCACCGAGCCCGAGGACGGCGAACTGCAGGCCCTCCAGCCGCGGGGTCGCGTCGGACTGGATGGCGTCCCAGAACAGGCCGGCGTTGTCGGGCATCTCGCCCTCGCCGTACGTCGAGGTGACGACGAGCACGTGCGACATCCCGGCGAGCTGCTCGGGGGAGACGTCGTCGAGCGCCGTGGTCCGGCCACCGAGTCCACGGGCCCGCGCACCGGCGACGAGCTGGTCGGCCAGGAACTCGGCGTTGCCGGTCTGGGTGCCGAACAGCACGTCGATCGTGGTGGTCGGCGCCGGAGCCTGGGACTTCTTGCCGGCGGCGGCGATGCCCGCGATGAACCCGGCGAGCCAGGACTCCTGGGCAGCGGAGAACGGGGCGTCTACCGGGATCAGCGAGCCGGTCGGGGGCAGGAGGGTCACGCGGTCACCGCCTCGGCCGGGGCCTCGGGGGCGCGGCGGGCGATGTCCTCGAGCGCCGCGGTGGCGAGCAGTTCGTCGAAGCGTGCCGCGCGGACGCGTCCGTCGTTCTTGGCGTTCTGGTGCATGATCCAGCCGGTCGTTCCCGGTGCGTCCATGCTGCGGTTGTTCCGCTGCGTGAGCGCACGCTTGTAGTCGTCGAGTCGCTTGATCGCGATGAGGGTCGCGAGCTCGTCGTCCGCGAACTTCTCCAGTGTGCCGCGCAGGTACTTCACGACGCGCTGCTTCACGAAGAAGTCCTCGGTCAGGACGAGGTTCTTGACGGCCTCGGCGACGCGGGGGTCGTTCGGGTCCGTCGCGCCGGGGACCCGCTCGAGCGCGATGTCCTGGGCGGCGCCGAGCACCGTGTACGACGACAGCAGCGAGAACATGTCGTCGCCCTGGTCGCCGAGCGCCGGGGCACGGCCGTCGAGCACCGTGCGGCGGTCGCGGTAATCGACCTTGAACGCGCGGAGCTTGTCCGTCGCGGTCGACGTCGCGAGCTCGTCGAGCAGCTCGTTCCTCGTCGCGGCCGCCAGGATCGCCTCGGCGTCCTGCGTGAGCAGGAGCGCGCGGGGCATGCCGACGAACACGTGCGTGCGGGTCGTGTCCCAGTCGGCCAGCAGCCCGGCGGCGAGCTCGGAGCCGGTCGCCTCGAGGTGCCACGTGAGGAGCAGTCGTGCCGCGTCCTCGTGGAACGCGCCGCGGTCGGTGTCGGTGACGGGGAAGACCAGGAGCGAGTCGGTGCTGGCGCGCTCGGTGACCTGCCCTGATGGGTCGTACTGGTACAGGAAGCCGCCGGACATCCCGTTCCCGAGCCCCTTGCCGAAGCCGCCGAGGTTGAACACCGCGCCGCCCGTCATGTACTCGCAGCCGAAGTCGCCGAGCCCCTCGACCACCGCGGTCGCGCCGGAGTTCCGGACGGCGAAGCGGTCGCCGGCCTCGCCCTCGACGAACGTCCGCCCGCCGGTGGCGCCGAACAGCGCGAAGTTGCCGATGAGGACGTTCCCGCCGCGCTCGGCGCTGCCGCCGCCCGGCGCACGCACGACGATGCGGCCGCCGCTCTGGCTCTTGCCGACGCCGTCGTTCGCGGTGCCGGTGTGCTCCAGCAGGACGCCGTCGTTGTTGAAGACGCCGTAGGACTGCCCGGCCGAGCCGCTCGTGCGGATCGTCACGGCACCGTCGACCAGGCGCCGGCGACCGCGGTCGTCCGTGGTGACGGCGGGGACGTCCTCGAACGACGCGTCGCGGAGCTCGTGGTTGAGGATCCGCTCGACGTCGATGCCGAACTGGCCGCCGACCGACTTGTCGGCGTTGCCGAGGACCACGCCGTCGATGGTGACGGAGTGCCCGCGGTGGGTCAGGAGCGCCGTGCGGACCCGCTCGATGAGCGCGTCGTCGGTGCGGAAGTCCTTCTCCAGGTACTCCGGGTCGGTGACGACCTGCTCGGGCACCTGCGCGAGCAGGTTCCGCACGTCCAGCCGCCCGACGCTCGCCGGGTGGTCGAGGAGCTGCAGCAGGTCCGTGCGACCGCGGGCCTCGCGCAGGGAGCGCAGGCCGAGGCGCGCGAGGATCTGCCGGACGTCGTGCGCGATGTTCAGCAGGTACTGCGCGAGCGCGCGGGGGTCGCCCTCGAACGCCTCGGCGTTCGTGGTCAGGCCGGCAGGGCACTTCACGTTGCAGTTCTTCGCCATCACGCAGCCGAGCATCATCAGCGCGGTGGTGCCGAACTCGAAGCTGTCGCCGCCGAGGAGCGCGCTCGTGACGACGTCGCTGCCGGTCTGGTGCGCGCCGGAGCAGCGGAGCGTGACCTTCTGCCGGAGGCCGTTCGCGACGAGGGCCTGGTGCACCTCCGCCACGCCGATCTCCGCGGAGCGGCCCGCGTACTTCAGGCTCGTGACGGCCGCAGCACCCGTGCCGCCGGTGTTCCCCGCGACGTTGATGACGTCCGCGCCGGCCTTCGCGACGCCCACGGCGATGGTGCCGATGCCCTCGGAGGACACCAGCTTCACGATCACCCGGACGCGGGCGGCCTTGCAGTCGTGGATGAGCTGCGCGAGGTCCTCGATCGAGTACGTGTCGTGGTGCGGCGGCGGCGAGATGAGCTCGACGCCGGGCGTGCCACCGCGGGCAGCGGCGATGTCGACCGTGACCTTCGGCGCCGGGAGCTGGCCGCCCTCGCCGGGCTTCGCACCCTGGCCGATCTTGATCTCGAGCTCCTCGAGCATGGGGTCGGCGAGGTAGCCCGCCCAGATGCCGAAGCGACCGGAGGCGAACTGCTTGATGCGCGAGCCGCGGATGGTGCCGTAGCGAGAGTGGTGCTCGCCGCCCTCACCGCTGTTCGACATGCCGCCGACCATGTTCGTGCCGTGCGCGACCGCCTCGTGCGCGGTGGCGACGAGCGCCCCGTGGCTCATCGCACCCGACGCCAGCGTCCTGGTGATCTCGTGCGCCGGCTGGACGTCGTCGAGTTCGACGCTCTCCGGTGCGCTCTCCAGGAGCGCCAGGAGGTCGACGGCGAACCCGGTGGCGCGGAGCGTCACCTGGGTGTCGTCGACGTCGTCGACGTCGACCTGGCCGGGGAAGACCAGCGCGAGCCCGCTCGCGAGGGCCGTGTGGCGCTCGGCGCCCAGCGATCCTGCGGACGTGAGCCGCAGACGGAACCGCACCGGGCCTCCCGTCGGACCGCCGTCCCCAACTCGTGAGCCGAGCAGACCGCGCACCGTGACGCTGCTGTTGCCGGTGAGCGAGAACCGGCCGAGTTCGCGTGCGAAGTCCTCAGCGGTGTCGAGCCCGGTGACGTCCGCCGGCAGGGCCAGCACGTCGCGGAGCGCGCTCGGGCGGCGGGAACGCTCCTCGTGCGTGGTCTGCAGGAAGGTCCGGTAGCCCGGTGTCGTGCGGAAGGCGTCGATCTCGGCGTCGCTCAGCCGGTCGTAGCCGGTGTTCCGGTACGCGGCGTCGGAGATGCCGAACGCGTCGTCCAGCTGCCCGAGCGTCAGGAGCCGGAGCGCTTCCGAGTCGCCGGAGCGCTCGAAGGACGGACGCTCCTCGGTCATGCCGCCGAAGCCACGCACGCTCGCGACACCGAACGAGTGCCCGGCACCGTCCGAGCGCTCCTTGAAGAGCCCGAGGAGCGGGACCTGGGCGTCACCCTGCACGCGCCGCGCGCGCTCGTGCCAGTCCGTCGCCGCCTGGGCGATGCGGGCGAAGCCGACACCACCGACCGGGGCATCCATGTGCGGGAAGACCCGGGCGAACAGGTCGTCGCGGGTGTCGAGGTAGTTCGGCTCGAAGAACTCGCCGCCGATGTAGCTCTCCGCGGTGCAGAGCCCGACACGGCCCATCGTCTTCGCGAGGGCCTTCTCGGCTGCCTTCCTGAACTGCTTCAGCGCCTGGTCGGTGGCGGTGAGCTCGCCGGCCGGTGCCGGGGCTGCCGGGTACTTCTCCTCGGCACGGAGCCGCGCGGACAGGCTGTAGACCGCTGCGGCACCGAAGCCGAGCGCCGTCGCCACGTGGTGCGACGACGGGAGCTGACCGCTCTCCGCGACGATCGAGACGCGCAGCCGCAGACCCGTCTCGATGAGGCGCTGGTTCACCGCCGCGACGGCGAGGATCACGGGGAGGGCGGCGTGGGTGCTCGAGACACCGCGGTCGGTCAGCACCGCGATCCCGCCGCGCTGCTCGGCGAACGCCACGACCGCGTCGGCGAGCCGCTCGGTCGCGGTGCGCACCGCGTCGGCGTTGGCCTGCTCGTCCCCGAGGACGGGGACGTAGAGCATGGCGAAGCGCTCGAGCGGCACGATGTCCTGGTCGCGGAGGCGCACCATGTCGAGGTGCCCGAGGATCGGGGACTGCACGACGAGCTGCCGGGTCTGCGCGCCGGTGCCGTCGGGGCTGTGCCCGTCGAGCTTGGCTCCGAGTGCGACGCGCATGCTCATGCCGTCGGCCTCGCGGATGGAGTCCAGCGGCGGGTTCGTCACCTGGGCGAAGCGCTGCGAGAAGTACTTCGCCATGCCGCCCTCGGTGTCGCTGAGCGCGTTGATGGCGTTGCCGTAACCCATCGCCGAGATCCGCTCCGAGCCGTTCTGCAGCATCGGGTCGAGCATGAACCGGAAGCTCTCCTGGTTCAGCGAGTACGCCACGTAGCGGCCCTGCAGCGACAGGTCGCCGTCGTAGCCGAGGGTGTTCGTGGTGCGGTCGTAGTCCGGCGCGGGCAGGTCGTCCAGGTCGACGCGGGCGTCGTCGAGCAGCGTGCCGTAGTCCCGGCGGGCGGCGAGCATCTCGAGGACCTCGCCGGTGCGCATCTGCGTGCCGGTGCGGTGGTCGACGACGAGCATGCCGCCGGCCTCGATGCGGCCGCGGTGCACGACCTCGTCGTCGGGGAACGTGACCTGACCGGCCTCGGACGACACCATCAGGTACTCGGCCGTCTCGACCGTGCGGAGCGGGCGGAGCCCCAGGCGGTCGAGTCGGGCACCGACGACGTCGCCGTCGCTGAAGATCACGGCAGCGGGCCCGTCGTTCTTCTCCTCGTACAGCGAGAAGTACTCGAGCATCGCGCGGACGTCGTCCGTCAGCGTGCGGTCGTTCTCCCACGCCGGCGGCATGAGCGACACCACGGCCTCGACGATCTCCAGGCCGTCGTCGAACACCCGACTCTGCAGGGTCTGGTCGAGGCGGCTCGAGTCCGACTGTCCCGGTGGACGGACGATGCTGCGCGTGCGTGCTCGGGCGAGCGCCTCGTCGGAGAGGCGGTTCTTCCGGTCGGTGTTGAGTTCGCCGTTGTGCGCCATCAGGCGGAACGGCTGCGCCATCGTCGGGTGCGGCTCGGTGTTCGTCGAGAAGCGGGTGTGGAAGTACAGCGTCCGGACGGAGTGCCGGGGATCGCGGAGGTCCGTGAAGTACCCGATGACCTCGCCGGAGTTCAGGCGGCCCTTGAGGACCTGCGTGCGGGCGCTCAGGGACAGCGGCGACAGGGCGGCGTGCTCGAGGTGCTGCTCGGCCGCCTCGCCGTAGGAGATCGCCTCGATCGCGAGCAGGGCGCGGTTGGCGGCGGCGTCGACGTCGGCTCGTTCCCATCCGGACGGGGCGCGGAACACCCACTGCACGATGGGCAGCTGGTACTGCTCGGCCTCTGCACGGGCGACGGAGTGGTCCACCGGGACGTCGCGGACGAGGAGGAGCTCGAAGCCCTGCCGCTCGATCTGCTCGGTGACGGTGCGGACCGCGCGGTCGCGCTCGTCGGACCGGCTCGGCACGAAGCAGTTCGCGACGCCGAAGTGCCCGGCACGGAGCTCCTCGCCGGTGAGCGCGCTGAAGAACTCCACCGACAGGTCGATGCTGACGCCGGCGCCGTCGCCGACACCTTCGGAGGACTTGCCGCCGCGGTGGGGGATGGCGCAGAGCGCTTCGTCGCCCTTCACGATGACGTCGTGGCTCGGCGTCCCGTCGAGGCGGGTGATGAAGCCGACGCCGCAATCGGAGTTCTCGCGGGCAGGGTCGTACAGACCGAATGGGGAGGGGTTCACGTGCGGGTCCTGAGGAGCGAGTGCCGGCAGCGGACGGACGGAGGCTGCAACGGTGGAGCGCTCGCCGCGGGCGGACCGGTGGTGTCGGTCGGGCCCTGTGGGGTCGTGGTGCGGTGAGGCGATGCTAAGCGTTGGTATACCGCCAGCGCAACACCGCTGCGTCCTGCTCGCGTGGCGATGCGGACGGCGCCCGTGGTGCGCTGCGGCGCCCGTGGTGCGATGCGGCGCCGAACAACGGAAACCGATCCGCACCGCAGACTTCCGCGGTTCGGATCGGTTTCGGTTGTGCGGCGTTCCTCGGCTGTGCCGTCTTACTCGGCGTCTTCGTCCTCTTCGGGGTTGAAGTGCGACTCCTCGTCGGTGATGCCGGCGGCGACACCCTCGGGGTGGTTCGGGATCGTGCTGTCCTTGCCGAGGCCGTCCGTCTTCTCGGTGCCGTCCGGGTCCGGGGTGCTGGTGTCCGTCATGTGGTGCTCCTTCGCGTCACGGGACGCTCACGGTACCCGCGCTGCCTCAGCGCGTCGTCGGAGCGGTGCGCGTCGTGGCGTCCGTAACGGGCAGTGCCTCGGTCGAGGCCTCGGCGGCAGGTGTCGTCCCCGCGCGGATGATCTCCGGACGACGACGCGTGCGGAACACCCACGCCTTGAACAGCACGAAGCGGACCAGGGTCGCGAGCAGGTTCGCCCCCGTCAGCACCGCGATCTCCGCGCCGTGCGACGACCCCGGCGCCGCAGCGTGCAGCACGACGAGGGACCCCGACGTGATCGCCCATGCGATGCCGAACACGACGAGCCCCTGCACGTGGTGGCGTCCGGCGCCGGACCGACCGCGCACGCCGAACGTGAACCGGCGGTTCAGGGCGGTGTTCCCGATCGCGGTGACGAGGAGCGCGAGGAAGTCGGCGGTCTGCGCACCGATCGCCGGGCGGAACAGCGCGTAGAGCACCGCGAACGCGATCGTCGACGCGACGCCGATCGCACCGAACCGGAGCACCTGGCCCACGATGCCCACGTGCGGCGTCGTGAACGGCTGGCGGCCGATCGCCTCGTACACGGGTGCGACGGGGATCCGCCCGGTCGCCAGCCCGCGTGACACCCGCCACATGCCCCTGAGGTCCTCGGTCGCGGTCGACGCGATGTCCACGGACGAGTTCACGTCGTCCACCCAGTCGACCGGGACCTCGTGGACGCGCAGCCCTGCGTGTTCGGCGATCACGAGCAACTCCGTGTCGAAGAACCACGCGTCGTCCTCGCACAGGGGCAGGACGTGCTCCGCCGCCTGCCGGGTGATCGCCTTGAAGCCGCACTGGGCGTCGGAGAACGAGACGCCCATCGTGGTCCGGAGCAGCAGGTTGTACGAGCGCGAGATGAACTCGCGCTTGCCGCCCCGCACCACCCGCGACGAACCGGCCAGCCGCGTGCCGATCGCCAGGTCCGAGTGCCCGGACAGGAGCGGTGCGACGAGCGGCTCAAGCGCGGCGAGGTCGGTGGAGAGGTCTTCGTCGAGGTAGACGAGCACCCGGGCGTCGGACGCGCCCCACACGGCCTTGAGCGCCCGACCGCGGCCCTTCTCGGGCAGGTGCACGGCGTGGACCCCGTCGAGCATCGCGGCGAGGTCGTCGGCGATGCGGGCGGTGTCGTCGGTCGAGGCGTTGTCCGCGATCGTGATCCGCCACGTGGAGGCCAGCGACGTCCGGCAGAACGTGTGCAGGCGCCGGACGTGGGCGGCGAGCGTGTCCTGCTCGTTGAAGCAGGGGACGACGATGTCGATGTCGAGGGTGGGGTTCGTCTCCGTCATACCGCTGATGCTCGGCAGCGGCCCTACGGGAAGCGGAGCACGCTCCTGTGCCGACGGTAAGAACCCGTGTCAGTCCGAGGGGGCCGCACCCAGCTCGAGTCGGCTGTCTGCAATCGCCCAGACCTCAGCGGAGTGCGTGGCGATGACGACAGCAGCTCCGTCCTCGGCGAACGCTCCGAGGACGTCGAGGACGACGCGCGCATTGGTGGCGTCCAGTGCGCTCGTCGGCTCGTCCGCCAAGATCAGTCGCGGTCGTTTCACGATGAGACGTGCCAGCGCGACTCGCTGCTGTTCGCCACCGCTCAGCTCGAACGCTCGATGGCCCGCCCGACCCTCGAGACCGACCCGCGCCAGCGCGGCCTCGGTGGATGTCTGGCGCTCGCGTCGCTTCCGACCGGACCGAGCGATCAGGACGTTCTCCGCGACGGTCATGTCCGGCACGAGTCCGAAGTCCTGGAACAGGAAACCCAACACGTCGCGCCGCACGAGCCGAGCATGTCGCGGTGATCGTCCCGCCTCGACACCGTCGATGTGGATGGTCCCGGCGTCGAGGTGGTCGATCAACCCCATGCAGTCCAGCAGGGTCGACTTCCCGGAGCCGCTCGGACCGGTCACGGCGAGGATTTCCCCGTCGGAGACGTCGACCGACAACCCGTCCCAGAGCTGCTTGCGTCCGTGTCGTTTGCTGGCTCCCCGGAGTCGGAGCATCACGTTTCCCTTCCTCGGGTCTTCACAGCGCGGCGGCCCGTCCATGAGAGGAGTGCGACGTCGATCGCGGCGATCGCGATGACGATGCCACCCGCCAGCAGGCCCGCGGCTCCAGCGCTCCTCGCGACCGGGTCGAGCGCGGAGACCTGACCGCTGCCGTCCGGACGTCGATCCCACCAGCCGTCGACGACGACGGCTGCCGCCGCGGTGAGCAGGATCGTCTCGACGAGCACGAGCGATGCGTTCGTCCGGACGAAGGAGCTCCCTGCTGTGAAGCGGGCGAACAGCGCGCGCCCGTGCCGTCTGCGATGCGCGATCATCCCGAACGCGCTCAGCATCACGGTCACTGCCCCCGCTCCGATCAGTGCCGCTGTGTCGATCCTGACCGCGGTCGCCGCATGCTGTGCACGTTCCGCTGCGTCCTGACCAACCGCCACGACAGCGCTGAACTCGTGACCGACGTCGGACGATCGGATTGCACGCTCGGCGACGGCGTTCGATGTGAAGACGACGTCTCCGGTCGACAGCCATGAACCCAGCTGGTCGTCCGAGAACACCGTCGCGGGGTCCGGGACGACGATGACGACCGCGTCACGCAGCCACGTCGCGGTCGAAGCATCACCGGGATGTGTGTAGACCTCGGACTCCGCAAGCGTGCCTCCGCCGATCGCCGACCGCTCGCTGGGAGGAGCGTTCCTGAGCTCCCACTTGCCGAGGCTGCGGACGAGGGGTGCGCGCTCGATGGCTGATCCGTGCGGGAGCCACACGCTGATCCGGCCCGGGTCAGCGGTGATGAGCGAGCCGTCGGCTGCGTGGAGCCGGTGGAGCTGCAGGTATGTGCCGTCGACGATCAGCGCCGGGGATGTGCCCCGACCGCGTCCGGTGCCGATCTCCGTGGCGGCGGTGAGCAACGCATCGCCGTCGTCGAGCGACCGACCCGTGAACGCACCGATCCGGTCCCAGTACTCCTGCGACTGGCTGTCCGGTCTCGGATCCGGTGTCACCCAGAGCTGCACGGTGCGCCCGGCTGCGCGGAGGTCACGCGCTGCGGCGCCGCTGTTCGCGACCGCGATGCTCCCGACCATCGTGAACGTCGCAGCGATCAGGAGCGCGATCGCGGGTGCGCGCGCGAGTTGTACGGCGATGACGAGTGCGCCCGAAGGCCGTGTCCCACGCATCGCGGCGGGGATGGGTGTGCGGCACGACAGGACCGTTCCGAGAGCGTGCAGGACGATCACGGGGATCGTGAGGGCGGTGCAGAACGCCGCGACCGCCACGGCGAACACGACGATCGATGCGAAGCCGTTGTACAACCAGAGGGCGAGCGCCACGAACGGCGTGACCGCTGCGAGCACGGCCATCGCGACCCGGAGCTCCTTGAGCTCTGTCAGGACCACGGAGGCGGTGCTCCGGCCGGTCAACCGATGGACGGCGGAGCGTCGCGGGCTCCCGACCGTACCGAGCATGCAGAGTGCGCCACATCCCATCATCAGCGCGGCGATGAGTCCCCAGCTGCCGTCGAGGCCGCTCGAGATGCCGAATCGCGCGGCGATCGGGATCGACTCGGCAGTCACGACGAACCCAGCTTTCTCGAGCGCGTGCACGAGCGCTCGGCGGGACGCATCGGCGCCCAACACCTGGTACGAGCCGGCGGTGTCGTAGTGGACCAGATCGGCCATCGGCTCGACACGAGTCGTCATCGTGCGAGCGAAGTCGCGATACCCACGATCGAGCCACGCCGCTCCCGAAGTCGATGGCGCGCCGGTGACGAGCGCGACACGTCTGGTGTTCGGCTCGCGAGGGTCCGCGACGACGCGAGCGATCGTTGCGCCCTGGTCGCTCGCCACGGCCTCCAGCGACTCGGCAACTCGCACGTTCGACGCGGCGTCGGACTGGGCGACCGCGGTGACCACGGACGAGACGCCGAGAAGACCGCTCTCGCTCGCCTGGACGAGTCCGAGGAAGCCGAGCAGGAACGCGAGCAGTGGCGGAACCGCGTACGCGACTCGAGTGGATCGAAACGACACGTGTACCTTCCCGATGACGTCGCGAGGGTGCACCCGGTGCACCCTCGCGACTGACGATCAGCAGTTGTGGTAGTACGCCTTGTTGCCGCTGCTCGCCTTCGGTGTGAGAGCCTTCGAGTACACCCCGCCCCGCACCCCGGTGACGCGCTTCGTCTTCTTCCCGACCGCGGTCGAACCGTGACAGCTGGACTCCCGGAAGTAGTTCGAGTACGTGTCGTCCCGACCGACTCCCCACTCCCAGTAGCTCCCGTCGGCGACCCGCGTCTGGATGCCGCCGACGGTGCTCGAGGACCCGTGCTGGGTGCCGGTGATCTCGACCCCGCCCGCTTGACTTCCCGTACCGAGTACTTCGGTCGGCGCGGCAGACGCGATCGCAGCCGGAGCGATGACGAGTCCTGCGGCCAGGCTGATCCCGATGACCAGCTTTTTCTTGGTGTTCATGCTTCTCCTCTGCCCCCTAGTGGATTGGGCAGAGCAAGCCTGGTGAAGTATCAGCGTTAAGTCAAATATGCTGCAATTGCAGTAGCACGGTGAACGCCGTCCGACCCGGCTCCGACACCACCCGCACCGTGCCGCCGTGCGCGTCCACGACCCCGCGCACGATCGCCAACCCGAGTCCGCTCGTCCCGTGCTCCCGCGAGCGAGACGCCTCACCACGGGTGAACCGGTCGAACAGCGTCGACAGCACCTCGGCCGGGATCGGCGGTCCGTCGTTCGCGACGACGAAGCGCACTCCGGCGCCGGAGCCGGACTCCGTCTCGGCCACCCGCTGCAACGAGACCACCACGGCGGTCCCCGCAGGTGTGTGTGTCCGCGCGTTCGCCAGCAGGTTCGTCACCACGCGGCGCAGCTGGGCCTCGTCTCCGGACACGACGATCGGCTCGTCGTCGACCTGCAGCGTCCAGCGGTGCGACGGAGCGGTTGCTCGAGCGTCCATCGTCGCCTCGACGACCAGGGACGTGAGGTCGACGGGTTCGGCGGCACGGACGACCGTGCCGGACGACGCCGCGTCGAGCCGGGCGAGCAGCAGCAGTTCGTCGACCAGCGACCCCATGCGGACGGCTTCGCGTCCGATCCGGTCGACGTTCTCGTGGAGCGCGTCCACGTCCGACGACGAGGAGGACAGCTCGGCGTACGCCCGCACGGTCGCGATCGGCGTGCGGAGCTCGTGCGACGCGTCGGCGATGAAGGTGCGCATGCCGGCCTCGGCATCGCGTCGGACCGTGAGCGCGCGGGCCACGTGCCCGAGGAGACGGTTGAGCGCCGACCCGACGGCGCCGACCTCACGGTTCTGCGCGAGGTCCACGTCGGCGACCCGCACGGGGATGTCGGTGTCGCCCCGCTCCAGGTCGAGCCCGGTGACGCTCGATGCGACCTCGGCCACGCGTTCGAGCGGACGCAGGGAGCGGCGGACGAGCATCGCGCCGGCCCACACGGCGACGAGGAGCCCGACGAGTGTGACGCTGCCGATCACGATGACGAGCCGGACCACGGACGCACGCAGGTCGTCGAGGGGCAGCGCGGTGACGTAGACGTCCCCGGACGACCCGATCGCCTGTGCGCGGTAGGTGCCGAGTGACCCGAGCGACACGGTCACCTGCGCGCCGTCGGCGTCGACGGACGACAGCGTGGACTCCTGCGCCGACGTCAGTCCGTGCTGCTGGCCGCTGCTGTCGGTGTAGCCGGCGAGCACGGTGGAGCCGTCGCGGTAGATCGCCACGACCGTCCCTGCGGCCTGTCCCGGAGCGCCGATGAACGCGTTCCCCGGGTCCGGCCGGTCACCGGAGCCCGCCCCCGGCGGCGGCGACGGGGACCCACCGGGCCCGAGCGTCCGGTTCGCCGCCGTGGAGAGCTCCGCGTCGAGCCGACCCACGAGGTACCCCCGGTAGGCGACCACGGTCACGACCCCGACGACGAGGTTCGTCGCGACGAGCAGCAACGCCACGGCACCCACGATCCGCCACCGCAGCGACGGCACACGCCGAGCGCGACCACGAGCACGAGCGACCGGGATCCCACCCGCACGACCACGAGCGCTCACGGCCGCAACACGTACCCGGCGCCGCGCACGGTCTGCACGAGCGGCGGGCGCCCGACGTCGAGCTTCTTCCGCAGGTACGACACGTACATGTCCACGAGGTTCGACGACGACCCGAAGTCCATCCCCCACACGTTCGTCAGGATGTTCTCCCGCGACAGCACCCGGTTCGCGTTCCGCGCGAGGTACCGCAGCAGCTCGAACTCGGTCGGGGTCAGCTCGATCGCGTCCCCGCCGCGCGAGACGGTGCGCGCGTCCTCGTCGAGCACCATGTCCCCGACGGTGATCCCGACCGGCGCAGCGGCGACCCGCGCCGACGTCCGCGCCAGGATCCGTGCCCGCACCAGCAGCTCCGCCACCCCGAACGGCTTCGTGAGGTAGTCGTCGCCGCCCCGGGTGAGCCCGGCGAGCCGGTCCTCGGACGAGTCCCTGGCGGTGAGGAACAGCACCCGGACGTCGTCCCGCGCGTCCCGGAGCCGGTCGAGGACCTGGAACCCGTCGATGTCCGGCAACATCACGTCGAGCACGATCACGTCCGGCTGGAAGTCCCGCGCGGCGAAGAGCACGTCGCGTCCGCGGTGCACCGCGCGCACGGACCAGCCGTGCGCCGCCCACCCGAGGCGGGCGGGCTCGGCGCGCGCCTGCGCCGCGTCCACCACGCCGGC